>JALSIP010000001.1 GCA_026989875.1 archaeon
CAGCATAACATGCCTGTCCTCACGCTTTAGCGGTATGTCCAGCTCCTTGAGAAAGGCTATGCAGGAGCGCTCGTCTCCGCTGAGCCCCGGGAGAAAGGGGTCGGTGGTGTACTCCAGCGCCTTGTAGAGGGGTCTCGTCTGCCTGCCAAAGAGCCTCAGGTCTTTTTCAACCCTGAGCACCCCTGCCTCTTCGCCCTCTGCTATTATCTCACGGTTTACACCGCTGAAGACCCCCTGTGAGTCCTGCAGGTCTCCCACTGCACCCACAATGGCGAGGGCGCTCAGCTCCTTGCAGCCGCACAGCTCCTTAGCGAAGAGGTACGCCATCCCCGCGCCGCTCACCTCCTTAGCGCCGTCTATGCCGTGCTGGTGGGCGTTCACCTCGCACCCCCTCCTCAGCTCCTCCTCCACAGGCTGGTGATGGTCAAGCACCACGCACATCCTCTTGGCAAGAATCCTGTTTATAGCGGGCACCTGCCCCGAACCCAGATCGGCGAAGATTACCAGCCCGTCCCCGCCGGAGAGCTCCTCCAGAACCGCAGAGTCAAGCTGCTTTACGCAGCGGGTGATGCAGGGGTAGCCTGCTCTGCTTAGAGCTGAGTGCAGCACGGCAGCGGCGGTTATGCCGTCTGCGTCGTTGTGACTCACAACCTGCACGGGGTAGCCTCTGTCGCCTGCCTCCTCAAGAAGCTCCACCGCTTCTTTAAGCCGCTGCCGCAGGGTTTCAGGGATGTGCATTTGCAGGTGATACCTACCTGACCAGCAGCCTTGCCTTCTCCATGGTGTATTCCCAGTCCTGCGGGAGCCTGCCACGGCGCTTGTAGTACTTTATAAGCCTGCGTATCTTCGCCTCCACAAGCTGAAGCGCCCGCTTTGCCACCATGTCCTTCCGGTGCTCTCTGCGGTGCCTGTCTATGGTCACGGCTCTCCTGATTAGGTTCATCAGGTCCTCGGGTATCTCGGGTGCAACCCCCTTCTCCTCCAGGGTTTTTGTCAGCTTCTTTCCGGTTATGTACCTGCTCAGCGGGACTCCGTACTGGTCCCTCAGGATTATACCTATCCTGCTCGGCGACTCCCCGCGCTTTGCAAGCTTAACGATTATGTCCTCAACCTCTTCCCTGCTGAGCTCAACCCACTCGGGTGGAGATGTGCGAAGCGGTCTTGTTGAGCCTGATTTGCCCCTTCTTCTTGTGTGCATCCTTGCCATAACTATCACTTCCCGGGGCACACCTTCAGATATTCACATCATAAACTTTTTCAGAAGTGGAAAACTGGTGGTTAAAGCCAATAACCGGGCACAAAATCGCACAAAAACCATTTTGTAAATAACCTTTAAATGGTTATTTATACGGGTGTGGTAAGGGTGCTTTTAAAGGAGGTCACGTCATGACAGAGGTGGTTATAGAAAACGTGGTTGCATCAACCTCTCTGGGGCAGAGGTTTGACCTGGGGCAGATAACCCTCAATCTGGACCGTGTTGAGTACGAGCCCGAGCAGTTCCCCGGGCTGGTGTACCATCTCAACGAGCCCAAGGCGGCGGCGCTGATTTTTGGCTCTGGCAAGATAGTGTGCACAGGCGCTAAGAGCATTGAGGAGGCAAAGCTCGCGATAAAGAAAATCGTTGAGAAGATAAGAGAGGCGGGGGTGGAGATAAACTCAGAGCCTGAAATTGTCATCCAGAATGTGGTTGCTACAGCCAACCTGAATGCAGAGCTCAACTTAGATGCCATAGCCATAGCCCTGGACAACACCGAGTACGAGCCCGAGCAGTTTCCGGGGCTGGTGTACAGGATGGAGGACCCGAAGGTGGTGCTGCTGCTCTTCGGCTCGGGCAAGATAGTGTGCACAGGCGCTAAGAGCGTGGAGGATGCTAAGAGAGCCACGGAGAACATAAAGAAGACCCTCAGGGAGCTGGGGGTACTGTGAAGGGATGCTGAATGTACGATTACGAGCAGCTTCTGGAGAAGGCATACAATGAGCTTCCCGATAAGGTGAAGGAGCACAGGAGGTTTGAGATACCACAGATTTCAGCCATAATCCAGGGTAAGGTGACGGTGGTGCACAACCTGGGCGAGGTGGCAAAGCTCATAAACCGTCCGCCGGAGATGCTGGTGAAGTACCTGTTCAGGGAGCTGGGTACCGCGGGCAGCCTTGAGGGGCAGATGCTGATAATGAAGGGACAGTTCAGGCAGCAGCAGATTCAGGAGAAGTTTGAGGCGTTTCTCACCCACTACGTGCTCTGCCCGGAGTGCGGCAGACCGGACACCAGGATAGTCAAGGAGGACAGGTTCACGATACTGCGATGCGAAGCCTGCGGCTCCAGACACCCCTTAGGGGCAATAAGGGCTTCCCCCGCAAGAAAGCGCAGCACCAAGCCGGAGGTGGGTGAGGAGATAACGGTGGAGATAACCCACACCGGAAAGCGCGGCGACGGCGTTGCGAGGATGGGGGACTACATCATCTACGTGAACGGCGCGAGAGAAGGTCAGCGGGTCAGAGCCAAGATCACGGGCGTGCAGGGCACGAGGATATTTGCCACCTCAGTAGAGGTACTGAGGTAGAATGCTCAGGGCGGTATTCTTTGACATAGACAACACCCTCTATGACAGCACCACCCTCGCCAGAATGGCGAGGCTCAACTCCATAAGAGCCATGATTGACGCGGGGCTTGAGGGCGAGGAGGAGGAGCTGTATGCGCAACTGCAGCGGGTGATAAAGCGCCGTGGCTCAAACTACCCCAAGCACTACGATGAGCTGCTGAAGGAGCTGCGGGTGCCCTGGAGCCCCAAGATAGTGGCGGCTGGAGTGGTGGCTTACGAGCGAACGAAGCTCGGGTATCTGGTGCCCTTTCCCGGGGTTATCCCCACCCTGCTTGAGCTCAGGAGGAGGTACAGGCTGGGGGTTATTTCCAACGGAATCGCGGTAAAGCAGTGGGAGAAGCTGATAAATCTGGGGGTGCACCACTTCTTTGAGTGCGTTGTGACCAGCGAGGAGGTGGGGTGCGAGAAGCCGGAGGCTGAGATATTTTATACTGCCATGCAAGCGCTGGGTGTTGAGGCAGAGGAGTGCGTTATGGTGGGTGATTGCCCACGCACGGATGCGGAGGGTGCTCAGAGGGTGGGGATGAAGGCGGTGCTCGTACGCCTGCGTGGAGGAGAGGAGGGTAAAGCCAGGGAGGCAGAGTTGGATGCGGTTGTGCGGGACTTCAGGGAGCTTCCCGGGGTTCTGAGGAGGATTGAGCAGGTGGTATGAGGCAGAAGCTGCTGCTGCATGCGTGCTGTGCACCTGACCTTACAGTGCCCTACCTGAGGCTCAGAAGGCAGTATGAGGTGGTGGCTTTCTTCTACAACCCGAACATCCACTATGAGGGTGAGTACATGCTGCGCCTGGGAGAGGCGGAGAGGCTGGCTGCGCTGTGGGGGTTTGAGCTCATCCGTGGTGAGTACATGCCCCAGGAGTGGTTTGCTGCTGTGAGGGGGCTGGAGGATGAGCCGGAGGGGGGAAGGAGGTGCAGGCTGTGCTTCAGGCTCAGACTTGAGCGCACCGCACGCATGGCTTCTGAGCTGGGCTTCAGTGTGTTTGCCACCACCCTCACAATAAGCCCGCACAAGGATGTGAAGGCTGTCAACGAGGCTGGCGAGCGGGCGGCAGGGAGGTACGGGCTCAGCTACCTGCCCACCGAGTTCAGGAAGGGCAATGGCTTCAGGGAGAGCGTGCGAATCAGCAGGCTGCTCAGAATGTACAGACAGAGGTACTGCGGGTGCGTGTTTTCCATGAGGTAGGGCTACTCAATTATGGTGGTGTTCCAGGGGAGGCTGGGAAACTGCACCACCTGCCCGGGAGTTACCTCATGCCTGAACACCACCTTCTCGTCGTTCAGGGCGATGACGGTGGAGTTCCAGGGATAGCCGATGTTTACGGTTTCGCCAATCCTGAAGAGAAGCTTCAGGGTAACATTGCCTTCTGATTTATCTGAAACCTGGGCTTTTATTTCTGTACCGGGCAGCGTGATAACCGCACCCTTCTCGGGCATGCCGAAGAAGGCGACATAGGTTGACTCGGGCACCACGAGCGTCCTGTTCCTGACCTCCACCCTGGGCAGCTCGTCGTAGAGGGGTATCGTGGAGATTAGCTCGGGGTTCACCTCTCCGTAGGCTTCCTCAGGGGGTATGCTCACGGTTATGGTCTGGTTTACATGCATGCCTATAACAGCCTTTTCAAAACCTGCTATGAGCCTGCCCTCACCCACGGTGAAGTTGAGGGGTGCATAAACCTGACGGCTGAAGGTGTCTGCCTTGGGGATGCTGGCGTCGGTGCCTATGCTCTCCATGCTGGTGTCAAACACCTGCCCGTCGTCAAGCCAGCCCACGTAGTCAACGCTGACCTCATCCCCTACCTGTGCTGGACCGGAGATGCTCACGTTGTCGCGACGTATGCTGAGAAGGGTTATGTTGAAGTGCAGGGTTTTTCCTGCTAAGGGCGGATTGGGGTCTATTATGGCATGGGTGCCGTTGGTGTATATCCTGACGGTGCCGAAGAGGGAGGTGATGGTGGTGTTCTCAACGTTGTGCTTGAGCTTTATGGGGGGCAGCTCGGGTACTTCAAGCTCCCGGGGTTTTTTGCCGTAGGTGCAGCCCGCGAGCACCATGGCAAGGATGAGAAACAGAATGCCCAGCTTCTTATGCATTCTGATTGGTTTCTGCACCATGCTTATATACCTTTTGGTCAGGAGGCTCATCTGTCAGAAGGAGCGAGATGAGCTAAACTGAGGAGATATCTGGAAAACGTCTCTGAATGACTGCTACCGGAGGTGTGAGCATGAGAAAAACCGGAGTAAACGCACGGTAAAAATTTATCTTATTGTGTGCAGAGTTTGACTATGCGATTTGCATGCGATGCCATGCTGGGCAGGCTCGCGAGGTGGCTAAGGCTTAGCGGATATGATACCGCCTACGGAGTAGAGGCGGGGGATGATGAGCTTCTCAGGCTGTGCAGAAGCGAGGGCAGGCTGCTTCTAACCCGGGATGGCGCTCTGGCATGCAGGGCTGCAAAGGCAGGTGCCTCTGTGGTGCTGCTGAAGAGCGAGCACATAGAGGAGCAGCTTGCCCAGCTTGTGCGTGAGCTTGGCATAAGACTCAGAGAATCTCCGGAGCGCTCCCTCTGTCCCCTCTGCAACTCCATGCTCGTGCGAGCTGAGGTGGAGAGGCTGCCGGAAGCAGCGCTGGAGCGGGAGGTTTACACCTGCACAGGCTGCGGCAGGCTGTACTGGGAGGGCAGGCACTGGCGGAGCATAGCGGAGAGGGTGAGGCGCATTGAGGAAAAGGTGCGGGGATGAGGAGCTGGCAGAGGCGTGCAGAAGGGTGCTGGAGAGGCACCCGGAGGTGAGCTCGCTGAGGCTGCTGAAGGAGCTGGTCTCCAGAGAGGTGGAGTGCGCTTTCTCTGCTAAGAGGCTGCTGCGCATTGTGGCAACTTCGGGATTTGCGGGGATAAGGGTGGTGAGACGCAGGGGGATGCAGGGAGGCAGATGCCCGCTGTGCGGCTCGGAGATGGAGGCGAGAAGGGCACACGACCTTTACATGAGGGAGGTCAAAGCAGGAATGAGGTGCGCTGTCTGCGGGTACAGCGTGAGCAGAACCGACAGGGTGCCGGCTCGCTACTCCTTCTACAGGCGGCTGGTGGGCTGATGCCACGGGTTGATGGGTGAGCTGTGGCTGTCTCTGGTGTCTGTGCTCTGCACACGCAGCACCGCAAGCATGCTGAAACAGTCCCTCTCACACAGACAGACAAGAATGGGAGGGTGGTAGAAATTTTAATAGCAAAGGTAGCGGTTGCACTGCAACTTCCAGAAAAACAGGGATTGAAAACATACCCTTGGGTTTTGGGTTTTTATGTTGTGTTTTGAGTTTTATTGAGATATCAGATTTAAGCTTCCTCCTTTTTCGTTGGACTTTAGTTCCTTGAAACAGAAGTCCGCAGCGTTCCAGAGCTGGGTGTGCAGTCAGCTGTAGCTCAGGGAACTATGGGCAGCTACGCTCTCAGCCTTCCCCGCACAGCTCGGAAAACCGCTGGAGGTTCCGATTTAAGCTCATACCTGTGTGCATCGTTCGGTGAAAGCAGAACATTTTCAAGCATTTTATATGCTGGCTTCTGCGAGATTCTTAACAGGTGGTTGAAATGAAGGTGGCGGTTGTGTTTCTTCTGGCTCTTCTTGCGGGCTGCACCCTGCAGCCACCTGATGGCGACGTCAGAAGTGCCGGTGTTGCGAAGTTCTCGGATGCGGAGGAGTTTCGCGACTACCTGCTCAGCACCGTCATCTCCGGTGCGGTTCTGCGGAAATCGCCGGCTGAGATGCTGGTTAATGCAGAGGTGCCGGCTTATGCCGCCGGCTACGGAGGCGGCAAGCCTGCCTACGTGAGGCGCCACTCCAGCACCAACGTTCAGGTTCCGGGGATAGACGAGCCCGACATCCTGAAGAACGACGGCAGGCGGCTCTACTACTCCTCAACCCTGACCCGTGTGCTCTCAGCCTATCCTCCCGGGAACATGAGCCTTATCGCCACCCTTCCCGAGCGCGGTGAGCTTCTCGTGGTGAAGGATGTGCTGCTCATCTTCACCTCCAGCACCATAACCGCCTACAGAGCCGCAGAGGCTGAAAAGCTCTGGAGCATGAGGCTCAGGGGGAGGATTGTGGGAGCCAGGCTGGCGGGGGAGCGGGTTTACGTGGTTGTGGAGAAGAGCCTCACCCCCTACACTCCCTGCAGCATGCTGCTCGGCACCCTCAACGGCAGGCGCATTGAGGTGGAGTGCACCTCCCTCTACCGCCCCGATGAGCAGGTGCCGGTGAACGCCGCGTACCTGCTGGCTGAGGTAGACCCGGGCACGGGCGAGGTGCTGAGGAGCACCGGCTTTCTCGGAGAGAGCGGCTCAAGCGTGCTCTACATGTCCGAGAATGCCGTTTACGTAACCTTTCCGGTACGCAGGCTCTACGATTTTCCCGCTCTTGAAGACGCCCTCCCTCCTGAGCTTGCGGAGCAGCTCCGTGAGCTCAGAGGCTACAGGCTCAGCCGTGACGCCAAGCTTGCAGAATACCGCCGCATCACTGAGTCCTATCTGGCAGAGCTT
>JALSIP010000002.1 GCA_026989875.1 archaeon
AGCCTCCAGGTCGGTTGTCTGATATTACGCTGCGGTGGGTGTTTGCCAGCGATACTCCACCGGCGATGGTGTTGCCGCTGACTGTGCTGTCCCAGACAGACGAAAAGGATACCGCATCACCCCACACCGCAGAGATGGTGTTGTTCTCAACCCTTATGTCTGAGGAGCTTCTAACATAAAGGGGGTCGTACTCGGTATCTATGATGTTACCGTAAATCTCACCCTCCGAGGCGTCTGAGACGTAAATCCCGTAGTAGTTGCCATCCACACCCCTTATGATGTTGTCGTGGATTTTGATGTTCCCGGTAGAGTCAACATAGATGGCGTTGTCCCAGTCAGCCCCGGCTATCGTGAAGCCGGAGAGGTTTGCGGGGGCATAAATGCTAACAGGCAATGCACCCGCGCCGTCAATGGTTGTGAGGCTGGCACCCGCACCCTGAAGGGTTACGGGCTTGTAGATTCCCAGATTCTCGCTGTAGGTGCCGGGGCATACGAAGATGCTTGCATACTTCTGCGCCGCATTAAGCGCGGACTGTATGGTGCTGTAGGGAGTGCTTCCACGCCGGTCAACCACCAGGTCGTGGCTTCCCACGTTGAGCCACCGGGTGTCGCCGGAGGAAAAGGACGCCCCATCTTCGTTCTCGTAGGTGGCGGTTACGCTGCTGGCTATGCTGCCGCTGGTAGCGGTGACGTTCAGAAGCACGGTGATGTTGCCACCTGCACCAGGAGCGAGGTCGCCGGGGGTGAAGGTTAAGACTCCTGAGGAATAGCTACCTCCCCCGTCGTCGCTGATGTAGGAAATGCCCGCAGGCAGGGCGTAGGTTATGGCCAGATTTCTCGCAGTTACTATGCCGGGGTTGAAGTAGGAGATGTTGAGGTTCACCAGGCTGCCAGGCGTGGCGAGACAGGGCAGGGAGAGGGAGATGTCAACTGTCGGGTTCGGAACCAGCGTGGCTGCGGTGGCGTTTACGCTCTGCACCGCTCCGTAAAGGGTGGTGTACCTGAACTCAGCGGTGTTGTTTATAATGCTCCCGAGGGGCGCGGTGCTCTTAACGCTGACGTTTATGCCACAGCTCCAGGAGGTGCCCGCGCTTGCATCGCCCGCATCCACGGTCACCGCGCTGCCCGAAACCGTGGCACCGCAGGTGTCGGAGATGTAGCTCACCTCAGGGGGGAGAGCGTCAACTATTGTGAGGTTGCTCACATTAAGAATAGCCGAATAGCTCAGGTTGTAGATGAAGCTCTGACCGCGGAGCGCCTGCGCGGGTGCGCTCTTATCAGCCACCACCGAAAGCTCCCAGTTTGCAATCGCCGCAACCTCCTCTGTGCTCATGCCGCTGACGATTGCCTGGCTGGGAGCTATGCTCCTCGCCACAGCCACCGCCTCTGCATTGCTGTTGTGCTGCACTGCGAAGTGCATTATTATCACGGTGCCGTTCGGAGGCACTGTAACGTCCCAGGAGTAGTAGGGGTTGTCGTCTCCGTCAAGGGCAAAGACGTCTGTGGCGCTGATTCTTCCGTATGCTCCGTCAAATACGTGGGCGAGGGAGGGGTCGCCACACCCGTCGCAGGAGTCGTCGGTGACCAGCCAGCGGTCGCCCAGATTGAAGGCGGTGTCTCCGTCAGAGGTCTCAACTATAACAGTGTCGCTGTCTGAGCCAAGGTCGCCGCCCACCTTTACCGTAACTGAAACCGGCAGGGCGGTGGGGTTGCGGAGAATCTCAAGAAACCTCGCCCAGTGCTCGGTGGCAGGAACGAAAACCTTGCGCTGAACCGTGAGATTGGCTATGCTCACAGGGTCACATACCGCCTCTCTGCCGTTTTCCTCGGTGGTGCTCCTCGTGCCAGAGTAGTAGGTGCCGTTGATGTAGAGCTCGTACATGCCGTCGTAGGAGTCGCTCTCGCCGTCTATCAGCGAGCAGCCGTCCTGGATGTCGTAGAGGTAGCCCTTGACATCGTAGAGGTCTATGGGTGCTCCAGATGCACCACCTGCAGAGAAGAGGAGGAAGTAAATTGTAGCTGTGATGATGTTTTTCTGGCTTTCAGACATGAATTCACCTCTGTTTTTCACGGTTAACGTGCAAAAATACCTAATGTCCAGCATTGCTTCCAGTCACTGGACGATAGATATTCCTGCACTTGTATTCTGCATGTTTTACCCGTGCGGATGAGAACTATCCCAATTTTTAAAACCTGTATATAAATTTTTTGGTGCTCTGAGGCGGAGTGTCAGAATTATTGAAATTATCGGAGATAATAGCGGCGGTGCGGTGATATTACCTCCATCCCCCAAAGGTTTAACTGTGAGGACGCAACCTTAAGTGCATGGAGATCGGTGTGGTTGGGAAGCCGAACACCGGCAAGAGCACCTTTTTCAGGGCTGCCACCCTGGCGAAGGCTGAGACGGGAGATTATCCCTTCACCACGGTTGAGCCCAACAGGGGGGTGGCGTTTGTAAGGGTGCCGGAGCCAGCGGTTGAGTTTGGAGTTAAGCCGCAGCCCAGGAACTCCCTGAGCATCTCGGGCTATCGCTACGTGCCTGTGGAGATGATAGACGTCCCGGGCTTGGTAAGGGGGGCGCACGCAGGCAGGGGGCTGGGAAACCGCTTCATGGACGAGCTGCGCAGGGCTCCAGCTCTCGTGCATGTGGTTGATGCCAGCGGTGCCACGGATGCCGAGGGCAACGCCGTTGAGCCGGGCACCCATGACCCGTGCGAGGATGTGGAGTTTCTTGAGCGGGAGGTCATGCTGTGGTACAGGGGGGTTCTTGAGAGGAACTGGGAAAAGATAAAGAGAAGGCTCAGCCTGGGCAGGGAAAGTCTGCCTGCGGTGCTTTCGGAGGTTCTCGCGGGTCTCGGCATAGATGAAAGGCAGGTTAAAGCGGCGCTAAGAGAGGCGAAGCTGCCTGAGGCGCCAGCCGGCTGGGGTGAGGAGGAGCTGGCAGAGCTGAGCAGCGCTCTCTGGAGAGCTTCAAGAAGGCTCCTTATAGCCGCCAACAAGGTGGATGTTGCAGCCGCCACAGAAAATGTTGAGAGGCTTAAAGAGCGCTTTCCCCACCGCAGAGTCGTGCCTGTAAGTGCCATGGCAGAGCTCGTGCTCAGGGAGCTGGCAGAGCGGGGGGCTGTGAGGTACGTGCCGGGGGAGGGAGGGTTTGAGATTGCGGGTAAGCTGAGCGAGCGTGAGAGAAAAGCACTGAAAATTATAAAGGAGAGGGTGCTTGAGCCCTATGGCAGCACCGGTGTGCAGGAGGTGATAAACACCGCCGTGCTTGAGCTGCTGGGCAGAATTGTGGTGTTTCCTGTGGCTGATGAGCACAGGCTCTGCGACAGCGAGGGCAGGGTGCTCCCGGATGCGCTGCTCCTTGAGAAGGGCGCCACCGCGAGGGAGCTCGCGTATGCCATCCACACCGACCTGGGGGAGAGGTTCGTGGCAGCCGTGGATGTGAGAACTGGAAGGCGAATCTCCGGCGATGAGCCTTTAAAGCACCTGGCGGTTATTAAGATACAGGTGAGACCATGAAGGTTGAGAGCTACTCGCTTGAGGTTGTGCTTGAAGCGGAGAGGGGATTTGCAGACATAACCAGAGAGGTTCAGGAGTTCGTTGAGAGGAGCGGGATAAGCCAGGGTGTGGTGACGGTGTTTGTGACCGGCTCAACGGGGGCGGTGATTGCCATGGAGTACGAGCCAGGGCTGAAAAAGGACATCCCGGAGGCGCTGGAGAGAATCGCACCCAGGCACGGAGACTATGCCCACCACCTCACGTGGGGCGATGATAACGGCAGCTCCCACGTGAGAGCGGCACTGCTGGGTCCCAGCATGACCATACCTGTGGTGAAGGGCAGGCTCACCTTAGGAACCTGGCAGCAGGTCGTGGTGGTCAACCTGGACACCAGGCAGAGAAGGAGGAGGGTTGTGGTAACGGTGATGGGGGTGTGAGCTACTGACTGCGGAGCTGCTTTCTCAGCGCTCTCAGAAGCTTCTCCAGATCAAGCCTCGGGGTGAGAGGGTCCAGAAGCACCGGGTCATGACTCTCAAGTTCAAGCTCTGCCATGGTCTCCGGGGAAAGCAGAACGTGCCCCTGCTCCGCATGGGGGTAGGCAGAGTGAATGTGTCTGTCAATCTCAACCACATAGCCCCGCTTTCTCATCAGGTAGGGTTTATTCTCTCCCAGAGGGTATATTATAACCTCGTCCATAACATCAATGCTGCTCTCGTGCAGGTAGCGCTTCGCAAAGCCCACCTCGTCCTCTCTCACATCCCCCTCATGTACCGTGGCTATGTACTTGTTCCTGAGCACCTTCCTCAGCATCTCATAATTACCTGAAAAGCTAACGTGCTCACTCCTTCATTCCCTCACGGGTGCCACGCGGATACAGGGTCGCCCAGCCAGGAGCCACCAGCAGAACGCTGCAGGGGGATTCGCGCAGCACAGCCTTTACAAAACCATCGCCCGAGCCGGGCTCAGGAGCCTCAACACCAACTATGAGTATGTCCGCCCCTACCTCCCTGGCGGCGTCAACTATCTCAAGCGCCGGCTCGCCGATGCGTATGAGCTCCTCGGCTCTTACACCGTGGGTTTTCAGGTACTCGTGTGCATCTTCAAGCGCTTTTCTGGCAGATTCTCCAATTATCTCACGTAAATCTTCGCCTTTCTCCTTTATTGACTCCAGAGTCTCCCTGAACTGGGCTTCCCCCAGCAGGTTCGGATTGAATACGTCGCTTATATGTGCCACATACACCACGTAGAGCTGCGTGCCGAGATTTTTTGAAAGCTTCACCCCCATGCTCAGTGCCTTAAAGGAGATGGCACTGCCGTCAAAGGCTACCACAGCCTTCTTCATAAGTACCATTTAACCACTGCTCATATTTAAGATATTGCCATGAGGAGGTGCGGCAGGATACCGGCTTACGGCTGAGCCTCCTTCACGCACAAAGTATTTAACCTTGCAGTGCCCAGAATTAAGATGGTGGAGGCGGGAAAAATGAGAGGGAGAGGTGGTAGATGAGCAGGCGCAGCATTCTTGTGGTTGACGATGAGAGGGACATGCTCATGCTTGTCAAGCACCTTTTAGAGCCCGAGTACAGGGTGATGGTTGCGGAGAGCAGCATGGAAGCGCTGGAGATGGTAAGGTCTGAGATGCCTGACTTGGTGCTGCTGGACATAATGATGCCCGGCATGAACGGCTGGGACTTTCTTGAGAGCTTCAGGAAAATCAGGGGTGCGGAGAAGGTTCCCGTGGTTATCTTCACAGTACGCAACGAAGCGACCGAGGTGCTCTCAGGGCTCTCGGTGGAGGGTGTGGTGGACTACATCACCAAACCCTTTGACGCCGCCGAGCTGAAGCGGCGCATAAGGGAAGCCTTTGAAGCACGGGGCAAGTAGAGATGGGGAGGGTTGTGCCGGAGAAGTACCAGTATCTGGTTGAGCTTCCCACCCTCTCACCCTCGGAGATGAAGCTCTTCCGCAGGGTGCGTGAGGCTGTATCCTCGCTTTCCGAGAGGGGGATGCAGGGACTGAGCCATGAGCAGCGCCGTCAGGTGCTCTTCTTCCACGTGCTTGAGACCATAGACCAGCTCAGCGAGCAGGAGATTGAGCCCGAGAAGAAGCATCGCCTCGCCGGGCTCATCGTCAGCGACATCGCCGGCTACGGGCTGCTTGACTTTCTGCTGGAGGACGAGGGGATAGAGGAGGTCATGGTAATAGGCCCCCGGCGTCCCGTGTATGTTTTCCACAGGAAGCACGGGATGCTTGAGACCAACATAGTCTTCAGCAGCGCTGAAGAAATTGAGAGGATTGCCAAGCGAATCGCCAGGAATGCAGGAAGGGAGATAAACGAGCACTCGCCCCTGCTGGATGCACGCCTCAGCGACGGCTCAAGAGCCAACGCCACCCTCAGTCCGCCAGCCGTTGATGGACCCACCATAACCATACGCAAGTTTCTGAGCCGTCCTCTCAGCATAGTTGACCTGCTCAGGTACAACACCCTCACCCCCGACGCAGCCGCCTTCCTGTGGCTGATGATTGAAGGTGGCGGTGCCTGGGCAAAGAACCTGCTCATAGCCGGGGGTGCGGGAAGCGGCAAGACAACCACCCTGAACGCGCTGTGCTCCTTCATACCAGACCGCGAGAGGGTTATAACCATTGAGGACACCGCCGAGCTCCAGCTCCCCGTGAGGCACGTGGTCAGGTTTGAGGTCCGCCCTCCCGCCGCTGGAGTGGAGGAGATAGACATGGACACCCTGCTCAAGAACTGCCTGCGAATGCGTCCCGACAGAATAATCATAGGGGAGGTGCGCGGAAAGGAGGCGATGACTCTCTTCACCGCCATGAACACGGGGCATGGAGGCTCCCTCGCCACGCTGCACGCAAACTCGGCAAGAGAGTGCATAACCCGTCTGAGCTCTGCTCCCATGAACGTCCCCGCGAACATGCTGGCTGCACTGGACATTATAATAATGCAGGCGAGGATTCCGAGGGAGGGAGCCACCATCAGGCGTGTAACCGAGATCACCGAGGTCAGGAGGAGCTCCGAATCCGGGGTTGCCATGAACACCCTCTACAAGTGGGACCCCGTGAGGGACTCCCTGAACTCCACCGGCACGCCCAGTGCGCTGCTTCAGGAGCTTGCGAGGCAGCTCGGCGTGCAGCTAAGAGAGCTCACCCAAGAGCTTGAGCGCAGGAAGCTTCTCTTAGAGTACCTCATGCAGAGGGACGTGAGGGATATGAAAAGCGTCAGAGAGTGGATTGAGCGCTACCTGGCAGACCCTGACAGCGTGCTTGAGAGCATAGCCTCAGGCCTGAGAAGCCGAAGCTAAATCAGCTCTGCTCTGCGTGCGGCTACGTCTATGACCGCAAGCCCGCTGCTCAGCCTGCCCGGGTTGACAACCCTGCTTCTGCCCAGCGAGTAGCACCCCTTAGCCTCGTGGATGTGCCCGCACACCACAAACTCCGGCTCCCTTGCCTCCACGAAGGCACGCACCGCCTCACTTCCGGCATGCACGCCGCTCGCCGTGAGGTCTGCCACTCCCCTGGGTGGCGAATGCGAAACCAGCACCAGCGTGCTGCACGCAGAGACCATGCGGTATCCCCGCTCCAGCAGCCCTGC
>JALSIP010000003.1 GCA_026989875.1 archaeon
TGACGCCATAGCACCCAAGCGCGAGGAGGTGCACGGCGAGGTTGAGAGGCGCGTGGTTGCGCAGCTTCTGGCGCTGATGGACGGGCTGGAGAGCAGGGGGCAGGTGGTGGTGATAGGCGCCACCAACCGCCCGAATGCCCTTGACCCGGCGCTTCGCCGACCGGGAAGGTTTGACCGCGAGATTGAGATAGGCGTGCCGGACAGGAATGCCAGAAAGGAGATTCTGCTGATTCACACCAGAGGTATGCCACTGCCCCAGGATGAGAAGGAGAGGATGCGCATAATAGAGGAGTTCGCCGACAGGACGCACGGCTTTGTGGGGGCTGACCTTGAGGCGCTGTGCAAGGAGGCGGCGATGCGGGCGCTGCGCAGAATCCTGCCCGAGATAGACTTTGAGATGGAGAGCATACCCGCGGAGATTCTGGACAAGATTGAGGTCACGTACAGGGACTTTGAGGAAGCCTTCATGGACATTGAGCCCAGCGCCATGCGCGAGGTGCTGGTTGAGGTGCCGGACGTGCGCTGGCAGGACATTGGTGGCTTGAAGGAGGCCAAGCAGGCGCTGCAGGAGATGGTGGAGTGGCCCCTGAAGCATCCGGAGGTGTTTGAGCACATGCACACCCAGCCGCCCAAGGGTGTGCTGCTCTTCGGTCCGCCAGGCACGGGAAAGACGCTCTTAGCCAAGGCGGTTGCCAACGAGAGCGAGGCGAACTTCATAAGCGTCAAGGGACCAGAGATTCTCAGCAAGTGGGTGGGTGAGAGCGAGAAGGCTGTGCGGGAGATTTTCAGAAAAGCCAAGCAGGCGGCGCCGTGCATAGTGTTCCTGGATGAGATTGATGCCATAGCTCCCGTGAGGGGTAAGGGCTTTGACTCGCACGTGACTGAGAGGGTGGTGAGCCAGCTCCTCACCGAGATGGACGGGCTGGAGGAGCTCAGGGGTGTGGTGGTGATAGCCGCAACAAACCGCCCCGACATGCTTGACCCGGCGCTGCTGCGCCCGGGAAGACTGGACCGCCTGCTCTACATTCCGCCTCCTGACAGAGAGGCGAGAGAGGAGATATTCAGAATCCACACCCGCTCCAAACCCTTGGCTGAGGATGTTGACCTGAAGAAGCTGGCGGAGAAGACAGAGAACTACACGGGCGCAGACATCGCGGCGGTGTGCAATGAGGCTGCTATGCTGGCGATACGTGAGTACATAACCTCAGGCAAGCCTGTTGACAGAGAGGCGATGAAGAAGGAGCTCAAGATTGAAATGAGGCACTTTGAGGAGGCGATGAAGAAGGTCAAGCCCATATCTGCGGAGGAGCTTGAGATGTACGTCAGAGCGGCGGAGAAATTCAGGCGCCAGTAGTTTTAAAAATTATGTAACCTGTAAGGGTTGGAGTAGGATGTGATGCGCATGGAGGTTGAGCTGAAGGTGGCAGAAGCCCTGCCGCATGATGTGGGCAGGGGAATAGTCAGGCTGGACAGCCGCACCAGAAGCCTGCTGGGCATATCCACAGGCGACACTGTTGAGATACGGGGGAAGAGGCGCACCTGCGCCACCGTGTGGAGGGCGATGCAGGATGATGAGGGGCTGGCGATAATACGAATGGACGGCTTCATACGCCAGAACGCCCAGGTTTCGCTGGGAGAGAGTGTGAGGGTTTCCAGGGCGAGGGTGACGGATGCCAGAAGGGTGGTGCTGTCGCCGAACCAGCCCATCCGCTTCTCTGCTGGTTTTGGAGAGTTCGTGAAGCGCAGGCTTCTCGCCAGGGTGTTCACCACGGGCGACAAGATCGTCGTACCCGTGCTGGGCACCCAGCTTCCCTTCACCGTAACCCAGACCATACCCGGGGGCATAGTGAGGATAACCGAGAGAACCGAGGTGCTGGTGAGGGAGGAGCCCGTGAAGGACAGGATAGGCATACCGAGCGTTGCCTACGAGGACATCGGCGGGCTCAGGGATGAGGTGCAGAAGATTCGTGAGATGATTGAGCTGCCCATGAAGCACCCCGAGCTCTTTGAGCGCCTGGGAATAGAGCCCCCGAAGGGTGTGCTGCTGCACGGTCCGCCAGGCACGGGAAAGACGCTGATCGCCAAGGCGGTTGCCAACGAGACCAACGCCTACTTCCTGCACCTGAATGGTCCCGAGATAATGAGCAAGTTTTACGGTGAGAGCGAGGAGAACCTGCGGAAGGTGTTCAAGGAGGCTGAGGAGAACGCTCCCAGCATCATCTTCATTGATGAGATTGACGCTATTGCGCCGAAGCGTGAGGAGGTGCACGGCGAGGTTGAGAGGCGCGTGGTTGCGCAGCTTCTGGCGCTGATGGACGGGCTGAAGAGCAGGGGCAGGGTGGTGGTGATAGGCGCCACCAACCGTCCGAATGCCCTTGACCCGGCGCTTCGCCGACCGGGAAGGTTTGACCGCGAGATAGTCATAGGCGTGCCGGACAGGAAGGGCAGGAAGGAGATTCTGCAGATTCACACCAGAGGCATGCCCTTAAGCAAGGACGTTAACCTGGATGAGCTGGCAGACATAACCCACGGCTTCGTGGGGGCTGACCTTGAGGCGCTGTGCAAGGAGGCGGCGATGAATGCGCTGCGCAGAATCCTGCCCAAGATTGACTTAGAGGAGGAGACGATACCGCCGGAAGTGCTTGAGAGCCTGGAGGTGAGGAGAGAGGACTTCCTTGAGGCGTGGAAGGTCATGGAGCCCAGTGCGCTGCGCGAGGTTTACGTGGAGGTGCCGGACGTGCGCTGGAGCGACATCGGCGGGCTGCACGAGGTGAAGAGGGCGCTGCAGGAGATGGTGGAGTGGCCCATAAAGCACCCCGAGGGCTTCGCAAAGCTCGGCATACGCCCGCCCAAGGGTGTGCTGCTCTTCGGTCCGCCAGGCACGGGAAAGACGCTCTTAGCCAAGGCGGTGGCTACGGAGAGCGAGGCGAACTTCATAAGCGTGAAGGGTCCTGAGATTCTCAGCAAGTGGGTGGGTGAGAGCGAGAAGGCTGTGCGGGAGATTTTCAGAAAAGCCAAGCAGGCGGCGCCTACGGTGGTGTTCTTTGATGAGATTGATGCCATAGCAGGAGTGAGGGGCATGGAGATGGGCGCCAAGGTGGGCGAGCGGGTGCTCAATCAGCTCCTCACCGAGATGGACGGGCTGGAGGAGCTGCACAACGTGGTGGTGATAGCCGCGACAAACCGCCCCGACATGCTTGACCCTGCGCTGCTGCGCCCGGGAAGGCTGGACAAAATCCTCTTAGTTCAGGCGCCGGATGCGGAGGCGAGAAGGGAGATATTCGCAGTGCACACCCGCAGGATGCCCTTGGCTGAGGATGTGGACTTTGAGGTGCTGGTGAAGCGCACCGAGAACTTCTCGGGTGCTGACATAGAGGCGCTGTGCAGGGAGGCGGCGATGCTCGCCTTCAGGGAGGCGGTGCTCAACCGCGAGAGCTTTGATGAGAAGAAGGTGGAGATGCGGCACTTTGAGGAGGCTCTGCGCAGCGTAAAGCCCAGCCTCACGGAGGAGACCAAGAAGGTGTACGAGCAGTTCATGAAGAGGTACGAAGCCAAGGAGCTTGAGCGGCTGGTGTACATGGGGTGAGGTTGAGCGACTTTTCCTACGAGCTGCCTCCGGAGCTCGTTGCGCAGCAGCCTGCCGAGCGCAGGGACAGAGCAAGGCTGATGGTGCTGGGCGAGAGGATAGAGCACCGGCTCTTCAGCGAGCTCCCGGAGTACTTGGGGCAGGGGGATGTGCTGGTGCTGAACAACACCAAGGTGCTGCGTGCCAGGCTGAGGGGCAGGAAGCGCACAGGCGGCAGAGCCGAGCTCTTAGTGCTGCGCAGGCTGGGAGAGATGGAGGCGGAGTGCCTGGGGAGAAGGCTGAGACCGGGGGCTGAGGTTGAGCTCGGAGAGGGCTTTAAAGCTGTGGTTGAGGAGAGAAGCGGTGGCAGGCTGCGGGTGAGGTTCAGCGCCCCGGTGGAGAGGGTGCTAAGCAAAGCAGGCGAGGTGCCGCTGCCCCCGTACATCAGACAGAAGGTGGAGCCGGAGAGGTACCAGACAGTCTATGCCAGCAGGAACGGCAGCATTGCGGCACCCACGGCAGGGCTGCACTTCAGCCAGGAGATGCTCTCCACGCTGAAAAACATGGGCGTGGAGCTGTGCTTTGTAACCCTGCACATAGGCGTGGGCACCTTTGCACCGGTGCGCAGCGAGCGTGTGGAGGAGCACGTGATGCATGAGGAGTGGTATGAGGTGAGCCAGGAGGCAGCGGAGCTGCTCAACCGCGCCCTTGAGGAGGAGCGCAGGATTTTTGCAGTGGGAACCAGCACGGTGCGAACCCTTGAAAGCGTGTGCAATGACGGGAGAGTTGAGGCGAGAGCAGGCACCACCGGGCTTTTCATATACCCCGGCTACAGGTTCAGGTTTAACTACGCGGGCATGATAACAAACTTCCACCTGCCGCGCTCAACACCCCTGCTTATGGTGTGCGCCTTTGCAGGAAGGGAGAGAATCCTTGAGGCTTACCGTGAAGCGGTTAGAATGAGGTACAGATTCTACAGTTTCGGTGATGCAATGCTGATTTTCAGATAATCGGTTGTGTGGGATTATGCACACACCATGAAAAAGTATATATACTGTAAAAATTATACACAGTAGAAGCAAAATTGAACGTCCTCAGTATTCTACAGGAGGTGATAGGAGATGTCAACTCCCCTGCTGGACGAGCTTGAGAAGGGGAAGTGGCCCAGCCTTGTTAGAGAGATTAAGAAAACAGGCTACAAGGGGCTTCTGGAGCTGTATGAGCTGAATTACAGGGATAAGGAGACCCACTGGACCCATGGCGGAATGGTGGGTGTGCCAGGCTATGATGCCGGTGTCATCGGCAGGGTGTCTGACAGGCGGGACATACTGGCGGATGCCCACACCGTGAGGCTGATTCAGCCTGCTGGTTGGTTCTACTCAACCAAGAAGCTCAGGAAGCTGGTGGAAATCTGGAACAAGTACGGCTCCGGGCTTATGAACTTCCACGGCGCAACAGGCGACCTGCAGGTTGTGGGCATACCCACCGACAACATTGAGCCCTTCTTTGATGAGGTTGCCAAGGAGCACTGGGACATTGGTGGTAGCGCAGGTGACTTCCGCACCGCAAGCAACTGCGTGGGTCCTGCAAGGTGCGAGTTCGCATGCATAGACACCAACGACATATACCACACCCTCATGACCGATGAGCAGATTCTCAACGACATGCACCGCCCGCGCTTTCCGTACAAGTTCAAGGTTAAAATTTCGGGCTGCCCCACCGACTGCGTGGCTGCAGTGCCCAGGGCAGACTTCGCAATAATGGGCACCTGGAGAGATGACATGAAGATAGACCAGGATGAGGTGCGCAGGTACGCTGAGTCAGGCTTTGACGTCTCCGCCGTGGTTGCGGCATGCCCCGCAAAGGCGATGAGCTGGGATGGAAATGAGCTCAGGGTGAACAACGACGAGTGCATAAGGTGCATGCACTGCCTGCAGAGGATGCCGAAGGCGCTCTCCCCGGGCGACGACAGGGGCGCCACGATACTGGTGGGCGGAAGGGCAAGAGGCAGGTACGGCGCCTTCCTCGCCTGGACGCTGGTACCCTTCATGAAGCTTGAGCCACCCTACGACAACCTGAAGGAGCTGATATACAAGCTGCTTGACTGGTGGGATGAGAACGGCAGGGCGAAGGAGAGAATCGGAGAGACCATATACAGGATAGGTGCGGGCAAGTTCCTCCACGACATAGGAATGAAACCCCTGCCGACCATGGTGAAGGCGCCCAGGGCGAACCCCTTCTGGTTCTACTTCCCGGGCGAGATTGAGGAGTAGGAGGTGCTGAAAATGGCGCTGAGCTTTGATGAGCTTGATTTTGGTCCGCCAGACTACAGGGAGATGCTTCCGCCTGTGGTGAAGCGGAACTATGGCAAGTGGAAGTACCACGAGGAGATTGAGCCGGGGGTTTACAGGCACGTGAGTGAGAGCGGCGAGGAGGCTATAACCGTCCGTGCGGGACAGCCGAAGTTCATTGCCAGCGAGACTGTGCTGAAGCTGTGCGACCTGGCTGATAAGTACGCCAACGGCTACCTGAGGTTCACCTCCAGGCACAGCGTGGAGTTCATACTGGAGAGCATGGACAACGTTGAGCCCCTGAAGAAGGAGCTTGAGGAGCTGGGCTTACCTGTGGGTGGCACGGGCAGAACCGTCAGGAGCATCGTCGCATGCACCGGCTGGGTGCACTGCCACACCCCCGCCACTGACTCGCCGGGAATACAGAAGGCACTGATGGATGAGATTTACGACTACTTCGTGAGCGAGAAGCTGCCCACCAGGCTGACGATTGCTGTCTCGGGCTGCCTGAACATGTGCGGTGCGGTGCACTGCTCTGACATCGCCATTCTGGGCGTGCATCGCCGCCCGCCGAAGGTGATTGATGACGTGGTGAGCAAAGCCTGCGAGATTCCCAGCATGATTGCAGCATGCCCGACGTACGCGATAAAGCCCAAGACCATAAAGAAGGAGGATGGCACCATGATCAGGAGCATCAGCATTGACGGCGAGAAGTGCATGTACTGCGGCATCTGCTACGGCCTATGCCCGGGTACGCCGATTGCAGACCCGAAGAATGACGGCGTGAGCATCTGGGTGGGTGGCAAGATATCCAACACCCGCTCCGGTCCAGCTTTCTCCCGCTTGGTGGTGCCCTTCCTGCCCAACAATCCGCCGCGCTGGCCCGAGGTCATTGAGACTGTGAAGAAGATAATAGAGGCGTGGGCGAGCGATGCAAAGCCGGGAGAGAGAATGGGCGAGTGGATTGAGCGCATAGGCTGGGCAGAGTTCTTTGAGCGCACGGGCATAGAGTTCAACCACAAGCACATAGACGACTACATCTTCAACATACGCGACATGAACATCGGCGCAAGGGTCAGGGGTAAGGAGATGAAGAAGTTCTCCTGAGCCCCCCACTCTTTTTTATATCCAGCTTACGTCGTTCTGCAGTGTAAAAATAACCCCACCCCACTTCCACTTAGACAGAAT
>JALSIP010000004.1 GCA_026989875.1 archaeon
CCTGAACATCTCCTCGCTCGCTCTGAGCTTCTCCTCCATAGCCCTGCGCTGGCTGATGTCTCTGAGCACGGCGATGAAGTACCTTTCACCCGCAAGCTCAAACACAGAAATAGAGAGCTCAACAGGCACCTCTGTGCCATCCTTTCTCAGGCAGACCCCCTCGTGCCTCTGCCTGGGAGCCTCCCCCCCGCTCACGAAGGCATCAAAGCCGGAGGAGAACTTCTCCCTGAACCTCTCGGGCACGAGCACCTCTACCTTTCTGCCCTCAAGCTCCTCCCTGCTGTACCCCGAGAGCGCCTCGGCGGCAGAGTTGACCATTACAATTCTCGCGGACGAATCCGCTATAACAACGGCATCGCTCAGAGCCTCTACCAGAGATGCAGCATCCCCTATATCCACAGCCTTCCCCCACTGCAGTGACAGCCTAACATTTATATGGGCGGGAGATGTTTTAAAGTTTGTGGCATCCGCTATAGCTGGGATTACAGTAAAGTCTTGATGACGGGATTTATCATAGTTAATCATGATGTTTCCACACGTGGAGGTGCCTGAATGGCAGCACTGATACAGGAGATGGAGTATCTCTGGCTGGGGCGTGAGGAAGGTTACACCGCCCTGGAGCATGAGGTTATATTCAGAGACCTCTGCTGCGGGTGCGGCAACTGCGAGGCTGTGTGCCCCGAGGATGTTGTTCGTGTGGATGAGTTTCCCAGGCTCACAGGCGAGTGCACCGATTGCGGCTACTGCATAATGCAGTGCCCGAGAAGCTTCTTCAACGCCGACGAGGTTGAGGAGAAGCTCTTTGGCGAGGTGGTGGAGGACGAGCTGGGCTATGTGGTGAAGCGCGTGGGTGTAAGGGTGAGAGAGCAGGCGCTGGGGGAAGCTGCTCAGGATGGTGGCTTTGTGACGGCGCTGCTTAAGTATGCGCTGGAGGAGGGTATAATAGACGGCGCCGTTGTTGGCGGAGTGAGAGAGGACAAGCCCTGGTATCCGGAGGCGAGGCTGGTGACAGAGCCGGAGGAGCTTCCCGCAACCGCGGGCACGAGATACTCCAACTCCCCCAACCTGGCGGCGCTCAAGCATGCGGTCAAGCTGGGGTTAGAGAAGCTTGCCATCGTGGGCGTGCCCTGCCAGATTGAGGCTGCGAGAAAGCTGCAGTTCTACCCCATACCCGAGCTGGACCTCTCCCGCAGGATAGCCTTTACAGTATCCCTCTTCTGCTCCTCAAACTTCCTGTACGAGCTCATGACGGAGCTGGTGCATAAGGGCTACGGTGTTAGCCTGAGGGATGTGAAGAAGGTGGACATCAAGGGCAAGAGCTTCCTGGTCTTCACAGAAGAAGGCAAGCTGGAGATTCCGCTGAAGGAGGCGTACCGCTACAAGCGGGAGCCCTGCAAGGTGTGCGTGGACTTCACAGGCAGGTTAGCGGACTTTGCCGTGGGAAGCGTGGGCTCTCCGCCAGGCTACACCTCGGTGCTGGCGAGGAGTAAAGCTGCGGCTGAGCTGCTTGATGAGGTGATAAAGGCGGGCGTCTTTGAGACGGTGGAGCTGAAGGAGGAGAAGGGGCTGGAGATTGCCAGGAAGCTCCAGCTCAGGAAGGAGAAGAACGCAAAGAAGGAGATCAGGCGCAGAATAAGACAGCTCCTCCCTCCACCCTACAGGAACATGAAGTTTTAGGTGGTCAGCATGGTTGCAAAGCCAAAGAAGATAAAGATTACAAAGGCTGAGTCGCCCACCATCAAGATAGGCGACATGGTCATTGAAATAGGGGAGATAGAGGAGGACACCTGGGACGAGCCTCTTGGGCCAACTCCAAAGCCAGGCTGGACAGACCTCAGGGAGTGGGACAGGCGCCTGCTCAACCGCTACGAGCCCTTCTACTCGCCCACCTGCGACATGTGCTGCCTGTGCAGCTACGGCAAGTGCGACCTGACAAAGGACAAGAAGGGCGCCTGCGGGATTACCCAGCGTGCCCAGCAGGCGAGGCTCATACTGATGGAGTGCGTCATAGGTGCAGCCTGCCACGGGGCGCATGCCAGGCACATGCTGGAGCACCAGATTGAGCGCCTGGGCGCGGACTATAAGATTGACCTGGGGCTGAACATTGAGACCGAGGCGCCGATTTACCGCACGGTTATGGGCAAGAAGCCCGAGACGCTGGGCGACCTGCTGGAGGGGATGGAGTACGCGGAGCGAGAGATTCAGAACCTGCTCTCCAGCGTTCACACGGGTCAGGAGGGTGACCACCTTGACCTGGAGTCCAAGGCGATGCATGCGGGCATGATAGACAACCTGGTGAAGGAGATAGCCGACCTTGCCCAGATAGTGGGCTACGACTTCCCCAAGGGTGACCCGGATGCGCCTCTTGCCGAGCTGGGCTACGGCGCCGTGGACAAGACCAAGCCCGTGATTCTCTTCATAGGGCACAACGTTGCCCCCGGGGCTGAGGTTATAACCTACGCCGAAGCTTACGGCAGGGACGTGGAGGTGGCTGGAATATGCTGCACCGCCCACGACCTGCAGCGCAGGAGCAAGAGCGCCAAGATTATAGGTCCGCTGAGCGAGCAGCTGCGCTTTGTGCGCTCCGGCATAGCCGACGTGATTGTGGTGGATGAGCAGTGCGTGCGCACCGACATCTTAGAGGAGGCGATGAAGGTTCGCACGCCGGTTATCGCGACGAACGACAAGATGGGCCTGGGCTTGCCTGACAGAACCGACGACGACCCTGAGGCTATTGTTGCAGACCTGGTGGAGTACCGCATCCCTGGAGCCTTCATCCACAAGCCCGAGAAGGTGGGCGAGGTTGCTGTGAAGGTGGCTGAGCGCATAGCAGAGAAGCGCGCCCGCATCAAGGGAAAAGCGCTGCCCACCGAGCAGGAGCTCAGGAGTGAGGCTGCAAGGTGCGTTGGCTGCGAGAAGTGCCAGCGCGCCTGCCCCGTGAACCTGCACATCTCCGCGGCGCTCAAAGAGGCAGCCAAGGGCAGCTTTGAAAAGCTTGCCTCCCTCAGGAAGCTGTGCGTGGGCTGCATGCGCTGCGAGAGCGCCTGCCCTAAGGACATAAAGATAGTCTCGCTGATGGAGAAGGCGAGCGAGGCTGAGGTGTACTCCCAGAGCTACAGGATAAGGGTCGGCAGGGGACCAATCCTGGACACCGAGATACGCAACGTTGGCGCACCCATAGTCTTTGGCGAAATTCCCGGCGTGGTTGCCTTCGCTGGCTGCACCAACTTTGCCAGCGGCGCCCAGGAGGTTGCGGAGATGGCTGAGGAGTTCCTGAAGCGCAACTTCATCGTCGTTGCCTCCGGCTGCGCCGCCATGGCGATAGCGAGGTACAAGGATGAGAACGGCGAGACGCTGTACGAGCGCTATCCCGGCATCTTTGACGCCGGCGGGCTGGTGAATGTTGGCTCCTGCGTGGCGAATGCCCACATTCTTGGCGCAGCCATAAAGATTCCCTACATCTTTGCCAGACGCAATTTAAGGGCAAACTTTGAGGAAATCGCAGACTACATACTGCACCGCGTTGGTGCGGTGGGCGTGGTGTGGGGTGCCATGTCGGCGAAGGCGCTCTCCATAGGCACGGGCATAAACCGCTGGGGCATCCCTGTGATTCTCGGGCCTACGGGCACGAAGTACCGCAGGCTTTACCTGGGCAGGAAGGATGTGCCTGAGAAGTGGGAGATTTACGATGCCAAGACGGGTGAGAAGCTCATAGCAGACCCAGCTCCTGAGCACTTAGCCTACGTGGCTGAGAGCAAGGAAGAAGCCATGGTGGCGATAGCCAAGCTGGTGATGCGCCCCAACGACACCACCAAGGGCAGGCAGATAAAGCTGGCGCACTACATAGACCTGCATAAGCGCCACTTCGGCACCATGCCCGAGGACATTCACCTCTACGTGCGCACCGAGAGCGACATACCCTTCAACCTGAAGGAGGAGATTCTGGAGATTCTGAAGGAGAAGGGCTGGAAGGAGCGCAGGATCCCAGACCCGACGATGCTTGAGAGGCAGATAATGAAGAAGAAGGAGGTTAAGGGATGAGAGCCACCTCCTGGCGCTTTGCGATGGAAGCGGGACCAAAGATGGCAAAGCCTGTAACTGCTGACGCGGCAGCCAGAATAATCAGGCAGGCTTC
Organism: archaeon; assembly: GCA_026989875.1. Classification (GTDB taxonomy): domain Archaea; phylum Hydrothermarchaeota; class Hydrothermarchaeia; order Hydrothermarchaeales; family BMS3B; genus JAADFH01. The sequence continues at coordinate 4,136 of JALSIP010000004.1, forward strand.
CTGCCCTGCCCTCGCCATAGGCGCGAGGATAACTGAGCACGAGCTTCTCCTGGATGTGGTGGAGCGCCTGAGCAGAGCTGGCGTTGCTGTTATCGCCACAGCTCATGCGATAAAGTACACCTCGGAGCGGGGCATCCCGGCGCACAAGGTGGGTGTGGTTGAAGCCACCAACCTGCTCACCAAGGAGGACTGGCAGGGCTTTGACGGTAAATGCAAGCCAGACCTGCTCATCGTCTTTGCAATCAACTTAGACCTGGAGAACCAGACCTTCCAGACGCTCAAGAACTTCTCTGATGTGAAGACGCTGAGCATTGACCGCTACTTCATGGTGAATGCCACCTACTCCTTCCCGAACCTCACCGAGGAAGCCTGGCTGGAGCAGCTTGAGGAGCTGTGCAGGAGGCTGGGAGTTTAGCCGGTTGTGAAGCCGTCAAAAGTATTGCAGGGGCAACTGCCAGCGCGGCACCCAGTGCTACTCCTCCACCCGAGAACTAACCACCAAAAAAAGTTACAGTATCTTTCCACCTCTGAACATGAGGTCATAGAAGAAAATCGCAACCCCTGCCAGAAAGCACAGGTTCTGGAATACAACCTCTGATTCTGAGCCAGTGGCTATCACGCCAGCTCCGTACCTCTCTCTCCGTGGCCACAGCCAGTTCACCCCCGTGGGGTTGAGGCTGTCGCTGAGCAGGTGTGAGATGTAGCCGAAGAAGAAGGGGAGAGTGTAAGCCAGGCTCGCGTTGAAGTACCAGAATGCAATGCCAGCCATCAGGGTGAAGATTGCTGCACCGGCTAAGCTGTGAGTCCAGCCACGGTGGGGGGGTGGTATGTCTGACTGCCGTTGATAATATCTCCCAGTAACCCCGGCTTATAAATGCGGCAAAAATTATATATCACACTTCATCCAAACAGAATTAAAGCGTGCACAGTTTACATCCTCAGACTTGACGGTATTTTTTCAACCTGCTCACCAGATATTTAAAGGCGTTGTCACCTCGGCTTCTTCTTGAAATTTCCACAATAAGCTCTGCAAATCTTTTTGAATCTTCCTTTTTCTTCAGTATATCGTGCAGTACTTCCGGGTCACTGCATTCAATAAATTTTCTGTAGCTGAGATCTGTGATATTTATGTTTGTTCTACGCCTATTTCTAATAAACCATTCCTCAACCCTCGGATCTACAAACACAATACAAAATTTTCCAGCCGTGTATGTTTTAATTCCATAGGCGCTGTCTTCTGGTATGCAAACTCCCAGGCGTTCCTTGAGCCCCTTTACTATCGTGTTTTCATCCACTCCTTTTCCGATTTCGCTGTCAAAAAGCAGCACTATTCTGTCGTAACTCCCATATTTGTTAAAGATTTTCCTAATTCCATAGGACTTTTGCACTATGTGCACCGCATCCTTGTCAAGCACCCTGCTCAGTATCGCCGTGAGAGAGTGGCACTCACCTCCCAGCAGCATCATGGGACTACCTCTCTGGACGCCAGAATCAGGTCAAGATGCTTCAGTGTGTACTCTTCTATATCCTCCCCTTTTATACATCTTACCTCTGTGCGCTTATTTTTGAGATTGTATTTCGTAAAGAAAATAGATATTTCGTCTTTATCCACATTTTCAAGTATTCCATCAACAAAATATGGGTTGTGTGTTGAAAATACGAATTGATTATTGCTTTTAGATATAATTTCGCATATCTCATTTATAAAATATGGGAACATCCCGGCTTCAGGCTCTTCAAGCACAACTGTAGAATTCTGGACTGACGTCATAGCGGCAACGTCAAAAATAAACTTGAGTATTCCGTCCGATGCAACCTCCCAGGCAAACACGTAATCATCTTGGGTCACGAGTTCCAGCATCATTCTCTCCGGTGCAACCACCCTTTTCAGAGAGTACCCTCCCAGCTCTCCCAGAGTTGAGTTGAGCAACCGGTGGATTTTATCGTTGTAAAATACAACCTCCTCAAAATTCTCGCCGAAAGGATCTGCAAGGCTGGTGAGGTTGAGCTGGGTTCTATATCTGAGCATCTGGTCTTTTGAGAATTTGTAGTATTTCAGGTTGTATTTGCTGAAGTCAAATTTGACTCTTTTATTCTGTTCGTTTTTAATGGGCGAACTGGATTCAACCGAAGAAAAAAACAGTTCATCGACAGGAGAATTGAAAATTTGAAAGTCAATGTTCTCATATGTGAAGTGCAGCGTGTTGTTTTTGAGGTAATAGCGAATCTGCTTCCCATCAATCGTAAGTTCAATCGGAATGTTGTAGTTGTAGAAATAGAAAAGTTCTGCATAGTTTCTGAACCTGATTATTGAGTTCAGACCCATCCTGCTGTTGGGATGTTTTGAAAAGGATGAAAGAAGTCTGATTAGAGCAAATGATTCAATTATGTTTGACTTCCCAGAGTTTGGCGGACCTATAAACAGATTAACCCTTGACAGCTCAAGTCTAACATTTTTTACAGATTTGAAATTTTTGATCTCCAGAGTTCTGATCATGAGACTAAATTTCAGGAAAAGGTATATATAAATGTCTCCCGCGATACTGATACACCAGCTACTTCAGCAGACCCCCTGCCGACCCAGGGGTAGAAGCACAGCAGCTTCTCCTCCTTCATGCCTGCGAGCCACTTCCTGAACCTTAGCTTTGTCTCCCTGACTTTCTCAGCCTTTGCGGGCTCCGGAGAGCTTACCACCATAGTATTTTCCTGCTTTTGCGCCTCATCATACCATCCTGTCCCCCTTCATAGTACTTCTCCCTGGGGGGTTATGCAGAAAATTCCTGGGTTTACCCTTGTGAGTTTCCTGTAAGCTGTGCATGCGTGCCGGGATAGTGAGTGATACGCATGTTTACGACAGAGCAGCGCATCTGGGTGAGAGGGTGCTGGAGGTTTTCAGGCGCTCTGAGG
>JALSIP010000005.1 GCA_026989875.1 archaeon
ACGGAAGCTGCTCAGCCTGAGACCCGCCCGCTTCGCTGCTCTTACCACCTCCTCGCTGTACCTCAGGTTAAGCACAGCCCTCAGCTCTGGCTTCACCCTCTGCGCCGCCAGCACCACCCTTGACAGGTGCGAAGAGCCTCCGAACCTCACGCTGCCTGCTGCAACTGCCCGTCTGCCAGCTCTCACAATTCTGCCCGTAAGACCTGCCACATCACTCTTGCTCTCAGCCTCCGGCAGCGCATAAACGAAGTTGCATCCCACCTGCGGTATCAGCTCCACAAACCCCTCCATCTGCAGCAGCTCCTCCATCGCCTCCTCCAGCCTCTCCACCACGGGATACCTCTCAGCCTCCCTTCTCAGCTCAGCGCAGCAATCCGGCACGAGCATCCCTCCAGCCACGTATGCCCTGGCAATGCACCTGTTCAGGTACTCCTTCGCCCTTCTCACAGCCGCCGGCACCTCCATCCCCTTCGCAAGCTCCGCCGCCACAGCCGCCGCGTAAAGCCCGCCAGTACCCCTGAAGCAGCCCTGTCTCGGTGCTCCCGGCACCCTGAGCACCTCCCCCTCCCAGTACAGCAGGTCAGCCGCACCCTCAAGCCCTGTTATCATCACCCCCTCCGCAGTCTCCCCCAGCCTGAGCAGCGCCCTTCTGGCATCCTCCTCGCTGCGAATCCTCACCCCGCTCAGCACCTCAGCCTCCTGCAGGTTGGGGGTTATCAGCGTGGCTGCAGGAAAAACATGCTCCATCAGCGCTTCTACAACCTCCTCATCCTGCAGCACATGCCCTGCAGAAGACCTCAGCACGGGGTCGGCGACCACCCTCATGCCCTCCAGCTCTTCACCCACAGCCTCCGCAGCCTCCGGCGAGCCCACCATGCCCACCTTCACAGCCCCCACCTCAAACACCTCCCGCACCGCCCGCATCTGGGAGCTCACAGCCTCAGCCGGCAGCGGGAACACCTCAGCTCCGGCGCTGCTCTGGGCTGTGGCGCAGGTTATCACGCATGCAGCATGCACGCCCAGCGCCGAGAAACACCTGGCATCAGCAGAAACCCCCGAGCCGCCCGTGCTGTCCGAGCATCCCACGCTCAGGCACACCCTGACCCTCTGCATGCTCACAGCTCCCGTATAGCTCTCACGAACTCCCTCACCCTCTCCTCCGCATCCTCAGCCCCCTCCACCGCTGTGCCTGTAACAACAACATCCGCCCCTGCCTTGGCAGTAGCTCTCGCATCCTCGGCGCTTCTTATACCCCCGCCCACGATCAGCGGCACCCCTATGCTATTCTTCACCAGCCGCACCATCTCTGCAGGAACCGGGGACTCAGCTCCGGAGCCAGCCTCCAAGTACACCAGCCTCATCCCCAGGTACTCTGCAGCCAGTGCATAGCCGGCGGCAAGCTCTGGCTTGCTTCTCGGAATCAGCTTGGCATCCCCCACCCATCCCACGGCACCCCCGGGCTCAACCACTATGTACCCCATGGGCACCGGCTCAATACCCGAGCGCTTCACCGCGTGGGCGCCGATTGCCTGGGCTCCTGTTATGTAGTAGGGGTTGCGCGAGTTCAGCAGGCTCATGAAAAATATCGCATGTGCGTGCTTAGAGATACCCGACACATCCCCCGGAAAAAGAATCACGGGCTTTCCGTGCTCATCAGCCACCACTCTAATCGCTCTCACACACTCATCCAGAAGCTCGCGGTCAACACCCGCGCTTCCCCCCACCATCACCGCATCCGTTCCGCCGGCGATGGCGTGCTCAGCCAGCTCTGCCGCCTGCTTCGGCTCAAGCTCTGCCGGGTCAAGCAGCGTGAAGTGCGCCTTTCGTCTCTCAGTAATCCTCAGGATGTACTCAAGCACCCGCATGCTCAGCCCTTGGTCTCCTTTCTCTTCGGTCTGAGCGCCTTTGAGCCGCACTTTCTGCACTTTTTAGCCAGCCAGGCATTGCGTGCATTGCACTTCCTGCAGATTTTCACCCTGAACAGCCTTCGCTCAGCCTCAGGAAACCTCGCCATTCACAGCACCTCCAGCAACACTAACAGCAAACACCTATAAATCCTTTGCCCTCATCACGAACCTTCTGAGCTTCTCCGGGTCCTTTCTTCCCGGGGAGCTCTCAACACCGCTCGCCACATCCACACCGTAGGGCTTCACCCTCTCAATCGCCTCCCCCACATTCTCCGGGTTAAGTCCGCCTGCCAGGATTACTGGCTTCTCAGAGCTTCTCACGATTTCTGCAGAAACATCCCAGCGGTGCACCCTTCCCGAGCCGCCGCCCCTCTCGCAGGGTGTGTCCAGCAGTATCGCGTCTGCAAACCTCTGGTGCCTCTTAACCTCTGCGATGCTCTCCTCCCCGCGCACGTGCACTGTCTTTATGATATTGCAGGAGACCATGCTTCTCAGCTCTCTGACAAAAGCCGGGCTCTCGGAGCCGTGGAGCTGTATAAAATCTGGAAGCACCTGCTGGTACATCTCCACCGCCTGCTCAAGGCTCTCCGGCATCATCACCAGCACACCCGCCACCGTGGAGGGCATAGCCTCCATGAGCTCGGCGGCTCGCTTTATCGTGATTCTCCTGGGCGAATCCACGGGCACCACCAGCAGTCCTGCCATCTCCACCCCCAGCTCAGCCAGAAGCTCCAGCTCCTCCTCCGAGGAGTTGCCGCACACCTTTACCGCTACCATCCTCAGCCTCCGAAGCCGCGCAGCACCTCCAGCTTTTCCAGTGCGCTTCCCGAGTCAATGCTTCTCTCAGCCTCGGAGATGCCAGAGGCGATGCTCTTAACCCTGCCAGCCACGTAGAGTGCTGCCCCTGCGTTCAGCAGCACCACCTCCCGCTTCGGACCCTCCACCTCCCCCGAGAGCAGCATCTCGGTAAGCTTTGCATTCTCCTGCGGGTTTCCCCCTCTCAGCTCCTCCAGCGTCGCCCTTGAGAGTCCGAACTCCTCGGGCTCAACCTCGTACACCTCCACCTCTCCAGCCCTGACCTCAGCCACCTCAGTAGCCCCGCACACCGAGAGCTCGTCCATCCCCGGGGAGCCGTGCACCACCAGCGCATGCTCGGTGTCCAGTCTGCGCAGCGCCTCAGCCACCAGCTCAACGACCTCGGAAGAATACACCCCCAGCACCTGCGCCTGGGCACCTGCGGGATTTGTCAGCGGACCCAGCAGGTTGAACACCGTCCTTATTCCAATCTCCCTCCTCGGCGTCAGCGCATGCCTCATGGCGCCATGAAAAACAGGTGCAAACATGAACCCCATGCCCGTGCTCTCAATGCACCTCTTCACCGCCTCTGGCGGCAGGTCTATCTTCACGCCAAGCGCCTCAAGCACGTCAGCGCTTCCCGAGCGTGAGCTCACCCCCCTGTTTCCGTGCTTGGCAACCGGCACACCCGCGCCAGCAGCAACAAAAGCGGCGGTGGTTGAGATGTTGAAGGTCTCTGCGCCATCGCCGCCTGTGCCGCAGGTATCCACCAAGCGCCCCCTCACCCTGGGCTCAATTCTCGCCGAAAACCTGCGCATCACCCTTGCAAAAGCCGCCAGCTCCTCCGCGCTCTCGCCACGCATTCTCAGGGCTGTGATAAAGCTTGCGATCTGCGCTGGAGTAGCGCTTCCGCTCATAATCAGCTCCATGGCATTCTCAGCTTCCTGCTCGCTCAGCCTCTCGCCAGCCACCACCTTGGCTATGAGCTCCCTCATCACTCCACCTTCACGTACACCCTGCCCTTTGCATTCCTCTCAGCCAGGTCGCCTGCATAGACCTCAAACACACCCTCAAACCTAACACCCTCAATCTCAGGTGAAGTCACCCTCTCAATCAGCTCAAAGCTCGGCAGCAGCTCAGTCTCAGCCAGCACCACTATGCTTCCGCCGGTCATCTGTGCCCCCACCCTTCTCTCAGCCGAGCCCAGCACCAGCAGCCCCGAGTGCATCCTCACACCCGCAAAGCTCTCGGCTCTGCCCTTCACGGTAACCCTGCCACCGCTCAGGCAGTGCCCCGCTTCGCTTCCGGCGTTCCCGTGCACCACTATGCTTCCGCCCCTCATACCCCTCCACTCCCCCCTGTAGGCGCAGCCCAAGTAGTCTCCCGCGTCCCCCTGCACCACCAGCTCGCCGCCGTCCATCATCATTCCCGCAAAGCTGTCCACGCTGCCCTTCACCACAATCCTGCCGCCCTTCATCCAGGCTCCGGTGTACATGCCCGTGCTGCCCTCCACCACGATTTCACCCGCGCTCATGCCCCTGCCTATCCACTTGGTCCTCTCCACGCTGCCGGCTATTACAATCCTGGTCTCCTCAGGCGAATCCGCAGCCGAGCCGCTCACCGAGAAGAAGTCGCCCAGCTTTCGCCTGCGGTTACCCGCGTAAACCTCAAGCTCCTCAATCTCCTTCCTGCTTCTGCCAGCAAAAACGTCACAGCTCACAACCTCAGCCACCAGCCCGCATTCCGGCTGGCTAACCGGCTCAAGCACAACCTCCTTCACTATCTCACCCCGGCATCAACCTTAACCGCCTGCGGCGACGTGAGATAAACCTCCTGCACAGGATAGTTTGCCAGGTTCACGCTGTAGAAGCGCTTGAAGTAGTAGTCCACATCCGCAAGCACCTCTCTCTCAAGCTCTCCATCCACCCTCGCATCAACGTACAGCGTTCTGCCGCTGACCACCCTGACCACCTCCCCATTCCTCACCACCACCTCCCCGGCCTTTACGGTGTAAGCGGTGGCTGAGAAGGCGCGCTCCACCTTCTCGTACTCCCGGGAGGGGTCGGTCTCCTCGGGGTTTACCGGGTACACCGCCACATCCGCATCAGCGCCAGCACCCAGGTGTCCCTTGTTCTCCAGACCCAGGCTCTTAGCCTGAGCCGCTCTGGTAACCCAGCAGATTTCCTGGAAGGTGTACTCCCTGTCAAGCGACCCCAGCACCGTGTTCCTCTGCGCCTGCGGGTGCAGGCTGTTCAGCACTCTCTCCCTGCTCCTGGCACTCATCAGCCAGCCTATAATCTTCGGGTAGGTGAAGAAGGGTGCGCCATTCGGATGGTCGGTGGTGAGCATCACCTTCATCGGCTCACGCACGAGCAGCGCCAGCTCCAGACCTATAGCCCACTGCACACCCGAGACAGGACTCTTCTCAGAATAAACAAAGGGCGTAACACCGGGAGCAGTCTCCAGCTCAATGTCCTTGTTCGCCCACTTCAAACCCGTGAGGGAGGAGAGATAGTACTCCATGGGACCGTCGGCGGTCATGGTGGTGGTGTCCCCGAACACCACCTGCCCCATGTCCAGCACCAGGCGGTCGCTGGAGTTCACCGCCTCTGCGATGCTCTCGGCGGCTGAGCTGAAGTTTCTCCAGGAGTCGCCGCCGTAGCTGTGGAACTGCGCATGGGTTAGCTGCAGCACCTGCCTCTCCCTGCTGGGCTTCACTTCCCTGGTTAGCTCCAGCGTCTCCAAGGTGGTGCTGACGTTGCCAACCCTGCCCAAGTTGTTGGGGTGCAGGTGCAGGCTGTGGGGGAGCGAGAGCCTCTCATTGATTTCCATCAGCCCTGAAATTATCTCTCTGGGTGTGATGTCAAAGTGGGGCACCCTGTCGCTGAGGCTCCTCACGTCCCTGCCCCAGCCCCACGCCTCGCTGCCTCCCGGGTTGACAGCCTTTATGGCATACCCCTTAGTTGCCCTGAGCAGCCATGCCACGTAGGCGCAGGCATGCTCAATCCTGCCCTCACTCAGGTAGCGCATCACCAGCCAGTTGTTTCCCATCACCGTAAGCGCACCCTTGTCCAGCATGGGTATGTCGTGCAGCTCCTCATGGGTGTGCCTCGCCATCAGCGGGGGCAGGGCTGCGGTGAAGGCGGTGGTGTACCCGAGCTTTGAGTATGCGTAGCCTGTAAGAAAGGTGGAGGGCGTGGAATAGCCGCACACCGAGCGGGTAATCGCCGTTCTCGGCGAGACGTTGCGCAGGTGGTCTTCGGGGCGCATCAGGCGTGCGGTGTTCACCTTGCCCCCCGCAATGTGACTGTGAATCTCCACACCTCCCGGCATGACCACCATGCCGGAGCAGTCTATAACCTCTGCCTCACCCTTCACCTCCTCCACGATTCTGCCATCCTCTATGAAGATGTCCATCTTCTCTCCATCTATGCCATTTATAGGATCAAAAACATACCCGTTTTTAAGCACAAGCTTCATCGGCACCACCTTATCCCTTCAGCTCCTTAATTCTGGCAAGAATCCTCTGCAGCACCTCCACGTCGCTGAGCACACCCTCTGGGGGCTCCACCACCTTTCTCAGCCTCAGCGGAACCACGTCCATGCGGTAGGCGGTGCCCTCAGCCTCAATTCCTGCAATTGCTGCTGGTATAACCACCTCCGCCATCATTGTGGTGGGCGTCGGATGCACATCTATGGCTATGACAGGGATTCTGGCTATCTGCTCCACGCTGCGCTTCGGGAAGTGCGACACGGGGTCGCTGGCAACCACCAGCATGGCATCGCACTCACCTCTCTGGAGCAGGTCGTTGGTGGTGGTTTCGCCGGGGTTGTACCAGGCATACCCCCTGGAGAAGTCCACGGCGAAGGGGAAGCCTGCCTGCCAGCTCAGCACCTCGCTGAAGCCCACAACGTTGTAGTGCCCTCGCATGGGCATTATCACAAACTTCGTGTGCACATTCAGGTCCCTCACCAGGCAGATGGCGTTGTCTATGTTGCGGTGTCTGCCGGGGCTCTGGGTCAAGCCCATGCCGAAGAACAGCACACCGAAGCTGCAGCTCTTCATCATCTCAGCCAGCTCTTCAATGTCCTCCCTGCTCACCCCAGCCACGCTCTCGGCTTTGAGCTTCCTGCCGTTCACCACCATCCTCAGCGCAGAAACCAGCTCGTAGTCCCTGCCGGGCTCAACCCTCACGAACTTCTGGGCAAGCTTTGCCGTGTCGGTCTCCCTGACATCCACCACCACCAGGGTTCTGTCCTGGTGTCCCCTCTCTCTGAAGTACCCCCTGGGGTAGATGGAGTAGCGTGACAGATGTCTGGGGTGAGCGTGCATGGGA
>JALSIP010000006.1 GCA_026989875.1 archaeon
CTCTCTGGTTATGCCCCTGAAGAAGTTGCGTGCCGGCACAACTCCATAGCTGTCCGCCAGCTCCAGGCCCAGCTCCACCCACTTCTCCAGGTCCTCAACGCTGAAGTGGGTTACAGCATCCGGAGCCGTCATGAAGAAGTTGAACGCCATCTCTTTGTCTCTCTTTGCGAGCTTCTCCCCCAGGCTGTAGATGCGCTCAAGCACGCTGTTCTGCAGCTCCGCCAGCCCCGGCACAGCCTCGTCTATGCTCCTGAGCCCGCGGGCATAGTGGAAGCCGGTGAAGCGGACATCCATTACATCTTCTCCAAAGGAAGTCTGTCCCAGAATTCTGAAAAGCTGTGACCTTACCTCCTCAAAGGTGGGCATGCCCGCAACCTCAGAACACGGTGGTTATAAGCTCCCTGATGGCTCTGAGCATGTCGGCATCGTCGGTCACCGGGTTTGCCATCGCTATCTCCGCTGCCTTCACCGGCTCAATACCGCTCTTTATCAGCATCCCCGCGTATATCAGCAGCCTGGTGCCCGCGCCCTCCTCCAGTCCCTTGTCCTTGAGGTTGCGTATCTTCTCACCCAGCGTCACCAGCGCCTCTGCGGTTTCCTCGTCCACGCCACTCTCCTGCATCACGATCTTCTTCTCCAGCTCCTTTGGCGGGTAGGTGAAGTCAATGCTTATGAAGCGCTGCCTGGTGGAGTGCTTCAGGTCCTTGAGCACGCTCTGGTAGCCGGGGTTGTAGGAGATTGCAAGCATGAACTCGTCAGGTGCCTTTATTATCTCGCCCCTCTTCTCAATGGGCAGGATTCGCCGGTCGTCGGTGAGGGGATGGATAACGACGGTGGTGTCCTTCCTCGCCTCCACAATTTCGTCCAGGTAGCAGATTGCTCCCACCTTCACAGCCTTCGTCAGCGGTCCGTCAACCCACTCGGTCTCGCCGCCCTTGACCAGGTACCTGCCCACCAGGTCGCTGGAGGTGAGGTCGTCGTGGCAGGAGACGGTTATGAGGGGGCGCTTCAGCTTCCATGCCATGTACTGCATGAACCTGGTTTTTCCACAGCCTGTGGGACCCTTCAGCATGACCGGCAGCCTGTTCCTGTACGCTGCTTCAAACACCTCTATCTCGTTACCTATGGGCTCGTAGTACGGCTCCTCGGTTATCACATACTCCTCAACCCTGAGAGTCCTGCTCTCACTCATGCATCTGCCTCCTCGGTTGTGCACGGTTTTGCACAGATATGTCACCACTATAACATAGCACCATGGGTATTTAAGCTTTGACCTGCCGGCGTGGGCACAGCACGGCAGCGTGATTCCAAATATTGTTGGAGAGATTAACCTTGCAACCTCACGGGGTGCGCATGTGATGCTGAGGTACCTTGCTTTGGCAGCCGCGTTTTATCTGTTCACCTGGGGAAGCTTTAATGTTCTTTTTGTGCTTCCCGACATAGCCTCGCCGGCAAATCCCCCGATGGAGAAGCTCTACCGCAACGTTTTCTTCCACGTGCCGATAAACGTCAGTGCCTTTCTTGGCTTCACCGCCGCTCTGGTGGCGAGCATCCTTTACCTGCACACCCGCGACCTCAGGTATGACCTTATCGCGGCGTCCACCGCCAAGGTGGGGCTGCTCTTCACCACCTTCACCCTGCTGACCGGCATGGCGTGGGCAAAGCCTGCCTGGGGTGCCTACTGGAGCTGGGACCCCAGACAGACCTCGGCTCTGATAATGTGGTTCGTTTACCTGAGCTACTTCACCCTGAGGAGCGCCATACCCGAGAGGGCGAGGAGGGCACGTGCCAGTGCGGTTCTCGGCATTTTCGGCTATGCCTCGGTGGTTTTCACCCTTCTCTCTACACGCATATTTCCGTCTCTGCATCCACCCACCCTTGGTCTCCGTCTTGAACCTGAGATGGGCATGGTTCTCGGGCTGATGATAGTGGCGGTTGCAATAGTATTTTTCAGTCTCGTGAGCCTTGAGATAAAGATTGAAAAGCTCAAAGAGCAGATGGGAGGTTAGCAGATGGAGGACTATGCCAGCATATTCTTTGTTGCAACCTCGCTGTGGGCTGCGATGATAATCTACCTGATTTACCTGCACCACAGGATTGCATCTCTTGAAAAAAGCATGGCGAGGTTAAAGGAGGAGTAGATGTAGATGAAGCTCAAGCGCTTTGTGTGGGCAGCGGTGCTGGTGATATTTGTGGCGGTGGCGCTGAGCACCTCTGCCACCGAGGAGTTTCTGAACCCGTCCAAGGAGGTCGGCGAGGTTGTTCAGAACCAAACAGCCTGGGAGGGCAGGCAGTTTCAGGTATTTGGCTACGTGGTGCCGGGAAGTGTGAGCTTTGAGCCTGGAGTGCTGAACTTCACCATAACCGACGGCACCCACGAGCTCAGGGTGGTGCACTACGGCGAAGTTCCGAGCGCCTTCCCTCTGGGCAGAAACTTCACGGACCAGGAGGTGGGTGTCATGGCAATTGGCACCCTGCGCGGTGGCACCTTCTACTCTGAGAAGCTTCTGGTCAAGTGTCCCTCCAAGTACGAGGCAAGCGCACCGCAGGAGTAGCTTAGCATGCCCGAGCTGAGCGCCGGGAATCTGATTCTGGTGTGGGTCATAGCTCTGAGCGCGGCATCGGTGCTGGCGCTGCTGAGGCGCAGGTACGGACTTGCCGAGACTTTAAGCGCCTCCTGCCTGCTGCTGTCGCTGGCAGCCCTGAGCTACCTCTCCTACCTCTTCCTGATTTCAGACTTCACCTACGCCTATGTCTACAGCTACAGCTCAAAGATGCTGCCCTGGTACTACAAGCTCTCGGGTGTGTGGGCGGGACAGGAGGGCACGTATCTGCTGTGGATGGGCGTGATTTACCTTTGCATCACCCTCATCGGCAGAAGGGGCATGGACGAGCAGACGGCGAGCGCCTTGGCGGTGCTTCACGTGCTGGCTGCCTACCTCAGCCTGCTTGCCCTTCTTGAGTCGCCCTTCAGGCGCATATACGAGCTCGGCGTGCCTTCTGGCTACGTGCCGGTGGACGGCTTTGGAATGAACCCGCTGCTCCAGGACCCCTGGATGGCGGCTCACCCGCCCCTGATGTTCATAGCCTACGGCACAGCCGCCGTGCCCTTCGCCTACGCGCTGGCTCACCTCTGGCGTGGTGGCGAGTGGCTCTCACGCACCATCACCTGGGCAAGGGTGTCCTGGCTTTTCCTCACCTTGGGCATAGCAGTCGGCGGCTTCTGGAGCTATAAGGTGCTCGGCTGGGGCGGCTACTGGGCGTGGGACCCTGTGGAGACCTCCTCTCTGATACCCTGGCTGGTGCTCACAGCCTTCCTGCACGCCGCCAGCAGGCACCGCAGGGGCGAGTTTCCGCTGCTCACCCCGGCTCTGGCGGTTCTCACCTTCGCTTTGGTGGTGTACGCCACCTACGTCACCCGCTCCGGCTCCTGGGAGTCAATTCACGCCTTCGGCAGGAGCACCACCGGCAGCTACCTCACGCTGCTTCTCCTAAACGTACCCCTGCTTCCCGGGCTGCTGCTCGCCTCAGCGAAGCTGGAGAGGCAGGGCAGGCAGGTGAGGGCGGCGGTGCTCTCGCTGCTCCTATCCCAGGGTGCGGTGCTTGCCTACAAGCTTCTCACCTCATCCCACGAGCTCTCTCTCGCTCAGGCTGCAGCGGTACTGGTGTTAGCGGCTCTGCTCTACCCCATAATGCTGCGCAGAGGCGGTGAGGCTCCGCGGCTTGAGGGGGTGGAGGAGGAGGGCGAGCGCTCCACCCTCATGTACTTAGCGGCGGTAAGCCTGCTGCTGCTCGCCTTCGTCTCCTTCTGGGGTGTCACCTACCCCGTGCTGATGCAGCTCCTGAAGCAGAGCAGGGTGAGGGTGGAGATAGAGTTCTTCAACACCTGGAGCTACCCCTTCACCATCTTCCTGCTGCTGGTGATGGCGCTCTGCCTGAGCATGAAGAGCATGCGCATGCAGGAGCGCATAGCCGGCGCTGCAGGTGCGCTGCTGCTGGGTGTGGCTGCGTTAGTGGCTGGAATGAACCCGAAGGGCATGGTGAGCTTTGCCCTCCCGCTGCTGATATACGTCCTGCTGCTCAGCCTCTGGATGATAGCCAGAGCTGCAATCTCCCGCTCACCCGGGGCGCTGCGCAGGGCGGGTGTTTACGTCACCCATGCGGGTGTTGCGCTCATCCTGCTCTCAGCCATGCTCAACACCACCTTGGTGAGCGAGAGGGAGGTGGTATTCTACTACTCCCCGGAGCAGGGGTTGCTGCGTGAGGTCAAGGATGTGGGTGCCGGCTACGGTGTAGAGCTGCTGGATGTGGTGGTTTACGAGAACGCCTTGGGCGAGCTCGTGACTGAAGCCAAGGTGAGAGTTTACAGGGATGGCAGGTACGTGGGTGAGGGCAGCGCAAAGATGATAAACAGTGAGGACTTCGGCAGAATAACCAGGGTTTACATAAACCGCAACCTGGACACAGACGTTTACGTTATATTTCAGGGTGTGGGGAGCCACTCCGGCGGGGTGATAACCATTCCACTGACAGTCAAGCTTGAGCCCTTGGTGAACTTCCTCTGGGCTGGCATAGCGATGCTGTGCGCTGGCATACTGCCTCTCATAGCTGGCACCCTTCGCAGCCGCGCATGACCGAGCTCAGCCGCCAGAGTACTTCTCCCTGTACCTCCTGTACTCCTCCTCAGCCTCCTCCCTGCTCTCCCCCATCAGCCTCCTGGTCAGGTAGAGCCTGAGCCAGGGAGTCTCAAAGAGCATGTACAGGGCGGCAAGGGGTGAGGAGGCTTTCTTCAGCACCTTCCTCACCTCAGGCTCAACCTCCTCCGCAATCTTTACAAGCTCCTGGGGCTTCTCCGCGAGCGCCTGCACCAGCGGGTCCCTCTCCAGCCTCTCCACAATCTCCTCCAGGCTCTCCTCCAGCACGTTCCCGGCGCTCCAGGTGTACATGGCGTGGGCGCCTGGATACACGTGTCCGTCATCGCTCACCTCTATGCCTGTGAGGGGCAGACGCAGGCTTCTGCCGGAGAGCAGCTCCTCCACCTGGGCTCTGAGGGAGGGATACTCAAACTCCTCCAGCAGCATAGCCCTGCCCATGCTCTCAACCAGGGTGTAGAAGACCAGCACCGGCTTGCCCTTCCCGAAGTTCAGGTATCCCCTGAGGAGCGCCGGCGCCTGCAGTATGCCCTTCTCCGGCACACCCGTGCTCACCTGTATGCCCGGCTCAACGCTGGTGTTCTCAAGCCTGACACTGTAGCCCAGCTCTTCCATCAGTCTGAGCAGCCTGGCTAAGGGGTCGTGGTAGCAGGTCAGCTTGGTCAGGAGCACGAGCTCAAGCTCCTGAAACTCCTCAATCGCAAGCCTCAGCACATTCGCCACCGCCTGCAGCGGCACGTGCTCCACGAACTCACCCCTCTCAAACCGCACCTCCTGATGGAAGGCATCAAGGCTGAGCTGCAGCGTGAACCTGAAGTTTTCGCTTCTGTTCTCGGAGGCTGCGCTTAGAATC
Organism: archaeon; assembly: GCA_026989875.1. GTDB lineage: Archaea > Hydrothermarchaeota > Hydrothermarchaeia > Hydrothermarchaeales > BMS3B > JAADFH01. Next base: position 5,506 of record JALSIP010000006.1, read on the forward strand.
TCCTCCATGGTGCTCCTCGCCCTCGCCTCACTCCTCGCCCACCAGGCGCTGGTGGTGATGTCGGTTCTGGTTTTTGCATGCCTGAGGATGTACTTCAGCCGCTCCATCTCCAAGAAGGGCTCGCCACCCGTCAGCGTGAGAATCAGCCCCTTAGAGTCTGCAAAGCCTATAACCTCGTCTGCAATTACCCTGAACTCCTCCTCCTCAAGCTCCCTGCCCAGCCTCTCCCTGCAGCTCGGCTTCCAGGGTGAGAGGCAGAAGGTGCAGGAGTTGGGACACTGCTCGGTCACAGCCAGCCCTATGTTTACCAGCCTCAGCTCTCTTGCATCCGAGCCCTCAATCAGCTTCCTCCGCTTCTGCTCGGGCTCTGAGTTCAGCAGGCTGTAGAGCCAGCGCTTCCTCTCCTCAACCTCGCTGAAGCTCCTGGTTCTTGCGAGCCCGAGCCAGGCATAGGCGGTGCTCACCAGCTCTGCAATCTTCTCCTTCTCATCCGGCGGTCTCTCAGCATACTCCAGCGCCACCGCCATTGCAATTTTGGCGTCTGTGTTCAGCCCGAGCAGCGGACGGAAGCGCTCCAGTTCCCACTGCAGGAAGCTCAGACTGCGCAGTATGCGGTCGGCGAAGCGCATGCCGAGACGGTCAATGTAGTCGTAGATGTAAACCACCATAACTAAGTATGCCAGCTCCTGGGCGAGCTTCTTCCTGTCAAAGAACTCCTGTATCCAGGCAAGCTTGTGGAAGAGATAGCTGCACCTGTCCCTGAGGTATATCTCTTCCAGACTCTCCTTCCCGCTGAGCTGGCTCAGCTGCAGCTCTAAGTGGTGCATCAGAACATGCCCTCTGGCATGCCCTGCCCAGGCTCCTGCTCGCCCTTCTCAAGCTTGCTCGCAGCTATGATGTCGTCTATTCTGAGAATCATAACCGCTGCCTCCGTGGCGCTTGAGATTGCCTGCGTTTTTACGCTAAGTGGCGTAACAAGCCCGGCGGCGTACGCGTCGGTGATTCTGGAAGAGAGCACGTCGTAGCCGTACTCGGCACCCTTCTCATGAGCGCTTCGGAGCTCAACCAGCACATCTATCGGGTCCATGCCGGCATTCTCTGCAAGCGCCCTGGGGATTGACTCCAGAGCACTGGCAAACGCTTCAATGGCGAGCTGCTCCCTGCCGCCAACGGTTGTGGCGAACTCCCTCAGGCGCCTGGCAGCCTCCACCTCGGGAGCACCTGCACCTGCCAGAATCCGCCTGCAGCGCACCGCCGAGCAGACCACGCCGAGGGCATCCTCCACAGCTCTCTCAGCCTCACTTACAACATGCTCGCTGCCGCCACGTATGAGTATGGTGACGCTCCTTGGCTCCTTGCAGTCTCTGACGAACACCATTTCATCCTCGCCAATCTTCACCTCCTCCACAATGCCAGCATAACCCAAGTCCTTCTCGCTGAGCTCTGAGATGTTTGTCACGATGGTTGCGCCGGGAGC
>JALSIP010000007.1 GCA_026989875.1 archaeon
CCTCTGGAGTGGGGATTCTGGGCACCTGCTTGAAGTTCATGCCTCTGCAGCTCTCAGGATTCTCCGCACCTTCTCGGTCATCACGTCAACGCTGAAGGGCTTTCTTATGTAGTCAACAGCCTCAGCCTTCTTCACAGCCTCCTCAAGCCCCTCATCAAGGCTCATTATCGTGAACAGGATTATCGGCACATTCCTGAACCTCTCCCTGCTGTGTATCTCCTTTGACACCTGTGCGCCATCCTTGCCGGGCATGAAGTAGTCCATCAGGATTATGTCAGGAGAGAAGCTCTCAAGCTTCTCCAGCGCCTCATCTCCGTTCAGCGCAATCTCAACCTCGTGCCCGTCTCTGCTCAGAATAAGGGAAACGAGCTTTGCAATCTCCTCGTTGTCGTCCACCACCATTACCTTAGCCATTGAGTCCACTTCCGCGGTTAACGGATATATAACTTTTGATGCGGGCACGCCCCGGAGTGAGCGCAGCCAGCAGGGCTCAGGCACCGTGCCGCAGGCTCAGTCCCGCAACCCCGCAAGCACCGCATGTCCCGCCTACCGCTGCTCTCTTCCGAGCCTCACGGGGTTCAGCGGGCAAATCCCCTTCACACGTCCCCTCCGGGACGTGCCGGGGAACCACCGGTCCTGCGGGACGACACCTCATCACCGCAGCACGGGCTGCGCACCCTGCTTGCCCACGCCGCCTCCGGAGCTTCGGCCCCTGCATATCGACGGTTTCAGGTTACAGGGGACGCCGAACCCCCCGGCCTAGCCCGCAGAAAACTTGAAGAAGCCTAACAACTCCAAACACTTCCATGGCATTCAGGTTTGGAACCGCGGGCGTGCCAAGGAGCGCATCGCCCAGAACCACCGTTGCGGGGCTGCGGAGGCTGGAGGAGCTGCAGCTTGACTGTATGGAGGTGCAGTTCGTTCGCGGTGTGAGAATGAGCCACAAAGCCGCTCTTGAAGTGGGAAAGACCGCATCGGCTCTGGGAATTCAGCTCAGCGTTCACGCCCCCTACTACATCAACCTGAGCTCCAGCGACAGAGCAAAAAGCGAGGCAAGCCTTCAGAGAATTCTTAGCTCTGCCCTGGCGGCGCAAGCCTGCTCTGCGAGGGACGTGGTATTTCATGCCGCCTACTACCTGAAGGCGGGCAGAGCCGAGACCTACAGGGTGGTGAAGAGAATGCTGGAGCTTGCGGCTGAGCACCTCAGCTCCAGCGCGCCTGATGTGGTGCTCCGTCCCGAGACCACCGGCAGAAAGAGCCAGTTCGGCACTCTGGATGAGGTGCTCTCCCTGAGTCAGGAGCTTGAGCACGTGCAGCCCTGCGTGGACTTCGCCCATCTGTATGCCAGGAGCCGCGGCGGTGTTAACACCTACGAGCACTTCCTGCAGGTTATTGAGAGGGTTGAGCAACTGCTCGGGGGCAACGCCCTCAAGGACATGCACATCCACCTCTCGGGCATTCTCTACGGCAGGGGCGGCGAGCGTGCCCACGCACCTCTTGAGCGCTCAGGCTTCAGGTATCAGGAGGTGCTGCGTGCGCTTGCCGACTGTGGAGCTGGCGGGCGCATAGTTTGCGAGAGCCCCGTGCTTGAAGAGGATGCTCTCATCCTCAGGCGCCGCTACGCTGAGCTCACCTCTTCTCGGCAACAATAAACCTGAACACCGTGCCCAGCAGGTGCCTCTCCTCCACTATGCCAAAGCCAGCCATGGCTATGTTCTCCTTAGTTGGGCGGTTAATCTCCGGTCCCAGGAGTCTGAAGGCCGGGTTGAGCAGGTCCTGAAGAAGCCCCACAGCCCTGTTCTCGCTTCGCATGTGCTCCAAGAAGTATGCCCTGCCCCCTCGCTTCAGCACCCTTCTCAGCTCCCTCAGCCCCGCAAGCGGGTCATCCACCGAGCAGAACACGTAGGTTGATATGCAGGCATCAAAGCTGGAACTCCTGAAGGGCAGCCTTTCAGCATCCCCCAGCACCAGCGCCGCTCTGCCAGCGGCTCTCTTCCTGGCTCTGGAAAGCATTCTCTCGCTGACATCAAGAGCCGTGAAGCTCATGCCACGTGGGTAAAAGGGGATGTTCTTTCCGGTACCCACACCCACCTCCAGCACCCTTTCAGCCCCGTGCCCCGCAAGCTCGCCGAAAAGCATCCTCCTCCAGGACGAAAATGCAAGAAGCTCCATGGGCAGCTCCATCAGCTCGTATATCACGGCAATCCGGTTGTACCTCTCCATGCTGCTCATCCCAGAAACCGCCTGAGCCACCCTGCCTCGGTGATGTCCTTCTCCAGGTTCTCCAGCCTGTTCCTGGCAACTGCCTCTATGATTCTGGAGGTGATCTCCGCATGCCTCTCATCCCTTTCCTCGCCGAACTCCTCTATCAGCCCGTGAGGAAGGCGCTTCCACACCTCCTCCGGCAGGAGACGCCTCACCTCGGGGTTGAAGTAGCGCAGCGCATCCTTCAGGTCCTCGTGGAAGTTCACGTAGATGTCTGGGAGGAACTCCAGGTCCCGCTCGCTCAGCGCCTTAAGCCCGAGAAGCTCCGGGGGCAGGCCTATGGAATAAAGGGCGCAGCAGAAGGGTATGGCTCTGGGCAGGGTTACACTGCCCGCCTTCCTCGCATACCCGAAAAGACCTATGTGCAGCTTCCTCCTGCGCCTTGCCGGCACGTGCCTCGCGAGCAGGTTTATCAGCGGGGAGAGCAGCTTTATCTGCTCCGCATACTCGGCGCTGACCCTCTCCGCGATGTCCCTGCACCTCTCCTCGCTCACAAAGCGCGGCGCCCCCCTGCTCCTTGAGCGTATCTCCTCTATCGCCTTCCTGACCACCTCCTCGGGATAGTCGTACTTGAAGGCGCTCTGCACCGTGTAGGTCTGCACGCTCGGATACTCCCACAGGCAGTTGTAAACGTTGGTGGGCTTGAAGTTGCCCCTGAAGGGCGCAGAGCCCACGCCGATTATGGGCAGGAGCTCCACGCTCAGCTTCTCTGCCAGCTCCCACAGGCGCTGCAGTGCTATTTTGTTGAGAAGCACAGCACTAAGCGAGCCATAGTTCATCGCCGGGTCTGAGCGTGCCAAGAATACCCGCTGCTGCTCTAAGCGCTTGTCCCTGAGGTAAGCCTCAAGAATCTCGTGGCTGCGCAGCATGCTCTCCCTGTCCTCTATGAGGGGGATTACACTTATCTCCTCGGGCTTGAAGTCGCCAATCCACTCCTTAATCCTGATGTCTCCCTCAAAGAAGCGCTTCTCAGCCTTGCCGGAGACGAAGTTCCTGTAGTAGTAGTAAATCCTGTTGAGCGCTCTGGCGGAGGAGGTCATGGGCAGAATGACCTCGTAGATTGGAGCTATGTCCTCACCGTAGAAGGCTCTTGCAATGTCAAAGTTGCGGGGGATGCTCTCAAGCGTCTCAAGCAGAATCTTAGCCTCGGTGCGCTCCACCTCCGGGTTTGGCACCCTGAGGGTCAGCCTCACCTCCCTGCCCAGCTTTCTGCCCCTGAAGAAGCGCTCGTAGCGTGAGAGCAGCTTCTCAACCACGAAGCTGTCAACCTCCTTGCCCTCGCAGTCCCACATCTGCTCCTCTATGCCCAGGTGTGAGAAGGCGTAGTATGCCTCCTGAATCTCATCCTCTCCTGCCAGGACTGAGTTGCTGGCAAAGAAGGGTGTTGTGACGTTGTCCGGATGCTGCGTTGACATGCACCTGGGCGTCATTCCTCCAGCTCCAGGAAGTTCTTTATAATCTTCTTTCCCTCATTCGTGAGGATGCTCTCAGGGTGGAACTGCACCCCCTCTATGGCATACCTGCGGTGCCTCACCCCCATCACCACGCCGTCTTCGCTTCTTGCAGTTACAACCAGCTCTTCTGGCAGGCTCTCCTCCACTATGGCGAGAGAGTGGTAGCGGGTGGCTGTGAAGGGGTTTGCGACTCCCCTGTAAATCCCCCTGCCGTCATGCATAATCCTGCTCACCTTGCCGTGCATCAGCGTCCTCGCCCTCGCCACCTCTGCACCAAAGGCGACGCCAATCGCCTGGTGCCCGAGGCAGACGCCCAGGATGGGCACCTCGGAGCCGAGCTTCTTTACGAGCTCCACGCTCACCCCCGCTTTCTCCGGCACTCCAGGACCGGGGGAGATTATTATCCTCTCCGGCTCCAGCGCCTCAACCTCAGCCAGGCTAACGTGGTTCCTCCTCACCAGCACCTCAGCACCCAGCTCGCCCACATACTGGTACAGGTTGTAAACGAAGCTGTCCACGTTGTCTATTATGAGAACCCGCATTCACCCACCCGCCATCGCTATCGCTCTGAGCATTCCCCTGCCCTTGTTCAGGGTTTCCTCGTACTCCTTTTCTGGCTGGGAGTCGGCGACTATACCCGCACCCGCCTGGACGTAGGCTCTGCCCTTCTGGAAGACTATGGTGCGAATCGCTATGGCGAAGTCCATCTCGCCCGAGAAGGAGAAGTAGCCCACAGCACCGGCGTAGATTCCCCTGCGGGTAGGCTCCAGCTCCTCTATAATCTGCATCGCCCTAACCTTGGGCGCGCCGCTCACGGTGCCCGCGGGAAAGCAAGCCTCAAGGGCATCAAAGGCATCCCTGTCCTCGCGCAGCTCGCCAACGACGTTGCTCACCATGTGCTGCACGTGCGAGTAGCGCTCAATGCTCATGAACTCATCCACCGCAACGCTTCCGAATCTGGAAACCTTGCCTATGTCGTTCCTCCCCAGGTCAACCAGCATAACATGCTCAGCCCGCTCCTTCTCATCATTCAGCATCTCCCTCGCGAGCGCCTCGTCTTCCACCACATCCCTGCCCCTCGGTCTGGTGCCGGCGATGGGGCGGGTGACCACCTTTCTGCCTTCCACCCGCACCAGAATTTCTGGCGAGGAGCCCACTATAGCCTTGTCCTCCAGCTCTATGCAGTACATGTAGGGCGAGGGGTTTATCTTCTTCAGCGCTAAGTAAACCGCGAAGGGGTCTCCGCGGAAGGGCACCTCAAAGCGCTGGCTCAGCACCACCTGAAAGATTTCTCCGGCGTAGATGTACTCCTTAGCCCTTTCCACAGCACGCATGAACTCCTCGCGTGAGAAGTTGCTCTCAGGCTCCACCGAGCCCGGCTCACCCCCCGCCTCGGGCACCTCTGCCGGAGCCTGCCTCACCCTCTGCTCCAGCTCATCCAGCCTCTCCTCAGCCTCCTCAGCAGCCGCGCTGGAGATGAGCAGTACCTCCTCCCTCCAGTGGTCAAAGGCAACCAAATCCTCGGCGAGCAGGAAGAGCGCATCCTCATGCCTGAGGTCGTCCACCGTTGCGTTTCCGATGTCCTCAAAGTAGCGAACCGCATCGTAGGCGAGGAATCCCACCAGCCCGCCGGAGAACCTGGGCAGGCTGCTCTGCGGCTGTATCTGGCGCCTCATGAAGCGCCTGAGGGGGGCAAGAGGGTTTTCCACCCTCTCCTCCACACCGCTGCCCAGCATTCTCAGCCTGCCATCCTTGAGAGAAATCACCTCCGCAGGTGAGCTGCCTATGAAGGAGTACCTGGCAATCTTCTCACCCACAATCGCCGACTCCAGCAGGAAGGCGGGCTTGCTTCTCCTGAGGGCAGAGTATATCCCGGCAGGCGTTAGCTCAGATGCCGGGAGCCGCCTGACCGCTGGAACAGCCCCAGCAGGCTCACGCATGCACCAGCCTCCTGGTAGCCTGCTCCACGTCGGGGCTGCGCATTATGCAGGTGCCCACCAGCACCGCATCGCAGCACGCAAGCAGCCTGCGCACGTCTTCGGGCTTCTCAACACCTGAAGCGGCAATCGCGGTGCCCTTCACCAGCGGCGCCAGCCTCTCGCTCCTGCTCAGGTCTGTCTCAAGGGTATCCCTATCGCGGTTGTTTATCACGTAAATGCGTGCGCCGCAGCGCTCTGCAAGGCGAACATCCTCCTCGGAATGCACCTCCACCAGCGCCTCCATGCCCAGCTCGCTGCACCTGCGCATGAGCCTCTGAAGCTCCTCCTCAGCCAGCAGCGAGGCTATCAGCAGCACCGCATCCGCCCCGTAGGCGTAAGCCTCGTCCACCTGCTCCTCGGCGAAGATGAAATCCTTGCGCAGCACTGGCAGGGGCGAAGCCTCCGAAGCCTGCCTCAGGTACTCCAGGCTGCCGCTGAAGTAGCGCTGCTCTGTAAGCACCGACACCCCGCATGCCCCGCCTCTGTGCATAGCCCTGACAATTTCAGCAACACCCCCGGGCTCCCTCAGCCTGCCCCGGGGGGAGCTGAACTTCACCTCAGCTATGATGGGGTTAACACCCCTCCTCTCAGCCTCCGCTATTGCCTCTCTGAAGCTCCTGAGTCCCCTGCGCCGTTCCGGTGCAGCCTCTCTGGCAAAGCCGGAGAACCGCTCCCTGCACTCCCTCATTATCTTCTCAAACATCCAACCACCTGCAGCGCACGGGTATATGCCCTCTGAATACCGGAAGCAACTTTTTATGTGCTTTCAGAGAAGCACGGTGTCCTCGTGGGAGTAGGGTGGCGAGCAGGCGCACAGAATTACCAGCTCCTCTCTGCCAGTGTTCACCGCAGAGTGAGGCGTTCCAGGAGGAATGAGCACAGCATCTCCTGCTCCTACCTCCCTCCTCTCACCGCCCACGTGCACCACGCCGCTGCCCCTCAGGATGTAGTACACCTCCTCGCTCTTCACGTGCAGGTGCCTCCTTGTGCTCTGCCCCCCTGCAATTCTCGCCACCGCAACGCTCAGCCTGCTCTCACCCGTGTGTCTCGGGTGGATGAGCTCCCTCACCTTGGAGCCATCCTTTGTAACATATTCCTCCGCGTCGCTCCACCCTCTCAGCCTCATGCACCGGACTTTGCCTCCCGAGGCTTATAAGCTGTACGCAA
>JALSIP010000008.1 GCA_026989875.1 archaeon
GCCATCCACTGCTTACTGTCTTTTTTACAGATTATTTTTGCAATTTTTTAAAATTATGGAAGACATACTCAGCTTCTCATAATTTCTCTCCATTTTGTAATAATCATCAGCAAGTGCAGGAGAATATCCCTCAGCTAAAAAACATACCTTGCAACCTGAGCCCGTGTTCAACACTCTGGACGGCATTTACTCCATAAACGCCCTGCTCATAATCACCAGCATACTACCTGCACCCGTGTCTTGTCTTCACAGCCACCCCGCAGCCCAGCTCAAGCATCTCCTGGGCGCTCAGCACGGCTCTGCCGGTAGCCAGGAGCTCGTCCTCTCCATTTACCACGAGCACCTCGCTCCCTGGTCTCACCGCCGGGTCGCAGGCTTTCACGAACCTGGCATACACGCTTCTACCCTCCCTCACGAATCGCTCCGCCTCTTCGTCAACCACCACCCTGCACATTGGCGGCGGGAGTCTGAGCAATCTTCTCGCACCTGCGATTGTGAGCACGAGCACCCCATCCTCGGGGCGCAGTGTTGCGAGAAGCTCACCTTCATCCGAGTAAGCCCTGCGCAGCATCCCCTGCCTTGAGTACTCGGCTCTCGCAGAGCTGAAGAGCATTCTCCCCGCCCCTCTGCCGAACTGGTAGTCTGCCAGCGCCCGCAGCTTTAGCTCGGGGTCGGGGTCTGCTCTGAACTCCCCGTGGCTCTCAAACACCTCACCCTCAACATTCAGCACCTCTGCCAGCGAGGTGTGCACGTGCACCCTCTCAAATCCGGCTGCGTACTCATCAACTGCCCTCCTCATGTGCCTCAGCTGCGCCTCCTCCGGCACCTCCAGCCCCTCGTGCTGCATCAGTGGATAGCTCTCCTCCACTTCAAGCGGGATTATCCCGAAAACCTGGGAAACCACGCAGATGTGGTAGCGTCTGCTGCTGGAAAGCCTGTAACTTCTGGAAAATGGCTTCTCAGCCTCCTGGAGGAGCACGAGCTCCCTGCCCCTCAGCTCTATGTTACCCAGCCTCTCCAGATGCCTGCGCACAGCCGGACGGAGCAGGGATTCCGCGCCAGTGTAGAAGAAAGCCCTGGGCTTTGTCACAGGCTCAAGCGCTTCTATGTAGTCAGAGTGCGCATGCAGCGCATGCAGCGCCTCCAGCAGCCTGGGGTGGGCTCTCGCACGGCGCTCCACCAGCTCCCAGAGGGAGCCCTCATGCACCGCCTGCCTCACCCTGCGAACCTCCTCCAGGCTCACCAGCAGGTTGTGCTCAGCCAGCAGCTTCTCCCGCTCCTCCGCATCCAGACTCCTGAGCTCGGCTATGGTGTGCTCCGAGCACACCCTGCACGAGCATGGCAGCTCCCTAAGCTCCTCAAGCCTCAGCGTGCCCGAGGGAGTTATGTACCTCCCGTCTCTTGCGTAGAGGGCGTAGGCGGCGCTGTCAAACATATCGCACCCCATGAGCACCGCCAGGGAAAAAAGCATCGGATGCCCAGCGCCGAAGAGGTGCACGGGTTTGGCATGCCCTAAGCACTGCCTGGCAGGCATCACAAGCCTCACCAGCTCAGCGAAGCGGTAGTCCTCCATCAGGGGAACCACGCCGCCGATGGCGTGCACCTCAAACCCCAGCTCAGAGATGCGGCTGGCAAGCCTGCGGCGCAGCTCTGGATAAGTGCTCCCCTGCACCGTGCCCGTGAGCAGCATGCGCCTCTCAAATTCTGCTGCCTCTTCTGCTCTGAGCAGCGTCTCCCCGGCATCCCTCTCGGCAGCACTGGCGGGCACATCCGGCGGCGTCGGGATGTCAAGCATCACCCCGATGTCCACACCTATCCTGTCCTGAAACTCCAGTATCTCACGCTGGCTCACCTCCACCCTCCTGTAGCGAAAGAGCTGGAAGGAGCCGGAGTCGGTCATAATCACGCCGTCAAAGTCCAGCAGGGCATGGATGCCCTTAGCAAGCGCCTCCTCTCTCAGCCCCTCATCACGGTAGATTATGTAAGAGTTGGTTATTATCCCCTGGAAGCCCATCTCCGCAAGCTCTCTGGGGGTTATCAGCATCTTCTTCGGATTCACCACCGGCAGTATTGCGGGTGTTTCAAGCCTCCTGCCGTTTATGCTGAGCACTCCGCACCTGCCTGCAGCATCCCTGCCCGTGATCTCAAACATGTGCACAGGTTGGTGCACGCGGGTAATAACCCTTTCTGCGGCAAGCTTTATTATCCTGCATGGCGAGCAGTTTCCCATGATTCCCGTGGCAAAGCCTGCGCTGGGTGAGGAGGAGGTGAAGGCGGTGCAGAGGGTGCTGGAGTCCGGCATGCTTGCTCAGGGTGAGGAGGTGGCGCGGTTTGAGGGCGAGTTCGCAGCCTACGTGGGCACGAGGCATGCGGTTGCCACCTCCTCAGGCACCTCGGCACTCCACCTCGCACTGCTCGCCTGCGGTGTGGGCAGGGGAGATGAGGTCATAACCACACCCTTCACCTTCATCGCCACCGCCAACGCCATTCTCTACTGCGGAGCGAAGCCTGTTTTTGCAGATATTGATGAGAGGACCTTCAACATAAGTCCAGGGGAGATTGAGAGACGTATAACCCCCAGAACGAAGGCGGTGCTGGTGGTGCACCTGTACGGGCAGCCCTGCGATATGGCGGAGATTATGGAGCTCTGCGAGGAGCACGGGCTCATGCTTATTGAGGATGCCTGCCAGGCTCACGGCGCGGAGTACCGCGGCAAGAAGGCAGGCAGCTTTGGGGATGCCGCGTGCTTCTCCTTCTATCCCACAAAGAACATGACCACCGGCGAGGGGGGAATGGTAACCACGTCCAGTGATGAGGTGGCTGAGAGGGTGAGGCTGCTGAGGGCGCACGGGGCGGTGAGGAGGTACGAGCACGTGGAGCTGGGCTACAACTACCGCATGACAGACATTGCTGCAGCCATCGGCAGGGTGCAGCTCAGGAAGCTTGAGCAGATGAATGCCAGAAGGATTGAGAATGCCAGAAGGCTGAGCGAGTGGCTGGAGGGGCTGAAGGATGTCTCAGTACCCTACGTGACAGAGGGGGTAAGGCATGTGTTCCACCAGTACACGGTGAGGTGCAGGAGAAGGGGGAGGGTGATTGCAGAGCTTGAGCGCTCCGGCATAGGCTACGGGATTCACTACCCCAAGCCAGTGCACAGGCAGGAGCTCTACGCAAGACTGGGTTACTCCAGAGCCTGCCTGCCTGTGGCTGAGAGGGCGAGCGAGGAGGTGCTCAGCCTGCCGGTGCACCCCATGCTGGAGCAGGAGGAGGTGGAGAGGGTGGCGGAGGCGGTGAGACGTGCAGACAGGTGATGTTACTACCTCCTGGAAGCGTGCAACCCAAAGTTTATCCATGCTGTGCTCAAACACACCGGCATGCTCAGCCCCTACCTGCGTGACCGCTATGCCATGCTCTTCCCCGGCATCACCGAGAGAGAGCTCTGCATGAGCCTTGAGCCGGTCATCAGAGTAAACGAGCTCCGCATCTCACAGCGTGAGCTGGTGCAGAGGCTGGAGGAGCGGGGTTTCAGGCTTGAGCGCATCCCATGGCTGAGGTGTGCCTACCGCGTGCGCCTTGCACCCTTCTCCCCCGGCGCCACTCCCGAGTATCTGATGGGCTACTACTACCTGCAGGACGCAGCCTCCATTTACGCCTGCGAGGCGCTTGAGCCGCGCCGGGGTGAGCTGGTGCTGGACTGTGCAGCATCCCCTGGAGGCAAAACCACCTACATAGCCCAGCTCATGCAGAACAAAGGCTGTGTGGTTGCGGTTGAGCTAAGGAAGAGCAGGCTGAAGGCTCTGTGCGCCAACCTCAGCAGAATGGGCATAGAGAACACGCTCGTGCTTCACATGGACGCCAGGCATGCACCGGAGCTCGGCATATCCTTTGACCGCGTGCTGCTTGATGCGCCCTGCACGGGCACTGGCACGGCTCACAGGAACCCCGAGGCACTCCAGAAGAGCGAGGAGGACATAAAGCGCCTGACACCGCTGCAGCTTGAGCTTCTGCGTTCGGCGCATGCGGTGCTCAGGGATGGCGGCGTGCTGGTGTACTCCACCTGCAGCTACCTGCCAGAAGAAAACGAGTTCATAATTCACAGATTTCTGCAGGAGAGCGGTGCAAAGCTGCTCAGGCTGAAGCACGGCTCTCCCGGCATAACCGCACCCTACGGCGTTGAGCTCGGCGGCGAGCTCAGCAGAGCAAGGCGCTTCTATCCCTGGGAGCACCGCACTCAGGGGTTCTTCATCGCTAAGATAAAAAAGTAGCTCAGAGTCTGGCTTCTCATCACGCCTCAGATGGCTCTTATCTCATCATCGCTCAGTTCTTCTCCTCCAGGTACTTTGAGGCAACGTTGACGGCAAAAATGTCATGCTTCTCTCCCAGCAGGTTCTTTGCAGCCTTCACCCCTGTTTCAATCGCATGGTCAATGTTGTGGTACCTGAACATCCCGGTTCTGCCCACCACCTGGAGGTTCTCAAGCTGCTTCAGATAGTCAATTATCACATTGTAGTGCTCCCTGTAGCCTATGCGCAGCAGGGGATAAGCACGTGCCACCCGCACCACGCAGTGGTCAATCACCTCCTCCTGCTTTATGAATCCCAGCTCCTCCAAGTACTGCGCCGTAACCTGCGCCAGCTCCTCATCGCTCATGTTCCAGTACCTCTCACCCGCAAAGCAGAAGTACTCCACCACCAGCGACGATTTGCCGGGAGGTGACATCTCCGGGCTCCAGTTGTTGGGCTCGTGTATTCTGCCGAAGGGTATCTTCTTCTCGGGTATGTAAATCCAGCTCAGCTCGGTGACCCTGGGGCGGTTCACCATCACCGCCACAATCACCGTAGCCCTGAACTCAAGCGCGTCCGCCGCTCTGAGCACCTCCTCCGGAGGCTCCGGTGAGAGCATCTTAACCAGCAGCGGAAGCGGAGCGCTGGAGATGAAGCTGTCAGCCTCAACCACCATCTCCTCTCCATCCTTCTCGGCGATAATCCTCCTCACCCTGCCATCAGAGTGCTCCACCCTGTGCACCTTCCAGCCGAGGTGCACGGGGTTAGGCTGAATCTCCTCCACGAACCTCTCAGACAGCCTGCCGATACCCTTCCTCGGATACAGAAAGCGCTTTATCAGCGTTGGCGGCTCCCTGTGGTTCAGCTTCACCAGCGCATCTCTCAGCGCCACGCTCAGCGAGAGTCCGCGGATGCGCTGCGCCACCCACTCGGCGCTCACCTCGTTGCAGGGTATCCCCCAGACTTTCTCGCTGTACTCCTTGAAGAAGATATTGAAGAGCTCCCTGCCGAAGTTTGCCACCACCCAGTCCTCTAAGGACACGATCTCCCTCTGCGGCGTGAGCTTCTGCTTCAGGTAGTCCAGGATGATCTTTGCGCTCTCCCCCACACCCAGCCCGAAAAGAGCATTCATGGGACGCAGGGGATAGTCAAAGTACTTGCCCCTCATGAAGATCTTGCTGCTGCGCATGGTCGGAGCAAGCTCGTCCTTCAGCAGCCCCCTGACAAGCTCCTCAATTTCCTCGTTCTTGGTGAAGAACCTGTGCCCGCCGAGGTCAAACCTGAAGCCATTGTGCACTACGGTCTTTGAGAGCCCCCCCACCACGCTGTCCTTCTCAACCACCACGACGCTCCTGCCAGCCTTGGCAAGGGTGTAGGCAGAAGCGAGACCGGCAACACCTGCGCCGATTACTGCAACGTCAGCATCGCTCAACTCCACGGTACCTCCATGTGTGCGGGGGTTATCACAGCTCACTACCCTAACATTGTTCGGTGTTGTTGTATGCCCGCAGAGCACGCAAACTTTTTATCCTCCCACGCCTACGGTGCATCATGAGGCTCAGGCTGGTTACTGCTCTGGCGCTGCTGCTTTTCACAGCCGCCTGCACCATGGGAGGCAGAGGCGAGCAGCTTCAGGTGGAGCCTGTGGTTGAGCAGAACTTTCTGGATGGCTATTCCGGCAGAGGTGAGGAGGGGTTCTTTGTGATTCCCGGCAGCGTGCAGGAGGTTCGTGAGGAGCTCGCAGACATCCTTGCCGGGAGGCGGGAGCCCAGAAAGACCTTCAGAGCAGATGAAGAGCTGAACTTTGTGGTGTTCAGGGGTGTATTCCCCACGGGAGGCTACGGGCTCAGCGTGGACAGCGTGCAGCGCAGAGGCAACACATTCACAGTGCGGGTAACCTATACCGACCCGCAGCCGGGTGCCGTGCTCACCCAGGCGTTTACCCAGCCCACGGCGGTTATACCCATCGGCACTCTGCCCCCCGGGAAGTACAGGGCAAAGCTCCACGTCACAAGAGGGGTGGTGGAGAGGGTTTACTTCACCATCACCTTCACCGTGGAGTAGGTCGTTGCATCTGCCTTAGCCACTCCGGGAGAAGAGTTAAGTACCGCGCTGCAGAGTAGCAGGAAGGGTGGTCACTTGGAGATAAACGCAGACCTGCACATACACGGACGCTATTCCGGTGCCACCTCGGCGAGCATGACCATAGAGCGAATCGCCGAGCAGGCACCGCTCAAGGGACTCCACTTAGTGGGCACCGGAGACGCGCTTCACCCCCTGTGGCGGGAGGAGGTTGCAGAGCTGGAGGAGGTTGAGGAGGGTATCTTCCAGCGGGGCAGGACACGCTTCATCCTCACCGCCGAAGTTGAAGACTCACGCAAGGTGCACCACCTGCTGATACTCCCCTCCCTCTCCTCAGCCGAAAGCCTGCAGGAGGCGCTTCAGCCTCACTCCGGTGACATAGGGCGTGATGGCAGACCCCACGTGAGCCTGAGCGGGGCTGAGATAGCAGACCTCGCCGCGGAGGCGGGGGCGCTGGTGGGTCCGTCTC
>JALSIP010000009.1 GCA_026989875.1 archaeon
CACCTGCCTGTGTGGGTACCACCCCGCCTTAGAGAAGGCTTTTGCGGCTTCCTTTCCGGAGATGACCGGCAGCTTTGGCATCAAACCACAACTTCAACAACCTTAGAATGCGGTTTAGAAGCAGCTTCTTTCACGACATCTTCCGCCAGCGATTCAAGGCAAGCCTGAATAGCCTCCTTGATGTTCTCCAGGGCTTCCTCTATGGTATCGCCCTGAGAGTGGCACCCCGGTAAAGCAGGGCAGCTAACCACGTAGCCCCCGACCTCTTTATCCTCCTCAATAACAACCTTGAACTTCATACCCCCTACCCTCAACTTTAACAATTTCACATGAAATGGAGAGGCGGCCCTACTGCTGTTTGTTCCCTTTCAGCTCCACTATTATCTCCTTTATTACCAGCTCTTTGATCTCCTGCACAAGCTTCTCCTTCTCGGAGAGCACGCCCGGGGGGTGTACCGTTTGTGGAGCAGGCTTGCTATCCTGAAATTGCCCATCTTCCCTCATCACACCTGAACCCCTTCAGTCTCCGCCCAGTAATATACAAAACCTGTTAATCCCTTGTATCTCTCAAAGGTTTCCTTATCCACAATCAGTATCTCTGGTATGTTTTCACCTATAGCCAGAATTTATCTTCCAACTTTCTTTCCAGTTTATTTCCAGTTACCACCAGAATATCCCAGTCGCTTCCTTCAGAGTAGTCTCCCCTTGCTCTCGAACCGAAGAGAATTATTCTCTCCACCTAAATCCCATATTTTTCCGCTGTTTTCAGAATTATCTCCCTTATCTTCTTCAGCTTTTCTTCCATAGTTTAAACACCCTCTACCTCAAGCTTTTCCGAGATAAACTTCCTTACTTTTTCTGCCATCTCTATATAAATAATGCCGCTCTGTTCACAGGAGTTATGCCTGCTTTGATCTTTAAAACGTTAGAAAGCAGCATCCATTTGGAGTTCCTCAGATCCGGAATCAGAGGAGCTTCCATGTTTTTTCACCCAGGGAAGGGTTTATCCCTTCCCATATTTAAATGTTGCGATTGGTCTTTAGTTAGTTTTGGATCGTGGGAATGATTCAGGTGTACTTTTGATGGAAAAGAAAATCTCTTGATAAACAATGAAAATGAGAGTGGATTATTACAAACTTTAATGGGGGGCTGACAAGGGGGTTATTTTTTATATTTTTTTATATTTCATAAAGCTTTAATTTGTGGTATCCCTAAATCTACCATCCAGCTTTGTATCGCTTTTTTAACTGTGTTAGGATCATCAATATCAAACTCTTTCCAGATCTTTCCTAAAATATCTGCATTAATATTCTGAAATGTTTTTTCTTTTAGTAATAAAACTTTTTTGCCCTTTGCCATCATATAACCATACTCTAAAGCCACATTTGGATTCATCTCATTATAATATAAGTTTTCCAATACAGCAATACCGTATCCACATCCATTTAAATAAATCTGGATATTATCCCACAAATATCCAGTATCTGAATAATCTTTTTCATCTGCTCTAACAGCCTCTAAACCATATTTATCTAGTTCAAGTTTAATTGAAGTATACAAATTTTCTAATTTTTTATCTCTATCTGGATCACCACCAGAAAATTTCATCATTATAAATACTGTCTTTTCTGGTCTGTGTTCTTTTAAAAATTTTAGAAGACCTTTTTCTATTGATTTCGATAACGTAGAATCTTTTTTTATTTTGAAATTGTTTTCATTTGTTTCATGCAACTCTTCTTTCACTTTTAACAAATTTCTCAGCGGGTCGTTTTCTTCAGTTAATTCATTTATGAATTCTTGAAGTAGACGTATCTTTTCTTTTTCATCTATCGGCTGTTCTCCGAGTGTCATAACCCAATCGTATATTTTTTGAGAGCGTGCAGAAGTAATTGTTTGATGTGGATGATAAGAAACGGGAAAATCAAAAATTGCCGTTGCTATACCATCTATTCTCTTAAGAGTTGTTTTGTCTTTTAATTCTTCCCCTAATTTAAAACCTATTAATTTAAAATTAATTTTTTTATTATGCTCTGTCATTATGTAGAATTTCTGATGCGGAGATATATATAAATTTTTTGAGCAAAAAGGTACAAAAACAATTTGAAAATATCGGCCTTATTTTAATCTGAATTGTCCAGAAAGATTGCAAAACGTTAAGTAGTATAGTTTAAGGAATAAATCCCTCCTATTGGACCTATACCCAAACCTGTAAACCTGTATAAACCATATCCCCACGCCTTCAGTATGGCGCCATGATAGCCTGAGCCACTCAACATAACTTTCATGCTGTAAAATTATTCCTGAAAATAAAGCATAAGTACCACTCACACCCAGATTTCTGTGGGGATGATTGATGCAGGGGGTGCGCATGGACGATAACGGAGAGTTTCTGCGGGTTCTGCTGAGCATAGAATCTGAAGGCTGCGTCATCCACAGGCTTGCTGCCAGGCATCCCTGGGTTGAATTCAGGGTGGCAGAGAGGCACGTTCTCCCTGGCGGCGGAATGCTTGCAGGCATGGTTGTGCGGAGCGGTGAGGCTGTGCGGGAGTTTCTCGGTGAGCTTGCTGCCTGTGATGAGGTCAGGTTTCTTCAGCCTGTTTACATTGCTGGCGGGTATCTCAGGCTCAGGCTGGAATTCAAGTGCGATTCCTGCGTGGTATGCAGAATAGCTGAGATGCTGCGCATCCCTCCAGAAGAAATCTCGTGCAGCAATGGCAGAGTCGCAGCGGCGTTTATACTGAAGAACGGCGAAGAGCTGCGCACCATGGTGGCGCACCTGCGGGAGATGAGAGCAAACTTCAGGGTGCTTGAAGTCAGACGCGGATGCTTTAGCCCCCGGGAAGTGCAGCTCACCGATAGGCAGCTTGAGATTCTCAGGTATGCATACCGTGCGGGATACTTTGACCGTGACAGGAGAGTCAACCTGCAGCACATCGCCAGGCACTTCGGTCTGAGCCCTGCCACCATCGGCGTGCACATGAGGAGCGCCATCAAAAAGATACTTAAAAGGGTGATATAAGGTGAGGACATGAGAGAGTACCTGGGGATGTTCAAGCTCCGCATAGTTGCCCTGCTCGTGTTCGTCGCTATGGTGGCTGCAGCGGTTGGCTCGGGGGGCAGCCTCCAGGTTGAGCGGCTGCTACTGCTTTTTGCAGCAGGTGCTCTTGCATCAATGGGAGCAAGCGTGCTGAACCACTATTTTGACCGGGACATAGACGCGCTTGTCCCCAGAACCAGCAACAGACCACTTCCCTCAGGCAGGATTAAGCCCAGCACCGCATGCTGGCTCGGTGTTTTGCTGGTGGGTACCTCTCTGCTCCTGTCATCACGCCTGAACTACCTCACCACCATGTACATACTTGCTGGAGCGCTGGTTTACGTTCTGGTTTATACTGTGTGGCTCAAAAGGCGCAGCGCCCTGAACATAGTCATAGGGGGTCTCGCCGGTAGCTGTGCCGTACTTGCTGGATATGCGGCAATCCGTGGCGACACCACCCTGCTCGCCCTGCTGCTTGCCCTTCTGATATTCCTGTGGACTCCGCCCCACTTCTGGGCATTTGCCATAGCCAAGAGCTCTGACTACACCAGAGCTGGAGTGCCCATGCTGCCGGTGAAGTACGGGAATGACAGAGCAGCAAAGCTGATAGTCATGCACACCGTGCTGCTGGTTCAGGCGTCCCTGCTGCTCTACGCCTTCGGCTACTTCGGCGGATTGTATCTGGTGGTGGCGGTTGTTCTGGGGGTTTTGCTGCTGGCTTTCAATCTGAAGCTGCTCGCCACCAGAAGCACAGGCTGGGCATGGAGAAGCTACAGGTTCTCAGGTATATATCTTATAGTCCTGTTCACAGCCATACTGCTGGATGCACTATTTAAACAGGCTTAATATTTTAATACAACCTTTAATTTCTATGTGTACATCCGTTAAATCATGGTGGCTGATGGGGGTAATGAGGAAATTCCTTTCATGCAGAGGTTTCTGGACAACATGTGGTTGCTGCTGATTCTGAGTTTTGCCATACTTGCGGTGTCCTACGTGGGATGGGGAATTCTGGAAGCACTTAACGTTCCCAGCAGGTGAAGGAGGTGCCGGGATGAGTGTCGCTCCCCCTCAGGGTGTGTGGTGGAAGGAGAGGACGCCCAGGGAGGAGAAGCTCTGGGTTGCCATAGCCTTGGTGTGGGCGATTGTGATGTTTGTGATGATGCCCCTGTGGCACATCTACGGCAAGCAGAACCCCTCCACAGAGACCTACAGGGTTTCACCGGAAGAATATGTGAGACTCACCCAGGAGTTCATAGAGAAGTATAAGGTGGGTGAGGAGAATGGCGTTCCCGTTGTGGAGCCGCCGCCGGGGAGCGATGTGTACCTGCTGGGCAGGCAGTTCAGCTGGGAGCCCATAATCAGGCTCAAAAAGGGTGAAACTTATCGCTTACACCTATCCTCGGCTGATGTGCTCCACGGCTTCTCGGTCTATCCAATGAACATCAACTTCATGGTGATACCCGGCTACGACTACGTGCTCACCGTGACGCCAACCCAGGCGGGAGTTTACAGCGTGGTGTGCAACGAGTACTGCGGGTTGGGGCACCAGGTAATGGTTGGAAAGATTATAGTGGTGGAGTGAGGTGACGATATGAGCGATGATTTCAGGACCTGCCCTGTGACGGGATTTAAGGTGCATCTGCCTGCTGAGAGGCTCATCAAGGTCAACGCAGTTACGGCGGTGGTGGCGCTTCTTGTGGGGGCGATTATGGCGCTCTTAGTGGCGCTCACCAGGTGGGAGACCGTGCACCTGCTGCGCCCCTTAGACTACTACAAGTTCTTAACCCTGCACGGCTGGAACATGCTGGGATTCTGGATAATATTCTTTGAGGTGGCAGTGCTCTACTTCGCCGGCGCTATAATGCTCAACTCCCGTCTTGCCTCGCCGAAGCTCGGCTGGCTGGCGTATGCGCTCATGCTGGTGGGTGCTGCTGGCACTAACATTACTGTTCTCATGAATCCAGCGAAGAACGCGATAATGTTCACCTCCTACGTGCCTCTGAAGGCAACCCCCGGCTACTACCTCTCGGTAATCCTCTTCGCCGTTGGCGCACTGCTTGCGGTTTTCAACTTCCTGGCGACGCTGTACATTGCCAGGAAGGAGAGGACCTACCGGGGCTCTCTTCCCTTAGTGGTCTTCGGCGCCCTGACGGCGGCAATAATAGCGGTGAGCACCCTGCTCTTCGGCGCCGCTGCGCTGGTTCCCACCCTCTTCTGGTCCATGGGCATATCCCCCACCTGGGATGCACTAACCTACAGGATAGTCTTCTGGGCTTTCGGGCACCCCTCGCAGCAGATAAACGTGGCGGCAATGATAGCAATCTGGTACCTGCTCGCCTACCTCACCGTAGGGGGCACGACGATAAGCGAGAAGTTCTCCCGTCTTGCGTTTCTCTTCTACATCCTCTTCATCAACATCGCCTCGGCGCACCACCTGCTGGTTGACCCTGGCGTAAGCTCCGCCTGGAAGATATGGAACACCAGCTATGCCATGTACTTAGCGGTGCTTGCGAGCATGATGCACGCTTTTGCTGTGCCTGCGGCGATAGAGGTGGCGCAGCGCAGGAAGGGCTTCAACCGCGGCTTATTTGAATGGCTGTGGAAGGCACCCTGGAAGAACCCCTCCTTCTCGGCGCTCATCCTCTCAATAGTAATCTTTGGCTTCCTGGGCGGGATAAGCGGCGTGATTCAGGGCACGGAGCAGCTCAACATAAGGTTCCACAACACCCTTGCGGTGCCCGGCCACTTCCACGGCACAGTCGCAGGTGGCACAACTCTGGCGTTCATGGGCATAACCTACTACGTGCTTCCGCTGATATTCAGGCGCGAGGTTGTGGGCAAGA
Organism: archaeon; assembly: GCA_026989875.1. GTDB lineage: Archaea > Hydrothermarchaeota > Hydrothermarchaeia > Hydrothermarchaeales > BMS3B > JAADFH01. Next base: position 5,884 of record JALSIP010000009.1, read on the forward strand.
GCCTGGCGGTGTACCAGCCCTGGATATTCGGCATAGGCATAGCTCTGGTCTCCATAGGCATGCAGGGCGCTGGTCTATACGGTGTGCCCAGGAGGCATGCGGACATAACCAGCTTCGGCGGCTCCGTCTTTGCCTTTGACTACGACCCCACCGCCTACTTCTGGCTTTCCCTGCTGGGCATTGGCGGCATCCTCGCCTTCACCGGAGCGCTGCTATTCGTTCTAATAGCTGTTGCCACGCTGATTAAGGGAAGGAGGCTCTGAAGATGGAGGAAGAGGTAAGACCGAAGGGCACTCTCGCGCTGGTGCTGCTCTTCTTCGTGGTGTTTGTGCTCTTCTACGTGGTCAACTGGATATGGCTCAGCGGTGTATGGGTGCTGAGGTAGCGGAGGAGCAGAGTTGAACAGCGCCCACCTCCACCGCTGGCTCCTCTTTTCTGTTTTTTCACTTGTTTTTGCCGGCGTCTTTGCCTTCTTCGCCGCCATGGCGCGCACCCCTGCGGTCAGGCTCTTCCCTGTGGAGGAGCTCTTCAGGGTAGCGCTGGTGGTGCACGTTATCTTCGCCGTTGTCATCTGGTTTCTGGGCTTCAAGGCAGTGCTCTGGTGCTACTGCGCTGCCGGAAGGGGCTCAGCTGTCAGCCGCCTGTGGAGCTATGGACTGTATGCCGCCATCGCCGGTATGCTCATGGTGGCAGCCTCACCGCTCTTCAGCGCCAGGCCTCTGCTCATAGACTACATCCCTCTGCTGCTGCACCCCCTCTACTTCGGAGGGCTCATTCTCATTGCCCTGGGAATGAGCGCCGTTGCCCTGGCATACATAAAGCACTCTACGGGTGTGAAGCTTGACCTGCCCTCCTACACGATGCTGCTTGCAGCCTTCGTGCTCTTCGTGACCTTCCTCAGCTTCTTCTCCTCCGCCTTTATCAACGGCACCGACTACCGCGCCCTCGTCTGGGGTCCGGGGCACATCTTCCAGGTAGCGAGCACCTTAGCGATGGCTGCTGCCTGGTTTATCCTGCTGCGGGAAACCCTGGGCAGGGACCTGGACTCCCCGCCGGTGAGGAGGCTTCTCCTCCTCTACCTTGCGGTGGCAATGCTCATGCCGGGCATCTACTTCTTCCCCCGCTCTGAGCAGTTCTGGCTGTTCACCCGGGCGATGATGTACGGGATAGCTCTTCCGAGCGTCTTCGTGGGGCTTCTGGTGCTCAGAGCCCTGGCGGAGCAGCCATCGCTGGAGCTGCGCAACCCTGAGGTGGCATCCTTAGTGTATTCCTCAGTTCTCTTCGGCACCGGCGGTGCCATGGGTTTCTTTGCCACGAGTGCTGACCTGCGCGTTCCGGCTCACTACCACGGTGTGCTCGGCGCGGTAACCCTCGCCTTTATGGGTGCCACCTACCTGCTCCTGAGGAAGCTGGACATACCCTACAGCCGCCGTGCTGCCATGCTCCAGCCCCACCTCTACGGAGCGGGTCTGCTGCTTATAATCTCAGGCCTCTTCTGGGCTGGGATGCAGAGCGCCCCTCGCAAGACGGTTGAGTATGCGGACTCTGCCACCAGACTTGCCATGAACCTCATGGGACTCGGCTCTGTTGTGGCGGTGGTGGGCGGCGCCGCCTTCGTGGGCGTTGTGCTCCTGGCGCTGCTCAGGGCTGGCAGGTGAAGTTTATCGCATCCATGGGGCAGGCGTCTATGCAGGCTCTGCAGGGCTTCTCCGCATCGGGGTTTCTAACCCTCTCGCACCTGTTCATGTCCACCTCTACTGCAACACCCTCCCCTATGCGCATCACCATCCCCTCACCGCTTTCCCCCTTACCCCCTCCCACACCGCCCCTGAGGGCGTTCACGGGGCATGCAACCACGCAGTTGCCGCAGCCGTTGCACAGCTCTTCCAGCACCACCATCTTTATCCTCCTCTCCCCCCGCAGCACGGGCAGCAGCTTCAGGAGGAGCAGCAGGAAGAAGGCGGACAGCAGCAGGGCTACCGGCGTGGCATCCATTTACCCATCACCCAGGTGGAACCTGCCCTTCTCAAATTTCAGGATGACCACCCTGCTCCTTTCAAACCTCACCCTCTCCACCAGTCTGTACCTGAATTCACCCTCCGCAGAGTCCCTTATTCTGACCTCTAAGGTGTGCTCTCCCGGCTCAACTTCTATTCTCTCGTAGGCATAGCTGGGCCCATCCCTCCACAGCCCCGAGGGCTGATAGCTCTTCCTGAGCACAGTTCTGCCATCTATCGCTAACACCACCTCCACTGGGGAGCGCTCCCTGGGGCAGGGAGTCAGGTTGCCAGCTCTGAGCTCCTCCACAGTTGGCTCCCTGCAGGGCACCAGCCGCTCCCCCGGGTGGCTCATGGTGAAGAGGAGCATCGCTTTATCTGCCTGCATCAGGGAGTAGGCGGGGGATGTGGAGAAGTAGCTCAGAGGTAGCGTGAAGAGGAGCAGCAGCATAAGTATGAGGTGCGGTGCTGGCTTCTCCCTGTCACACTTTCCTTCCTCCAGAGCGGATATGAGTTTCTTTTCTTCACCCGGCATTAGCCAGCACAACCTCACCCGACCCGCTTCAGGATGCTTCAGCACGGGAGCTCGTCTTCCAGATAGCCTGTCCTCTGTCCATAGGTTACCGAAGCGGTACCTGCAGTCTCCGTGTTTGCATCCCGCGATGACGAGCTTATTCACACCAGCATCAAGGGCATCCGCAACAGCCAAGGGATGAAGCATCCCAATGCAGCGCAGGCTGAGCACCTTCACATTACTCTGCATGAGTCTGTCTGCTGCCTTACCACCCAGGCAGTGCCTGCAGATGACCACCAGAGTCTTATCCCTCTCAGCCAGCGATTTTACCTCTTTCCTGAGCAATTCAAGCTCCGTATCTCCAAACTCTACAGCGTTGAAACTGCAGGAGCCGACGCATATCCCGCAGCCTGCACATCTGCTCCCTGATACGCTGGCGACCTTCTTTTCGCCATCTTTAAGCATACTTATAGCACCGTACGGACAGTCAGCATAACACAGCTCACATCCGGTGCAGGTTTCTCTACGAATTCTGGCGCTGAGCCATTCTTTCTGAAGTAGCCTGGGCACCGCAAGCAGGAATGCGGTGATGGCTATCAGCAGGAGCCAGCTCAGGCGTGGATGGCTCTGCATCAGCGGCAGGGGTAGCATGTAATACCAGTCCACAGGCACTTTGACCGGGATATCGTATGGCGTGGCTGGTGGAGCGCTGATTGCTGGCTTGAGCAGCGATAGGGTCAGCAGCACCGCCAGAAGCAGCACTGCAACACGCTCCGGTGGAAGCAACCTGACGCCGGATAGTCTGGAGAAATGAAGCAGCAGAAGTACTGATGAGAACAGGGGGAGTGCAAGATGAGTGAAAACCACCGCAAAGAAAAGCAGACTGGTCAGACTTTCTTCACCGGCAACCGACATGGCGAGGGGTTTTGGAAATACCGGGAGCTCATCCAGAAATTCAGTTATGCCAAGCGCCACAAGCTGCGCACGCTGATCCCACACCATCCAGTAGCCTGTGAGACCCTCTATCAGTACAGCACCAAATAAAAGAACCCCCGAGACCCACACCAGCCACCTGCTCTGCAGCAGCCTCCTGGTTATGAGGGTTCTGATACCGTGAAGAATAAGAACAATTATGAGGGCATCTGCAGAATACCTGTGAATACTGCGCATAATCCCGGCTATACGGTCTTCAGTTATATTATTTACAGAGATGTATGCGTTCTGCGCGTTTATACTGTAAAAAGGCAGCACGTAAATGCCGCTAATTGCGGTTAACAGCAGCAGGAATATGGCAATCTGCCCCAGATGCATAAAGGGGTTGTATCTGGATGTGAAGGCACGGTTTACCAGCAGCTCCATTCTGGAAAACAGGGTCATTACATGTATAATGTGCTCTCCGCGGGGTAATAACTTTCTGCGAACATGTTACCATCGGACTTTTAACTGCCTGATAAGGCGATAACACCCCATGCCCCCCGGGCATGAGCATCCCAAGCCCGTGTTAGTCTGCTGTGGTGCCATCGGATGTGCATTATTGTGCAATTTCACGTGCATTATTTGTCCAATCCCTGGCGGTTGTGCAGTTATATGCTCATTCAATGCCGATAAAAAACTTTTTATAGGATGAGGTTCTACTGTAGAAGGTGCATGAGAGGACACGGGCAGTTTAAATACCAGTCCCGGAGGCAGTACGGGAAGGTTGGAGGTGAAAGCTGTGGTAGTGTTGAGACGGATTTCGGAGTCCGTTAAGGACTACGACACCATCAGGTACACCACCTGCGACAACATGTGCGAGAGCGGCTGTGGAATGAAGGTGTACCTGAAGGATGGCAGAATAGTTGACATCTGGGGTGACGATGAGCACCCGCAGAACTACGGCTCCCTTTGCCCGAAGGGAACCGCAAACTACCAGCATGTGTACAACCCCCTCAGGGCAAAATACCCCGTGATCAGGGAGGACAACGTTAACGGGAAGTTCAGGCGTGTAACCTGGGATGATGCGCTTGACTTTGTTGCCGAGCGCCTGAAGTACATACGTGAGAAGTGGGGTGCCCACACCGTAGCCTGCCACCGCACAGGAAGGAGCAGCTACGGTAACAAGCTGGGTGGCTCCAGGTTCCTTGCCATGTACGGCACGCCCAACATCTACGGCCAGGGACCGCTCTGCTGCGAGTCCCCCGGAGCGAGGGGTCAGTACGTATTCGGTGCCAAGGAGTTTCTCCGCTTGATGAACCCCTGTCAGGATGCGATGAACAGCGACACCGTGTTCATCGCAGGTGCAAATGCAGCGGCGCTGGAAGTAATCACCATGAAGTGGTTCATAGAGGCGCAGGAGCGCAATGGCGCCAAGATGATAGTCATAGACCCGCGCTTCAATGCCACGATGGCAAAGGCAGACCTGGCGCTGCGCCTCAGACCAACCACCGACGCCTACCTGGCGAACTCCTTGGCGCACGTGCTCATCTACGAGATAGATGGCATAGACAAGGAGTTCATAGCCAAGTGGACGGTTGGCTTTGACAAGTATGCAGAGCTTGTCAAGGACTACACCCCTGAGAAGGCTGAGAACATCACCTGGGTTCCGGCTGAGGACATACGCAAGGCAGCCGAGTGGATAGCCTATCCCAGGAGGACGCACTTCACGGGCTGCTTAGGTACCGCGCAGCAGTACAATGCCGGCAACGGCAATGCCGCCTACCAGATACTGGTGGCGATCACAGGAAACGTGGGTGTTAAGGGTGGTGGCTGGAACTGGCTGCACAACTGCAGACCTGTGCTGAGCGCCGGCAAGGACCTGAAGGAGTACGTGGCTAAGATAAAGGAGCCGCAGCTCTCTGACAAGATCATACCCTGGGGCGACACCTCAAGCGCCTGCACCATAAATCCTGGATACACCGGCAAGCCCTACCCGGTGAAGGGGCTGATATGGAACGGCAACCACATAGTGCAGTGGCCCAACAACAACAAGGTGAGGGAGTACATGAAGAACCTGTACTGCGGTGTGCACCTGAGCTTCCATCCCAACGAGACCATGAGCTGGATGCATGCAGCATTTCCGATAACCAGCTTCTTTGAGCACGAGGGCGTGGTGCACCACGGCAACAACCGCCACGTGCAGTGGCACAACCAGATTATTGAGAGGCAGTGGGAGTGCAGGGCAGACATAGACTTCTGGGCAGGTCTGGCGAAGCGCTTTGAGTTCGCCGAGGCTTACTATGCGCCCGACGGTAAGAGCTGGTGGGCGAAGAAGGACGTCTTCGGCAACCCGCTGCCCGAGGACCCGAAGTACCCCGGCACCACCCACGAGATTGATGAGCGTGTCTGCCAGAACTGGTTCCACTCCCAGGAGCCCTTTGTGGCTGGCATAACCGCCGACCTCATGGACCCGGAGATGTCCCCCAAGGGCGGTGTGATGTGGCCTGCTGAAACCAAGGACGAGGCTATGATGTACTCCGACCCCGAGGCGACCATAAGAGGTGCCCAGTGGATAATGTACAAGGAGGGCGTCAACTACCCCGGCACCGACAAGCGCTTCCCCACACCCAGCGGCAAGGTGGAGATATACAGCAGGGCGCTGGAGCAGATAGGCTGGTATCCCATGCCCATACACATAGAGCCCAACAACGCACCAGTTGCGAGACCAGACCTGTGGGAGAAGTACCCGCTCATCCTGTGCACGGGTCGCTTGGTTGCGCACTTCCACGAGATGGGTCACTGGTGGCCCTGGATGGTTGAGCTGGAGCCCCACAGATTCATCAACATCCACACCGACTTAGCCAAGGAGCTGGGCATACGCGACGGCGACACCGTGGTCTGCGAGAACGACTACGGCAAGGTCATAGGTCCCGCCTGGGTCAATGAGATGGTTGACGTAGCCGAGGTCTGGGGACCAGAGGGCTTTGACAAGTACCAGCCCTTCTATCCCTACAGCAACATTAACGAGCTCGTGGATGACACCGTGAAGGACCCCTTCTACACGCAGGCGCAGTACAAGTGCAACCTCGTGCGTGTGTATCGCCTGGGCGATGACCCGGATAAGGCTGTGGAGAAGACCAAGGAGTTCTTAGCTAAGCACAAGCGCACACCCAAGGACTACCTGGACCCGGAGAAGGAGCCGAGCGTCAACCTGGGTACCTACACCAGACTCACCCAGGAGGGCAGCGGCATCTACTACGTAGGGGTGCCGCGTGAGAAGTGGGAGACCAAGTGAGGTGGTGGAGATGGATGAGGTCTTCTCAGACAAGGGCTACTGCCTCAACCTGGACCAGGAGACAGCACGCTCTGCCATGGAGCGCATAGAGAAGATCGGGCTCAGAGAGGCGCAGGCTGCCAGTGTCTGGGGTATACCCCCAGACCACATTGCCATGTTCGTTGACCTGAAGCGCTGCATAGGCTGCTTCGCCTGCGAGACTGCCTGCAAGCTTGAGCATGACGACCCCATGGGTCCACGAAGGATGCGCGTGATTCAGGTGGGACCGAAGAAGGTGGGCAGGCACACCAAGGCGATGTACATACCCATGAACTGCTTCATGTGCGGTCACGCCGCCTGCGTTGAGGCATGCCCCACCGGGGCGATGACCAAGCGCTCCAAGGACGGCATAGTGTTTGTGGACAGCGAGAAGTGCATAGGCTGCAAGCGCTGCATGCAGGCGTGCCCCTTCGGCGCACCACAGTACGACTCAAGGACGGGCAAGGTTATAAAGTGCGACTACTGCATGCACCGCATTGACCAGGGGCTGCAGCCTGCCTGCGTGACCAAGTGCTCCACTCACGCCCTCTACATCGGCAACCCTGCTGACATAATGACCTACTTCCGTGAGAAAGACGCCATACGTCTGGCAAGAGTTTACTTTGACGACAGGGCAGACACCGACCTGCTGACCTCACCTGCCTACGCATTCCCGGAGCGGGCGCTCTTCATACCCAGAGTGCGCCTGAAGCCTGGCAAGCTTCCGGAGCGTGTCACAGAGGTTACAAAGCCCGTCTACAAGAAGGAGCAGCAGTAGGGGCTCATCCCCCTACCCTTTTGATTTTTCAGGAGGATAAGAGGTGGCAAAGCCCAAGGGTTACCGGGGAGAGCTTGATGATGCTCTCAGGCAGGCGCTTGAGGGCGTGGTGCCTGAAAATCTTAAAAAGAGAGTCATGAAGAATCCTGACTGGATTTATGTGCTCACGATTATCAGGGAGATGAGAGCCCGTGAGCTCGGCAGCTACTACTTCGGCAGCGATGTTATGGTTTCTCCATGCTGCCCCATGCCAGAGCGTCTGGGCTATGAGGATTAACAGGAGGTCCTGGAAATGCAGGTTCAGATATCTGAGCCCTTCAGGGAGGATGTGGTGCTGAAGGAGCCAAGGGACGGGGATGTGGTCATGCTCATTGACCTGAAGCGCTGCATAGGCTGCTTCTCCTGCGAAACCTCCTGCAAGCTGGAGCACGAGCTCGGCATGGGTCCCAGGCTGATAAGGGTGATTCAGGTGGGACCCAGGGAGGTGAGGGGCAGGATCAGAACCCTCTACATACCCATGCCCTGCTTCCACTGCTCACCAGCCGCCTGCGTTGAGGCATGCCCCACGGGAGCGATGCAGAAGCGCTCCAAGGACGGCATAGTGTTTGTGGACAGCGAGAAGTGCATAGGCTGCAAGCGCTGCATGCAGGCGTGCCCCTTCGGCGCACCACAGTACGACTCAAGGACGGGCAGGGTTGTGAAGTGCAACTTCTGCATGCAGCGGGTTGACTACCGCAGAACCTACACCCGTGAGGAGCTTGAGAAGATATACCGGCACGTGCCCCAGAAGAGAATCTACCTGCCTGTTCATGACGAGGTGGGCAACATAAAGCGGGACAGCAAGGGCAGGCTGGTGGATGAGAAGGGTGAGCCGCTCTCCGGAAGAAAGCTCGCCGAGGCTGGTGAGATGCCAGAAAGCCTGAGCTACTCGGGGCTGTGGAGCGCCTGCGCCACCAAGTGCTCCACCGAGGCTATGACCTTCGGCTACTACAGGGACGTCAAAAAGCTCATAGAGCAGAAGGCAGAGAACAGGCAGATACACCGGGTGGGCAGCGTCTTCTATGCCCTGCCCCCTGAGGACTTTCCGCTTCCGCGCTCCAAGTAGCGCGGACCTACAGTTTTATTTTCAATTGTTTCCTTAAAGCATCTGAGTAGAGGTGTTCAGCTTGCCGGAGTCTTCGGTGTTTGAGGAGAACAGGTATGTTAAGTGGTTCATAGACCCTGAGCTGGCAAAGGACTGGAAGAACCTGCTAAAGAAGTACCCCTATCTCTTCTGGATACAGTCAATGAACGTGCGTGACAGGAAGCAGTGGGCGGTGCTGGTGAGGAAGTACTCACCCGAGCTGCGCCCGCCGGTGAAGGTGCACGGAGCTGAGAGCTATGCCGAGCTCAGCGTTGCCAGAAGAGATGCCTGGTTCCAGCTTTTCAGATGCCTCACCGAGGTGTCCCTGAACCTTGTCAGGGAGTTTCAGAGCGGTGAGTTCGCGGATAAGCTGAGATGCAGCTTCGGCAGGCTGCTTGGAGAGAGGGAGGTGGAGACGTACCTGGAGCAGCTTGAGCGTGTTAGGCTGGAATTTGAACACCTCCGTGCCGAGAAGCTGCAGCGGGAGCTTGAGGCAGAGCGCTTCACCATATTTGACGATGACCTGATGCCGTACCTGTCAGCCCACGAGTCGGTGTACAGGAGTGAGAAGCAGCTCATGGGCGACCTGACAGCGCAGGTTAAGGAGCTTTACCGGCGTGCCGGCTATGTGGTTGACAAGTCCAGAGGGAACCTGCCCCCGGATGAGGCAAAGCTTGAGGTGGAGTTTGCATATCGCCTGATAGAGGATGAGATTCAGGCGTGGAGAAGGGGGGAGAATGAGAGAGCCATGGAGCTTCTTCAGCTTCAGAGGGAGTTCATCCAGCAGCACGCTGCGCTCTGGCTTCCCTACATGTTCGCAGACCTGGCAAGCAGGGAGTTCAGAATAGGGATAGCCAGGAAGTACCACGGGGATGTGCGGGATGAGGAGCTCTACGCCCGTGAGGGTGCGGTGGTGGAGATGGACTTTCTTCAGGTTATAGCGGGGCTGGGCAGGATGCTGGTGGAGCAGGAGTACCTGCAGGTTGAGGAGATGCTGCAGGCTGCAGGCAAGATTTCTGCAGGGGAGCTTGCAGCCGCCTTCAGCGGGGTTGTGCCGCTCCCGACTGCGGGCGAAAACACCTACCTGCTGAGGGCAGGGCAAAATGCTTGAGAAGGTGTATGAGGAGCTGGCTCTCAAGCGCATGCAGCTCAGGCAGAGGTTTGAGGAGTGGGCGGAGAGGGGGCGCATTGAGAGGTTTGCCTCAGGCTGGCGCAGCTTTGCTCCCGAGCCTGTGCACGAACCCTGTGCGGGGGTGGACGGCAGCTTCAACTGCTGCCAGTACAGGAGCGCCGTGCTTTATGCGGTGAATGCCTGCGCATGTGTGCATGCAGGCGGGAAGCTCACGGAGCACCCCCGTGCCGAGGTTGACCTGCTCCCGCCTGCCTTTGCCAAGGAAATACTGGAGCTGCGCATGGCAAGGATGGAGCTTCAGTGCGCCCTTGATGCGGCTGAAGAGGTGGAGCTGGTGATGCTTGACGGCTCCCTGCACAGCGCCCTCTCAGCCCCCAGAAACTGGTGGCGCTTCATCCCCGTCAGAAGGGCGGAGGAGCTGGCTGAGCAGGTGGAGCGGGATGGGCTGCATCTGCACGGGACTGAGAGCGACGAGGAGCGGCTCCTCTTGGAGTACATAGCCTACCTCCAGACGCTGCAGGAGCTGCTGGAGCGGGCGGGTGTTGAGAAGCTGGTTTGCATCTCCAAGAGCTCCACAGAAAGCACCCTCCTGAAGGGCGTCCCGGACCAGGCTGTGTATGAGGCGCTGTCCACCTCTCCGGGATATTCACGCCCCCGGGAGAAGCTGCTGCACCACAGGTTCCCGGTGCACGAGCAGCTCTTCAGGAGCATAGTGTTCACCACCTTCTACGCCAGACTGGAGCCCGGCAGAGCCGTGCTCAGGGTGGAGCTGCCCAGGGAGGCGGATGAGGCTGAGCTCAGGAGGCTGCTGCGCATGCTCTCCTCGATGTGCGTGGAGGGCTATCCGTACCTGCTGAGGAAGGCTCACGCCAGGGTTGTGGTCACCAAGGGGGACATGGCAATGGTTTCGGCGGCTGTTGGAATAACCGAGAGAACGGGCAGGGAGGTGCTGGGATGAGCCCGGATAGAATGGGGCTGTGCGTGGGCGAGGCTGACACTAAGCATGTGAGCATCATAGCCAAGCGCATGCCGGAGGTTGGGGAGTATGCGGTGATTGAGTACGACGGGCACAGGGTGCTGGCGGTGGTGGAGGAGGTCACCAGGGGCAGCGCCACCATCTCCGAGAAGCTGCTCTCGGCAGAGACTGTTGAGCGGATAGTGCGCATAGAGGGTGCGGGAGAGCAGTACATCCGCGCCAGGCTTCGGCTTCTCGGAGAGGTGGAGAGCCTTGGCATGGTCAAGCTTCCGCCGCCTCCAGGTGCACCTGTTTACCGTGCAGACCCCGGAACCCTGCGCAGAATCTTCAGCTCCGGCAACATAAAGCTGGGCACGCTGCTCAGCCATCCCGAGGTTGAGGTTTACATAGACGCCAACCGCATGGTTACCAGGCACTTAGCGGTGCTGGCGATAACGGGGGCGGGGAAGAGCAACACCGTGAGTGTGCTCATAGACGGGCTGCTCAGGCTGGGCGGCATGCCGGTGGTGTTTGACATGCACTCCGAGTATGCGGAGGCGGAGTTCTCCGGCGAGGTCAGGGTGCTCAAGCCGAAGCTCAACCCCAGGTACATGCTATACGCCGAGCTCAGAAGGCTGGTGAACATTGACGACAAGGCTTACATTCAGGAGAGGTACCTGAGAGAGGCACACCGGCATGCGCTGTCTCATGGCAGAGGCAGCATGATAGACGTGATGCTGGCTTACTTGGAGGAGGTTTACTCGGGAGAGGAGCTCACCGCCACCGAGAAGAACTCAGTTTCCGGGGTGATGAACAAGCTCCAGGACTTCAGGGAAAGGTACGGCGAGATTCTGGATGAGCACGCCCCGGAGATGGTGGAGCTTCTAACACCAGGTGCCCTCAATGTGGTTGACCTGGGCGAGGTGGACGAGGACTACGCTGATGTGATAGTGAGCCACCTGCTCAGGAAGCTGCTGCTCAGGCGAAAGCGCAGGGAGGTTGCACCAGCCTTCTGCATCTTAGAGGAGGCGCACATTCTCGCCCCGGCGCACCGCTCCACCCTCTCCAAGTACTGGATAGACCGCATAGCCAGGGAGGGCAGGAAGTTCGGGATAGGGCTGTGCTTAGTGAGCCAGCGCCCCAAGAGCCTGGACCCCAACTCCCTGAGCCAGGCTAACAACGCCATAATAATGCGCTTAGTTGAGCCCAGCGACCAGAGGCACGTGCAGCAGGCGAGCGAGCGCCTCAGCGACGAGCTGCTGGCGCAGCTCAGCTCCCTCAACACAGGCGAGGCTGTGGTGCTGGGGCTGATGACCCGCCTCCCGGCGCTGGTTAAGGTGATGAAGTTCAGGGGGAAGCTTGCAGGCGGCGACCCTGACGTGGTGGCGGAGTGGCAGCAGATGGCTGAAAAAGAAAGGGAGGAGGGAGAGAGGCTCAGGAGGGAGGTTGACGAGCTGTACTCAGGGCTGGATTAGCCTGCGCAGCTCATCCTCCATGCCGCTGCAGCAGGCGAGCACGCTGAGCCTCTCAATCCTGCCGAGCCCGGCGCCGTCCACGCTCACGTGCCCCCCGGCTTCCCGCACTATCCTCAGGGCGGCGGCAACGTCAACGTTGCGCAGGTAGCCGCGGAGGTCAATGAATGCCTGAAAGTCGCCCTTTGCCAGGTGGCAGAGCTCAAGCGCTGCGGAGCCGAAGGTGCGCACACGCTTCACACCCGAAACCAGCCGCTCAAGCCTGCGAAAGCCCGGGGGCGAGCAGTAGGTAACTATGCAGGAGTGCTCAAGCTTCCTGCGCCTGCATGCTATTCGCCTCCGGTTTAACCTGGCACCCCGCCCCGCCTCTGCTTCAAACTCGTCACCCGTGTGGAGGTTGAGCACATAGCCGGTGTGCACGTCCTGCACTCTTGCCTCAGGTGAGCGGTCTGCAAAGCCTATGGAGAGGGCGTAAAAGGGTATCCCGTGCACCGCGTTGAAGCTGCCGTCCACGGGGTCAATCACCGCTATGTACTCGGGCTCGTCTCCGAGAGTCAGAGCACCCCTCTCCTCGGTGAGCACGAAGAACTCCCCTGAATCCCGCAGCACCTCAAGCACAAGCTTCTCGGCAAGCAGGTCCATCCTGGAGCTGCTCGCAAGCTCCGGCATGCGCTCCCGGAGCTCTCTGCCCGCACGCCTCGCCACCGCAAGAAGGTTCATCCCTCAAGCACCTCGTCCATGCTTCCCGCACGGTAGCCCAGCAGGTCAAGGGTGATGTACCTGAAGCCCAGGCTGCGAAGGTGCTGCGTGAGCTCCTCACGAAGCTCCAGCACCCTGCCAAGCTCCTCCTGCTCCACCTCTATCCTGGCGAGGGTGCCGCCGGCGTGCAGCCTGACCCTGACGTTTCTGAAGCCCCGCTCAAAAAGGTAATCCTCGGCAAGCTCCACCTTCCTGAGCTTCTCTCTGGTTATCCTCTCACCGTAGGGTATGCGGGAGGCTAAGCACGCCATCGCCGGCTTGGTGCTCACAGACAGCCCTAAGTGAGCTGCCACCTCCCTGACGTCCTGCTTGTGCATGTTGAGCTCCAGCAGCGGACTCCTGATGCCGTGCTCCCTCAGAGCCTTCAATCCAGGGCGGTGCTCGCCGAGGTCGCTGGCGTTGGCGCCGTCGGCTATGAGCTCATAGCCCTCCTGCTCTGCAATTCTGCGAAGTGCCAGCGCAAGCTTTGAGCGGCAGTAGTAGCACCTGTTCTCGGGGTTCATGCAGAAGCGCTCGTCCTCAAGCTCGTCCTCCTTTATTATCCTGTGCTTTATGCCGATCTCCGCCGCAACCCTCTTAGCGTGCTCAAGCTCCCGCCTGGGCATGGTGCTGGAGTCTGCGGTAACCGCAAGGGCTCTGCCGCCAAGCACCATCTTCGCAGCCGCTGCAACCACGGCGCTGTCAACTCCGCCGGAGAAGGCGATGAGGGCGCTGCTGTAGCTCCTGAACCACTCCAGCAGAGCTTCAAGCTTCTGCTCCGCCTGCATGGCTTTAGGCGTGCACCTTCCCGTCACATACCTTTTTCCAACGGGAAGGCTGCGGGTGTGTTAAAATGGACGTTGCAGATAGAATACGGGAGATTGAGGAGGAGCTCAGGCGCACCCCCTACAACAAAGCCACGCAGCACCACATAGGCAGGCTGAAGGCAAAGCTTGCCAGGCTCAGGCAGGAGGCGGAGCAGCGACGGGGCGGCGGAGGCAGGGGATATGCGGTGCCGAAGGAGGGGGATGCCACCGTCGTGATGGCAGGCTTTCCGAGCGTGGGGAAGTCAACGCTGCTAAACGCGCTCACCAGCGCGGAAAGCCAGGTGGCAGACTACGCCTTCACCACCCTTGAGGTGGTGCCGGGCATGCTCCACTACAACGGCGCCAGAATCCAGGTGCTGGATGTTCCCGGGATAATTGAGGGCGCGGCTGAGGGCAGGGGCAGGGGTAGGGAGGTGCTGTCGGTGATGCGGAGCGCTGACCTGGTGCTGGTGGTGGTTGATGCCGCTGAGCCGGAGCAGCGCATGGCTGTGGAGAGGGAGCTGCACAGGGCTGGAATCAGGCTGAACACCACGCCGCCGAGGCTGAAGATAGTGAAGAAGGACAGGGGCGGGATAAGGGTGAGCTCAACCGTCAGGCTGACGGAGCTCAGCCAGGAGACGGTTAAGGCTGTGCTCGCCGAGTACAGGATTCACAACGCCGAGGTGGTGATTCATGAGAACCTAAGCTTGGACAGGCTGATTGATGCCCTCGCTGGAAACAGGGTGTACGTCAGAGCGCTGACGGTGGTGAACAAAGCAGACCTGCTCGGCAGGAATGAGCTGGAGAGGCTGAGGAATGAGATGAAGAATGCTGTGTTCGTGTCTGCCAAGCATGGCACGGGAGTTGAGGAGCTCAAGCGCAGGATTTACGATGAGCTCGGGCTCATGAGGGTGTTTCTCAAACCCCCGGGTAGGGAGGCGGACATGAGCGAGCCCATGGTTCTTCCGCCAGGGGCAACGGTCAGGGACGTGTGCACCAGGCTCCACAAGGACTTCCTGCGGAAGTTCAGGCACGCAAAGGTGTGGGGGAAGAGTGTGCGCTTCCAGGGGCAGAAGGTGGGGCTGGAGCACAGGCTCGCCGACGGGGATGTGGTGAGCATAGCGCTTGAGAGGTAGATTTATAAGCCACCGCACACCTAAGTGGTAATTCAGGAGGTATAGCCATGGGTGACGTGAGGGAGTTCAAGGCAGAGGTGACGATAAAGATTGACTATGAGAAGTGCAAGGGGCATGGGGAGTGTGTGGATGTGTGCCCCGCTGATGTTTACGAGCTGGTTGATGGCAAAAGCACCGCCCCCAGGGTGGCTGACTGCATAGAGTGCTGCGCATGCGTGGAGGCGTGCCCGGAAGGAGCCATTGAGCACAGCTCGTGCTGAGGAGGGTTGGAAGATAAGGCTGCTTGCCATTGAAAATGCAAAAGGTGAGCATCTGGGCTATTTTGAGCAGCTTGCCGAAGAGCAGGGAGTGAGGGTGGAGTACCGCAGGCTGTGGAAGGGAGATGGGCTGAGCGGTGCCTTGGAGTATGATGCGCTTGTTCTCTTGGGCGGCGGGATGAGCGTGAATGACGAGGCTGAGTACCCCTACCTGGTGGAGGAGAAGCAGCTCGTGAGGGAGGCGCTGGCTGCGGGCAAGCCTCTGCTGGGCATCTGCCTGGGGGCACAGCTCATCGCAAATGCTCTGGGGGCAAGGGTGTACCCGGGCGAGAGAAAGGAGCTGGGATGGGGCGAGGTGGTGCTGACTCAGGAAGCCAGAAGGGATGAGGTTTTTTCAGCCTTCCCGGAGAGGCATGAGGTATTCCACTGGCACGGTGAGACCTTTGAGCTTCCAGCCAGAGCCGTGCTGCTGAGCAGCTCGGAGCTCTACCCGCATCAGGCGTTCCGCATAGGCTCAGGCTATGGTTTGCAGTACCACATAGAGATGACAGCTGAGCTGGTGAGGAGCTGGGTGAGGGAGGTGCCGGAGGTGGAGGAGCAGGTGCTTGACAGGCTGGAGGAGAGGATTGAGGAGCTGAATCGCCTGGCAGAGGTGTTCTTCAGGCGCTGGCTGGCTCTGGCGGGTGTGTGAATGGAGGAGATTTTTGAGAGCGAGCTTCCAGGTGTGGGAAAGAAGTACACGGTGAGGCTGGAGGAGGGAACGCTCACGCTGCTCCTGCATGAAGATGGCAGGAGGGAGGTGGTCTACGAGAGGGAGGGCGAGGAGCCTGTGATAATAACGCTGAGTGATGAGCTTGCCAGAAAGATTGCACTGATTCTTGCGGGCGCCTACTTCACCCCGGCACCCCTGGAGGCGATTGGCTCGGTTATCTCGGGAAGGGTGCGCTTAGAGTGGGTGCGCACGGGCAGGGCTGCCGGAAGGACGCTGGGCGAGCTGGATGTGAGAAACCGCACAGGGGCGAGCGTGATCGCTGTTGCCAGAGGAGACAGGGTGATCCCGAACCCGGGGGCTGATTTCAGGCTTGAGCAGGGGGACGTGCTCATCGCAGCAGGCAGGGAGGAGGAGCTGAGAAGGCTCAGGGAGCTCGTTGAGTGAGATGCTGCGTGACCTGGCGGTAGTGCTGCTGCTGTCACTCGCCTCAGGAGCGGTGCTGCGCTACCTGAGGCTGCCGCCCAGCCTGGGGTACATCATCGCCGGCATACTCGCGGGTCCCTACGCCATGGAGATGGTGGAGGACTTAGACGCAGTTTCGGAGTTTGCAGACATCGGGCTGATTCTGCTGATGTTCACCTTGGGGCTGGAGTTCAACCTGCGCAGGCTGCGCAGCGCAGGGGTGCTGGCGATTGCAGCGTCTCTCTCGGGTACGCTGCTCCTGCTGGGAACCGGCTACGCCGCAGGAATGGCAATGGGACTTGAAAGCATGGATGCGGTGTTCCTGGGTGCTGCCCTCTCCATAGGCAGCACGGCAATTGTGCTGAGGATGCTGAGAGACCTGGCAATGCTGCACACCAGGCAGGCGGAGATGATGATAGCCATACTGGTGGTGGAGGATATCAGCGCGGTGGTGCTGCTGACGCTGCTGTCGGGTATATCCATGCTCACACCCTCCATCGGAGCCCTGGCAGAGGTGGTGCTCAGGATAGCCGGCTTCTTCACCCTCGTGTACCTGCTGGGCGTCAAGGCGGTGCCGGTGCTGATGCGCAGGCTGAATGCCCTGGGGGGAGAGGAGATGCTGTTCGTGGCGTCGCTGGCGATGTGCTTCTCCTTAGCCTTCTTCGCCCAGAAGCTCGGACTGTCGCTGGCGCTCGGCGCCTTCGTGATGGGTGCGGTGATAGCGGAGAGCAGGCTCTCGGAGCAGGTGCTCAGAAACATCGCCCCGGTGAGAGACCTGTTTGTCATGCTCTTCTTCGTGAGCATAGGGATGCTGATTGACCTGAGGGCGGCGATTGGCTTCCTGCCGCAGGCGCTGGCGCTTCTGCTGATGCTGGCAGGACTGAAGCTGCTCACCAGAGGCGGACTGTGCTTCCTCGGTGGAATGCGGGGAAAGGAGGCTGTCGCGGTAGGGCTGGGGCTGCTGCCCATGGGCGAGTTCTCGCTGGCAATGGTGAAGCTGGGCTATGACCAGGGCGTGGTGTCCCAGAAGCTCTACCCGCTGCTGGGCGCACTGGTGGTGCTGAGCGTTTTCTCCACACCGCTGCTGCTGAAGCGCTCAGACAGCCTGGCTGGTGTGCTGGCAAAGCTGGCTCCGGCTTCGCTGAAGGAGGCAGCCGCATACATGAGCTCGCTGTTCTCTGAGCCAGGGGGCACACGGGAGCGCGGGGAGGTAAGGAGAAAGATGCTGTACCTGGTGGTGTGCTCGGGTGCGCTTTTCGGTGCCCTCAGGCTCGCAACGGCGCTGAGCCGGGGTATGGAGCCGGAGCTGAGGGCGGCGGTTGCGCTGCTTTTTGCGGCGCCGGTGCTCTGGCTGATGCTCAGCCAGCTTTCGGGCGTGGCAGAGCTGCTTACGGAGGCGGCGGGCAGGAGATTCCTGCCGGGAGAGAGGGAGGCGGCAAGGGAGGCGCTGAGGAGGATGCTCCTCCTGACCCTGCTCGCCTTCCTGAGCCTGTTCATGATGCCAACGCTGGCTGGCTACTTCCCGGAGCTTTCGGATGCCGTGCCTGTGCTGGTGCTTCTGCTACTGCTCCTGCTCAGCATGCTGTACTGGCAGACCCTCATCAGCCTGCACGAGAGGATATACAGGCTGTTGCAGAGCCTCAGGGGTGGAGAGAAGCCCGCAAGCCTGCTGGCAGAGCTGGCGGCAGGGGGAAGCATAGGTGAGGTGGTGGTGGAGGAGGGAAGCGATGCCTGTGGCAGGAGCATTGCAGAGCTCAGGATAAGGGAGCTCACCGGCGCAACGGTGCTGGCGGTGGTGAGGGGCGAGAGAACCATCACAAACCCGAGCCCCGAGGAGAGGCTCATGGCAGGTGATGTGCTGCTGGTGTTCGGCTCGGCAGAGGCGAGGAGGAGACTCGGAAGGCTGGTGAGCAGGCAGAGGGGGTAAAGGTTTTTAGATGGCGAGGACAATAATCCATGCGATGCGGGTGGAGTTCGCGGGCAGGGACCTGGTGTCAATGCGGGAGCTCTCACGTCAGGAGATTGAGCACATACTCAACACCGCCGAGCGCACCGAGTTCTCAGGGGATGTGCTGAAGGGCAGGCTGATGTGCTCGCTGTTCTTTGAGCCCAGCACCAGGACCAGGCTGAGCTTTGAGACTGCAATGAAGAGGCTTGGAGGAGAGGTGGTGGGGTTTGCAAAGCCGGGAGCGGCGTCCCTGAGCAAGGGTGAGAACCTCACCGACACCATAAAGACAGTCTCCTGCTATTCTGATGTAATAGTGCTCAGACACCCCCGCGAGGGCGCAGCAAGGCTTGCAGCGGAGGTGAGCGATGTCCCGGTTATAAACGCCGGCGACGGCTCAAATCAGCACCCCACGCAGGCGCTGACAGACCTCTACACCATACGCAGGGAGCACGGCAGGCTGAAGGTGAGGGTTGCCATGGTGGGGGACCTGAAGTACGCCAGAACCGTGCGCTCCTTAGGGCAGGGGCTGGCAAAGTTCGGCGCAAGGCTTCTGCTGAGCTCACCCCCGGGGCTTGAGATGTCCGAAGAGCTGTGCGCGGAGCTGGAGAGCATGGGCGCCAGGCTGGAGGTGTGCACCAGCATTGAGGAGGCTGTGGAGAGGGCGGATGTGCTGTACGTTACCAGAATCCAGAAGGAGCGCTTCCCGGACCCCGAGGAGTACAGGAAGGTGCAGGGGGCGTACAGGATAACTCCAGAGCTGCTTGAAATCGCCAGCTCCAGAATGATCGTGCTGCACCCCCTGCCGAGGGTTGATGAGATATCGCCGGAGGTTGACCACACCGACAGGGCGAGGTACTTCCATCAGGTGCGAAACAGCATCCCCGTGAGGATGGCGGTTCTCAGCTTGCTGCTCGGGGTGGTGTAGAATGGAGCGGGATATAAGGGTGAGGAAGATTAAGGATGGCACGGTGATAGACCACATAACCGCAGGTCAGGCGCTGAACGTGCTGCGAATACTCAACCTGCCCTCCAGCTCGGGCGCCACGGTAACGGTGGCGATGAACGTGCCCTCACGGAAGGCGGGCGTGAAGGACATAGTGAAGGTGGAGGGGCGAGAGTTGAGAAGCGAGGAGGTGGACAGGATAGCGCTGCTCGCCCCGGAGGCTACGATAAACATAGTGCGAAACTACCGGGTGGTGGAGAAGAAGAAGGTTGCCATACCCCAGATGGTGGAGGGGGTGCTGGGATGCGCCAACCCCAACTGCATAACCCACTTTGAGCCCGTGAAGCCACGCTTCACCGTGGAGAGCAGAAAGCCCATAAGGCTGAGATGCCACTACTGCGAGCGAATCATGTGCGAGGCTGAGATTGCCAAGCAGTTTTAGCCATGAAGGGCGAGGAAGCCAGAAGGGTGCTGAGGGAGATAAACAGGAAGTTCGTGGAGAGGTACGAGAGGATAGACCCCAGCGATGAGTTCTTCATCTACACCGCACGCAGGCTGAGGCAGAGCATCAGGGTGAACACCCTGAAGGCAGAGCTTGAGCTGGCGGTGGAGAACCTGAGCAGAAGGTTTGAGCTTGAGCAGGTGCCCTGGTGCAGGGAGGGCTTCTGGGTGAGCGGTGGCAGGGTGAGCACCACCGCAGAGCATGCCCTGGGCGTGGTGTTCATCCAGGAGGCGGCGTCAATGCTGCCTGTGGTGGCTCTTGAGGTTGAGCCGGAGATGAAGGTGCTGGACATGGCTGCCTCGCCAGGGGGCAAGAGCACGCAGATTGCCCAGTACATGGAGAATCGCGGGTGCTTGGTGGCGAATGAGCCGAGGGTTAAGAGGCTCTCGGTGCTTGCGGCAAACCTGCAGAGGTGCGGGGTGCTAATAGCCAGGGTTACCAGGATGGATGGCAGGAGGTTCTCGGAGTTCCCGGAGCGCTTTGACAGGGTGCTGCTTGATGCGCCGTGCAGCAACGCGGGCATGGTGAGGAAGAGCTACAGGTACCTGCAGGTGTGGGGGAGGAGACGGGCTAAGAAGCTGTCCAGGCTGCAGAAGGAGCTGATTCTCGCAGCATACCGGGCTCTTAAGCCGGGAGGCGTGCTGGTGTACTCCACCTGCACCCTTGACCCCATAGAGAATGAGGAGGTGGTGGACCACCTGCTCAGGTGCACGGAGGCTGAGGTGGAGGGGATTGAGCTGCCGCTGAGGAGGCATGAGCCCTTTACGGAGTTTGAGGGAAAAAGCTACTCCAGTGAGGTGAGGAAGTGTCTGAGAATACACCCCCAGGACAACGACACCGAGGGGTTCTTTGTGGCGAGGCTGAGGAAGCCGTAGTGCTTGAGATGCTTGAGAGGCAGTTCGGAGTGAGCAGCCTGAAGCTCAGGCTCAAACAGGGCGGCGGTGGCAGGTGGTACGTGCGCGTGGAGTGCGAGCAGGAGCTTGAGGCGGCTCATCCAGGGCTGTACTTCGGAACCCTGGAGAGGGATGGCTTCAGGCTGTCGGTGGAGGGGAGCCACATAGTGGGAAGGCTCGCCTCAAAGGGCGTGGTGGAGCTTGAGAGGGAGCAGGCACTGCGCTGGATGATGGGTGAGGATGTTGAGGCTGAGGCGCCGGAGGGGTACGTGATACTCAGGTATGCGGGCTACTTCCTGGGCTGCGGAAGAGCCAAGGGAGGGGTGGTGAGGAACTTCCTGTCAGCGAATCGCAGGCTTCCGCCTGAGGCTGCCAAGGCTCTGCCCTGAGGTCACGGTGGTGCGCAGGTTGAGCAGGGGCTCGGTGGAGGTGCAGCGGGCGGTTACCAGGGCGCTGTCGGGTAGCTCTGAAAACCTGCCGGCAATGCCGCCGAGCACAGCCTCAACCACCTCCACGGGAGAGGCGGGGGAGGCGCACACTCCATGCAGAACCTCTGCCTCCTCGCCTGAGGTGAGGCTGGAGTGGGCTCTCGCTCCAACAGAGGACTCCAGCACCTCTATCAGCTCCTCTATCCTCACGCCCTCCACGCCCTCGCTCTCAACCTCGGCACGAACCGTTACCTGCTGTATGCACCCCTGCCCGCCCCTGCGCGTGGCTATTATGCCCCTGAGCTCGGCGCCTATGCGTGTCCTCACGCCTCCGCCACGCTCCGCACGGGCGCTGGCGAAGAGCCGAACGAAGTCCTGAACCTGCCTGCCTGCCGGAGACCTGCGGGGCAGCATCAGCGTGCTCTCCATGCTGACCTCGCTCATGCTGGCGTAGCCGTGCCTCTCCAGCACCCTGAGCACAATCTTGCCGCAGAGCTCCTCCAGGCTGTGGGCAGGCTTTGAGGAAACCTCCTCTATGACCTCGTTTATCGCCTCAAGGTTCCTGGACATGTGGGTGCCCTTCTGAAAGCTGGGCAGGTCAACGTAGCACTCAAAGGTGGCGGAGAGTATGACCTCCCTTCCTGCACCGCTCCTGATGCGCAGGAGCTTGCGCACGTTGCTGACACCAGCCCTGGAGATGGGCATTCTTATCTCGGGCGCCCTGACCTGAACGTCCGGCAGCATGTTACCACTTACTTTTATCTTGTCAGCTCTCGGGGATTGCACGCAGGTGCAAGGTTAACAATATAAAAGGCGGGGAGCATGCTGCAGGACGCGAGAAGGCTGTTTCTTAGTGCGGTGTTTGTAGTTTCTGTGATGTACGTCACCGGGGGCTTCGCAATCGCCGGCTACAGCTTCAGCGATGTGTTCGGGGTGAGTGAGGGGTTCTTCAGAATCTACCTGCCGGAGATTGAGCTGCTGCTCCTGCTGTCGGTTTTCTTGGGGATGAGCTTTGGCAGGCTCTTCTGCGGCTGGCTGTGCCCGCTGAGCGCCATCTTCGGCTTTGTTGAGCCGCTGGGAAAGAAGCGCAGGTGGCACGGAAAAGTGTGGTTCAGGCTGAAGTATGCAAGCCTGGCTGCGGGGCTGGCACTGCTCTACTATGCCATGACCGCAGGCGTGCCGGTGCCGGTGGAGCTGGCAGCCTACGCCGGTATGGGGCTGCTGGGTGCGCTGGTGGTGCTGGAGGTCGCCTACCCCAGGCTCTTCTGCACCTCACTCTGCCCCGTCGGAGGGTTCTTCAGCGCGGTGGCAAAGCTGGCGGTGTTCAGGCTGCACGTGGATGATGAATGCACCGCCTGCGGCAGGTGCAGCAGGGTGTGCGAGATGAATGTGGATATATGCGGCAGGAAGAGGCTCAATGAGTGCTCCTTCTGTCTCGCGTGCATTGAGGAGTGCCCGTACAGGAGCATCAGCGTCAGGTGCTCCGCTTAGACCACCACAGGTGGAAGATGAGCGCAAGCAGGGTTATGCCGGAGGCGAAGTACATGGTGGCGGTGTAGCCGAGGGCGTGGGAGATGGCGCCTCCGAGCAGGGGACCGAGAACCATGGAGATGCTGGTGAAGGAGCCGAGGAGACCCACACTGGTGGCGGCTTCGGTGTTGTTCTCCAGCAGGTACCTGAGGGAGCCCACGTAGAGCATTGAGTAGGAGAGCGCCAGGAAGAGCTGAACCGGGAGGATGCCGAGGTAGCTGTCCAGAAGGGCGTAGCTGAGGAAGACCAGCATGCTGAGCACCAGCCCGAGACGCAGGTGGAGCAGGGGCTTGCCGGTGTTGAGGTGGCGCATTATTATGAACTGGGAGAAGGTGTTGGCGAAGTATATCACGCCTATCCAGAGCTTGCTGGCTCCCAGGGCTGCCAAGTAGAGGGGGAAGATGAGCCAGACCGCAAAGGCGCCGGTGTGCCTGAGCAGGCTGGGAAGGTAAATGTGGAGGTTGCGCTTCATGAGATGCACCGGAAACAGGGGGGTGCGGACCCTGAGGAATTCAAGCTCTGCCATGCGGAGGGAGAGCGCAAGGGCGGGGAGCATGAGCAGGAAGCACACCAGAAACACCAGCCAGTACGCTTCAAGCTCGCCAAGGCTCTCGCCCCCGGTGGCGAAGATGCCCGCGAGAAGGCTTCCCGCCGCCCAGCCGAGGGAGCCGAAGGATGCCAGCGTACCCAAGGGTTCGCCGGTTTCGCGGCTCCTGGCAAGCAGAGGGGGTGTGAGCGCACCCATGCCAAGACCGGCAAGGGCTCTGACGCCAACGAGGGCGGCGCTGCTCTGGGCGGGTATGTGGAGCAGGTAGGCAACTGCAGACACCGCAACTCCCGCAATTACAAATACACGCCTCCCGGTGAAGTCGGAGGCTCTGCCAACTAAGTAGGAGGAGAGGAGCACTGCCAGACCGTAGGCGGTGCCTATTATGCCTATCTCAAATCTCCCAGCCCCGAGAGCGCTGGCATAGTTGGGTATGAAGATGGTGCTCATCATCGCAGCCGCATAGCTCAGAAACAGAATACCTCTGGCATGCATCGTGCACAGGTAGCAGCAGGGGAGAGATAAACCCTTCGCTGCAGAAAAAGAGTGGAGAGGAGGAGGCAGTAGGAGTGTCACCCCTCCCCTGCTGACCTCACGGGTTCCGCTATACTGCTTGACCGCACCCGCAATAAAGGTTTTCTTTCGCATGCTGAAACAATATCCGCAAGTTGTATTGTGTTGTTAAAACCCGCCCACTGAGTGGGGTGATGCCACTGAGATACTATCGCTGCGGTCTCAGACATGCAAGGACATACCTCCCGGAAGCCTTTGTCTGCTGCTTTAATACAAATATTGACCTGATAAAGCACCCCGCCCCGGGTGAGCTTGATTCTCTTGAGTTGGAGCTCAGAGATGAGCTTGAGAGGTGCGCGCGCACGGGGAAGCAGATGGAGGTGCCGGTGGACAGGGAGACGCTTGAAGCGCTGATGCGGGAGCTGGGCTGGGATGAGGTGGCGCCGGGCGGGCAGGCGGGGCAGATGGCGCTCACCGCCGCCAGGCTGGGTGTGAGGTGCTATCTTCATTCTGAGCCGGGCAGAAGGCTGGGGGAGCTGTTCGGGGGCCTGGAGGTGCTGGTGGGTGAGAGCAGGGGCTTCGTGCGGGTGGATGAGGCTGAGGCTGAGGGCGAGCTGCCGGTGCACTACGTGATAGAGCTCAGAGCTGGAGATGTGCACTTTGGGGTGCGCGTACCCGAGAACACGCGCTTCATCGCCTCCCACGACACTGCAGCGTTTGAGCTGAGGATTAACCCGCACTACATGGAGCATGTGTCGGCGGTGATGGAGAGGGTGGAGAAGGCGTGTGTGTCCGGGTTTCATCTGGTTGACGGGGAGCATGCTTCAAGGGTGCGGGTGGCTGCGAGGCTGATGGAGGAGTGGAGGGAGGAGAATCCCAGGCTATTCATCCACACCGAGCTGGGAGAGTTCTGCAGCAGGAGAACGCTGGAGATGTTCAGGAGGTATGTGCTGCCCTCAGTGGATTCGGCGGGCTTGAATGAGGTTGAGCTGAGGCAGCTCACGGGGGAGCAGAGGCTTGAGGAGGCTCTCCTGAGCGTGAGCCAGGAGGTGGAGCGGCTGGTTTTTCACACCTCCAGGTATGCGCTGGGTGTGGCGTCGCCTCATGACCATCCCAGGCAGTTCAGGGCGGCGCTGCAGTTCGGCACGCTGCTGGCTGCCTACAGGGCGGTGCACGGCACGCCTCCTGCCATGGAGGAGCTGGAGCGCTTTGAGCCGCCGAAGCCGGATGCGGGCGCGCTGCAGGTTTACAGGAGGCTGCGCAGAGCACTGGGGGAGAGGCTGTGCTTTGTTCCCGCGCTTACGGCGCTGCACCCGAAGCACACGGTGGGTCTGGGCGATACCTTTGCAGCAGGCTTCGTGCTGGTGGTGTAGTTTTTGCCGCAAGCTTGACATGCCCGCAGCGCATAGCAGGTGGTGAGGGGTGAATGCTGTGAGGAGAAGGATAGGCTTCAGGGAGGCGCTGAGCATTGGCATAGGGGGAATGGTGGGGGGCGGGATATTTGCGGTGCTCGGGCTGAGTGTGCAGCTCTCGGGGGGTGCCGCGCCGGTGGCTTTTATGATAGCCGGCACGGTGGCGCTGGCTACAGCCTACTCTTATGCCAGGCTCTCGGTCAGGTTCCCGAGCAGAGGCGGTACCATAGAGTTCTTAGTGCGCGGGTTTGGGACAGGCGTGCTCTCCGGCACGCTCAACCTGCTGCTGCTGGCGAGCTATGTGGTGATGGTGGCGCTCTACGCCTACGCTTTCGGAAGCTATGGCGCAAGCCTGCTCGGCTCCGCATCCCAGGCTGCCAGACACCTGCTGGCTGCCGCTGTTGTGGCTGTATTCACGGCTGTGAATGCCTTGGGGGCGCTGGTAAGCGGGAGAACCGAGGATGCCTTAGTCGCGGTGAAGATGCTTATACTGCTGCTGGTGACTGCCGCCAGTCTAAGCTATGTGGATGCGGCGCGCCTGTCTCCAGCCACCTGGGCAGACCCCGTGAGCGTTGTGGCGGGTGGAATGGTGATATTCTTAGCTTACGAGGGGTTTGAGCTCATAGCCAACACGGCAGGGGAGGTGGAGAGCCCGTCGGTGCTGCCGCGGGCGTACTATGCATCCGTGCTTATAGTTGTGGCAGTCTACGTGATGGTGGCGGCTGTTACCGTGGGCACGCTGCCCTTTGAGAAGATTGTGCTGGCAAGGGACTACGCGCTGGCGGCGGCTGCAGAGCCGGCGCTGGGTAGAGCGGGGTTCCTGCTCGTGACGCTTGCAGCTCTGCTGTCCACGAGTTCGGCGATAAATGCAACCCTCTACGGTACGGCAAGAGCCAGCTACGTGGTGGCGAAGTACGGGCAGCTCCCGGAGGCTGTGGAGAAGCCGGTGTGGGGGCAGGCGTACGAGGGGCTGCTGGTGATAAGCCTGCTCTCAATAGCACTGGCGAGCACGGCAAGCCTTGAGTCCATATCCATAGCCGGGAGCGGCGGTTTCCTGCTGGTTTTTACCTTCGTGAATCTCGCAGCACTGAGGCTGAGGAGCTGCCTGAAGATAAATCCGCTGGTGCCGGCGGCTGGCGCGGTGATGTCATCCGCCGCCTTGGTGCTGCTGGTTTACAGGATGGCAGCCGAGGAGCCGGTGAGCTTGGGGGTTTTTGCAGGCATGCTCGCGGGAGCCCTCGCCGGCGAGCTCGCATACAGGCGGCTGAAGGGCAGGAGGCTGGGGGAGTACGTGGATGCATGCCTGTGCAGAAGGGAGGAGTGCGTGAGGGGCTGGGAGGGCTGGCTGCACAGGGCTGCCGGGAGTGTCAGGAGGCTGTACGCGGATGCGGAGGTGTACCTGGTGGGGAGCGTGGCGAGGGGCGAGCTCTCCAGAGCCGGTGATGTGGACCTGCTGGTGATTACCGAGCATCCGCCGTCCGCAGAAGAGAGGAGCAGGGTGCTGGAAATAATCAAGCGCCAGGCACGCCTCAAACCAGAGCACGGGATTCACCTGCACTTCGCACCGAGTGTTGAGAGGGAGAAGGCACTGAAACGGGCAGGACGGTTCGTGAGGGTTGGATGATTCTGGATTGTCAAGAGCAGAGCAATCAGCGCAGAACAGGAGTGGCTTCAGGCTCACACATAAGATGCCTCCCATTATTCTTGCGGTACGTTAGGCAGGCTTCTGTTAGACATGCATCTAACCGAGGAGAGTGAACGCGGGTATGTGCTCAAGCCTGAGGCTGAGCTGGCACGCGTACTCTCTGACCCCACCAGACTGAAAATCCTTGAGCTCCTTGAAAGGCAGGGCGAGGCAAACACCACACAGCTCGCTGAAGCGCTTGGCGTTTCAAAAGCCACGGTGAGCCACCACATGAAGCTCCTGCAGAGGGCGGGAATTGTCAGGATTGCGAGGCTTGAGGGCGGCAGCGGCATCCCGAGAAAGTATTACGCCCTGAAGGTTGGCATGATAGAGAAGCGCAGCACGGAGGAGCACGCAGACCTAGAAAAGCTCATAGGAGGAAGCAGGCTGAGGCGCACCTTAGGCGATGAGGTCAGCCTGCAATTTCTTCGCCTCTACACCAGTGCGCTGCTGCATGCCGGCATAGATGCTGACAGCCTGCTCTACGACACCGGCTACTGGCTCGGCAGCCGGGTTATGGCTGAGAAAGTAGAGGGTCAGAGCTTTGAGGAGGTTCTCCACTCCATGGCAGAGCTCTGGAAGAGGCTGAAGCTCGGCGTGGTAACGGTGGAGGTCACAGCAGAGGGGGCGAAGCTCAGGGTAAAGGAGTGCTACCAGTGCATGCACATGCCCGCCGTTGGAAAGCCCCTCTGCAGCACGGACGGCGGGATTATCGCCGGGGTGCTGGAGAAAAAGCTGAGCAGACGGTACAGCGTCAGGGAAACTAAGTGCTGGGGAACTGGAGAGGAGATGTGCGAGTTTGAAATCAGAGAAATAAAAGAAGATGGTTAGATTCTGGAGTTCAGCTCCTTCAGCAGCTTCTCAAGGTCAAGCCCCCGCTCTTCTGCAACCTCCCGCAGGGTTCGCTTCATTGTGGCGAAGTCGCACTCGCAGATGTTGTTCTCCAGCAGATAGTCTATGGCTCTCGGGTAGTTTCTGAATACCTCCTCCACTCTGGTCTCGGGGGTTATCATCTCGCCACGAGCACGCTCCTTGAGCAGCGCTCAACCACCTCTCTGCCAACGCTGCCCATCACCAAGCTCTTGCGCTCGGAATGGGGACCCACCACCACTATATCGGCGTCCACCTCTTCGGCGGTCTTTATTATCTCCTCGGCGGGATGCCCGAGCTTCACTATCTGCTCCACCTCCAGGTTGT
Source organism: archaeon (assembly GCA_026989875.1). Taxonomy (GTDB): domain Archaea; phylum Hydrothermarchaeota; class Hydrothermarchaeia; order Hydrothermarchaeales; family BMS3B; genus JAADFH01. Next base: position 33,791 of record JALSIP010000009.1, read on the forward strand.
AGTCTGCAAGGGCAGCACTGGCTGACTGCAGCACCTTTTTGCCGGTCTCTGAGAGCAGGTCCGGCAGGTCCTTACCCTCCCTCTTCAGGGTTTCAAGAACCTCCCTGAACTCCGTCTCGCCTATGAGGTCCCTGAAGTGGGCATCCCCGATGTGAGAGACGTACACAAGAGACAGCTTAGCACCAAGCCTGCTGGCAAGCTCGGCTCCAACCTTGAGAGCCTTCATGGAATCATCACTACCGTCAAACGCCACAAGTATGCTTTTCACGCCTCAAACACCTCCTAAAATATTTAAAAGGGGGACGCAGGGGCTCAGAGCCCGCGTCTCACTCTGTCAGAGTCCACCGTAGCTCAGACCGTAGCCGCCGCCGTAGCCACCGCCGTAGCCGCCACCGTAGCCACCGCCGTAGCCGCCACCGTAGCCACCGCCGTAACCGCCGCCGTAGCCAGCGCCCGCGCCGCCTACCGCGCCGCCAAGGGTAACCTGCTCACCCTTGGAGAAGCTGTATCCGACGATGAAGCTCAGCGCCATCGCCACAACA
>JALSIP010000010.1 GCA_026989875.1 archaeon
CCTCTCAGCCAAGTAGGCAGCTACGGTTAGGCCAGCGGGACCCGAGCCCACAACGGCGGCGCTTTTGCCGGTAGGCTGCGCCTTTGCAGGCATCCTCACACCCTTAGCTCTCTCCCAGTCTGCTGCAAAGCGCTCCAAGGCACCTATGGCGAGGGGCTCAAAGCGCTTCCCCAGCCTGCACCTGGCTTCGCACTGCCTCTCCTGCGGGCACACCCTGCCGGTGATGCCCGGCAGGTAGTTGCTCTCCCTTATAACCGCTATCGCTCTCTCAAACTCTCCATCGCGTATCGCCCGCACAAAGGCTGGGATGTCTATGCCCACGGGGCAGCCGGCAACGCAGGGCTTATCCTTGCACTGCAGGCAGCGGCTCGCCTCCTGCACCGCCTCCTCCTCGGTGTAGCCCAGAGCAACCTCCGCAAAGCTCTTCACCCTCTCCTCCGGCGGAAGTTCCCTCATCCGCACTCGCTTCTCCCTGCTCATGTTCCCTCCTCGTAGAGCTCAAAGGCTAAGCGCTCCTCCTCTCTGAAAAACTCCTGCCTGCGCTGCAGCTCGTCAAAGTCCACCTCCGTGGCGTCAAACTCTGGCCCATCAACGCAGGCGAACTTTGTGCTCCCCGCAACAGTAACCCTGCAGGCGCCGCACATGCCAGTGCCGTCCAGCATTATCGCCCCGAGGCTCGCGGTGGCTCTGATTCCATGCTCCTTCGCAATCTTTGCCACCGTCTTCATCATCTTCGTCGGACCTATCGCGAGGATGTAGTCAACGCTGTTTTTCTTCAGGTACTCCCGCAGCGCAGCCACGGCATAGCCACGCATGCCCGCGCTGCCGTCGTCAGTTGCTATCACCACCTCGTCGCACAGCCTGCGCATGCGCTCCTCAAAAATCAGATACTCCCTGCTCTTTGCGCCCATAATCACCGTAACCCTGTTGCCCGCACGCTTTAGCGCCCTCACTATGGAGTACAGCGCCCCCGCGGTGCCCTGCCTGCAGACAGCGACAACGCTGCCGTATTTTTTAATCTCGCTGGGCTTTCCCAGAGGACCCAGAAGGTCGGGTATGGTGTCGCCCTCCCTTAAGCTTGCCAGCATCCTGCTGGTTTTGCCGACCTCATGCACCACCATTGTTATTGTGCCAGCCTCGCGGTCAAAGTCAGAGACGGTCATGGGTATGCGCTCGCCCTTCTCGTGCACCCTCACCATGACAAACTGCCCCGGCTGAATTTTCCTGGCAATCACCGGCGAGCGAATCACCAGCAGCCTGTAACCTGGAGCAAGCTCTTCCCTGTGGACAATCACGTGACGCATGTCAGCAACCTCTGGCAGAAGCTAAGAGCAGGGGCAATGCCTAACAAGGTTAAACACTAATCGCCGCGAAGAGCCTTAAGCTTTTCGCTGCCCACGCACTTCTCGGCGTACTCACACCAGTTTATGCACAGGTTCTCCCGGGTTTTCCTCACCACGGTGCCGCACTCCTCGCACTCAGCCTCGGTCTCATCACTCCAGATCTCAACCTCGGCTTTGCACTTCGGGCAGCGCACGTACTCCGGCTTGGGCCGCTTTATCTCGGCACTTCCAGGGCAGCTCGCCCTTATCCTCTCAATATCCTCCACCATTCACTCAACCTCCTGTCTCTTACCTGAGAGGCATGCAGAGCATGCCCCCCTGGTAAAGTGGCTGCTGCACACCGCTCTTCCGCAAAGTGTGCACGTGTGCACCGCCGGTTTGCCGCATATCGCACACACCCCGGCGAGCATTCACCTCTCCCCCAGATGGCTCTCCAGCTTCTCTGCCAGCTCCTCCAGCATCTCCACAGCCATGAACTCTGTTTTCTCCGTCGCTCTGAGCTTTGCCTCAAGCACCCTCCTGCCATAGCTCTCCAGCACCATTCTGCGCTCCTCCACCGCCTCTTTCAGCTCCCTGAGCCAGTACTCCAGTTCCGACAGAAGGGATGCGCACTCCTCGCACTCCTCATGTGCCCCCCTTCTGAGCTCCTGCAGGCGTTGCTCAAACTCCCGCAGCAGCCCCGGGCTCTCTTCCGTACCTTCTCCTGAGCGCACTCCTTCGCAGCACCTGCCAGGTGTCACCTCTCACAATCACCTCAAAGGCATGCCTTATAATCCTCACATAATACTCGCAGTAGTGACTTCTGACATCCATTCTGCCATGCATCGCCTGCAGCTCTGCCGGGCATGGGTTGCCGCAGATGTTCCTCAGGGTGCAGGTGCTGCACCCCTCAATCTCCTCCACCCTCCTGGCTCTCACTGCCCTGAAGGGCTCCGACGCCAGCACTCCCTCCAGCCCGTGCTCAAGCAGGTTTCCGCCAGCAAACTCACCCAGGCCTATGAACTCGCCGCAGGGGTATGCGGTGCCGTCTGCCGTAACTGCAAGAAACCGCCTACCCGCGCCGCAGGGTGATATATCGCACATAAGAACCCTCGCCGAGGGTGCGAGGATGCCCAGCATTATGTTCGCAAAGTCCCCGACCACGAGTCTCTTTCCAGTCTGCTTAGTGAGCTCTATTGCACGCTCAACAGCCTCTATGAAGCTGGCAGCCATGCGCTCCGGGGAGGGCATGAGCACCCTGCCCCCCTCGCTGGTTCCGCGCACGGGGTTCATGAGGCACCTGCTCACACCCATGGAGTGCAGGAACTCCACCATCTCCGGCAGCTGGCTGCAGTTCCGTGAGGTTATGGTGGTTATAACGCACAGTCTCGGGTAGCCGGCGAACCACTCCAGTGCCTGTGAGACTCTCTCAAAATGCCCCTTACCCCTCAGGGAGTCGTTCACCCGCTCATCCGGCGAGTCCAGAGACAGCCCAACGCTTACACCCCTCTCCACCAGGTAGCTCACGTCCTCCTCTTCAAGCAGGGTGCCATTGGTCTGGATTCCGAAGCTGAGCTCGTGGCGGTAGTCGTCCATGACCTCCATAAGCGTGCCCTTCTGCAGCATGGGCTCACTGCCGTGAAACACCACCGCCCTCAGCCTATCTGCAGCGGCGTCAAGCACATCCCTGAGCTCTTCTTCCTTCATGTTTCTGCCCCTTTCTCTGTGCTCTCTGGGCAGGTAGCAGTAACTGCACGAGCGGTTGCATGCGTCGGTGGGGTTCAGGTAGAGAAGCACCGGCTCAAGCCCGAACCTGAGCCTTTCCATCTCCCTCTCAAGCGCCTCCCGCACCCGCTCATGAAACTTCTCCAGCTCCTCAAGCTCGCCCCAGCCCCAGAATACAGTCCCGGGCTCTATCCAGAGCCTCCTATCACCTGCTCTGAGCTCCTGCATTATAACCTGCTCCACGCCGCCGGGGACTCAGAAGGGTGACTCTTCATCATTCATGGAGTAGTGGGTCAGTCCTGCACCTGCATATCTGCACTCAAACCTGACACTGCACACCTCATCCATCTCCAACCACCTCAGTATATCTCACGCGGCGACTTTTAAAGCTTTTTCCCACACCGTGGAGCTAATTAATACTGCTATGCCAAAAAAGTATTACTACGTTATTACGTGTGCTGGGGGTATGAGTGGCGAGCTGCTGTCTCTTGTGGCGCTCTCTGCGGGGCTCAGGCACGGCATAGACTGGGACCACATAGCGGCGATAATGGACATAACCGCGGTGCAGAGGAGCAGGTGGCGGGGGGTGATGCTCAGCTTTGTTTACGCACTGGGGCACGCCACCGTGGTTGCGGTTCTTGCGATAGCTGGCGTAACCTTGGGGCTGGCGCTCCCGGAGGGCTTGGATGGGGTGATGGAGAAGCTTGTGGGACTTACGCTGCTCGTGCTGGGGGGTTATGTGGTGTATGCTCTGCGCACCAGCAGGAGCTTCAGGCTGATGCCTCGCTGGCAGATAATTGCTGCGGCAGGCTGTGGGGTTGTCAGGCGACTTACAGGGCGCAGCCTGCATGTGGCTCAGGGTGTGCGTGGCTATGGTGGTGTCTCAGCCTACGCCATAGGCATGATTCATGGCATAGGCGCGGAGACTCCGACCCAGATAATGCTGTTCAGCATAGCCCTGAGTGCAGGCGCAGCGGGTGGCAGGGAGGCTGCGGTGCCTCTCATCCTCTTCTTCATATCTGGGCTGGTTTTGATGAACACCTTCATGGGGGTGCTCGGCTCCCTGGTCTCCGCAACCCGCAGAGAGAGGGTGTACAGAGCTCTTGCCCTCATAACCGCCACGGGCAGCATAGCTCTGGGGCTGATTTTCATAGCGGGTGGAAGCGCGTACCTGCCTGACCTGCAGGCAATGGTGGAGAGTACCTTATGAAAAGCTTATCCGCTCACATACCAAAAATCTGCCGGGGATACTGGCGTAATTCCCACCTGGATACGGTATCAGGTTTAAACGGTTGCTGAGGAGAGCCTCGGGCGGGGTTTGAACCCGCGGCCTCTTCCTTACCAAGGAAGCGCTCCACCTGGCTGAGCTACCGAGGCTGTGTGAAATTGCGTGAAGTGGCACTACATAAAAGTATATTGAACTCCGGCGGCATGTGCGGGCTTTCATTCTGACGCAAACTTTAAATATCTTTTCACCTAACCTCTCTAAGGGTGTGTTAGGAAATGGCGCAGAGACCGCTGGACGTGCTTCACAAGAGTTTGGAGATGCCTGTGCTGGTGGGCTTGAAGAGTGGCAGGGAGTATCGGGGCACTCTGAAGGGATACGACATGCACATGAACGTGGTTCTTCAGAACGCCGACGAAATCAAGGATGGCACTCCCGTTCGCAGGCTGGGTCTCGTCATTATCCGGGGAGACAGCGTTGTGTTCATCTCCCCCTGAATAGCTAAAGCTTATGCAGACCTGGGTTGAGAAGTATCGCCCCCGTACCCTGAAGGAGGTTGCAGGCAACACCTCTGCTGTTTCTGAGGTGGCACGCTGGGCAGAGGAGTGGAGGCGTCACCTGCCGGAGAAGCGGGCGCTTCTGCTCTACGGACCGCCCGGCAGCGGCAAGACCTCCACAGCCTATGCGCTTGCGGCGGAGCTGGGTTGCGAGTGCATAGAGCTCAACGCCAGCGACTGGCGCACCCGCGAGGTTATAGAGCGCATAGTGGGCACCGCCAGCCGCACCGGCAGCCTCAAGCCTGGACGAAAAAAGCTAATAATAATAGACGAGGTTGATGGCATTCACGGCCGTGCCGAGTACGGTGGTCTGGCTGCGCTCAGGAAGCTCATCACCCAGAGCAGTCATCCCATAGTGATGATAGCCAACAACCCCTGGAAGCTTCCTGCAGACTTCAGAAAGCTCACCAGGATGGTGGAGTTCAGGCGAATAAACCAGCGCACCGTGCTCAAGGTTCTGAAAAAAATCTGTCAGGCAGAGGGCATTCAGGCGGATGAGAAGGTGCTCCGCATAATCGCTTCCGCCTCTTCAGGCGACCTGCGCTCTGCCATCAACGACCTTCAGGCATTAGCCGAGGGCAGGAAGAAGCTTGAGGTAAGGGATGCAGAGGTTGTCAGCATACGTGACACCGAGGTCAAGATCTTTGAAACCATCCAGCGCGTGCTCAAGACCGGCAGCATAGACAGGGCAGTAGATGCGGTGTCCTCTTCAGATGAAGACCCCTCCACCATCCTGAGCTGGCTTGCCGAAAACCTGCCCTTAGAGTACCGCAGCGCTGACGACCTCGCCCTTGCCTACAGCTACCTCTCACGTGCCGACGTCTTCTACGGCAGGATACTCAGGAGACAGGACTGGGGGCTGCTCAGGTACATGATTGAGCTCATGAGCGCTGGTGTTGCGGTTGCAAAGAAGCAGAAGTACAGGGGCTATACAAAGTACCGCTACCCCGAGGTTTTCGTGCTCATGGCAGGCAGGAAGGGTGAGAAGCAGAAGTTCAAAGCACTGGCTGAGAAGCTGAAGGAGAGCAGAATTCTTCACGCCTCCTCCAGGGAGATAGAGCAGGAGTACATCCCCCTGCTGATGCACATTGCCAGCAACCCCGCGCATCTGGCAGCGGCGATAAAAGAGTTCGGGCTTGAGCGCAGTCACATTGAGCTGCTCACAGGCAGCAAGAGCAGTGCCGAAAAAGCCTACAAAAGTGCGATGAAGGCAGAAAAAACTTCAAAAAGCAGTGGCAGACAGGTATCGCTGGGCGAATTTTAGCTCATCCACGGTGTTCATGCTGCCTGCTGCCGCGGATGGCGAGTATTGACTTTCTGCGCAGGGCATTCATCACGGTTCTGGCGCTCACCATCCCCACGATTTTCCCCTCATCATCCACCACCGGCATGTGGCGCACATACCTGCCCATCATCCGCTCCGCAGCCTCCTCAACCGGGGCATCCTGATGCACCGTGGTTATAACCCTGCACATCACATGCTTCAGCTCGGTGCCGCACATTATGTCAACCAGCGAGGTCTTCTCGGTGTCCAGGTTCTTCACCACCACCTCCCGCAGCATGTCGCGCTCCGTGAACATCCCTATGGGGTCGGTGGGAGTGCCCACTATAACGCTGCTGATGTTCTTTCTCACCATTATCTTGGCAGCCTCGGCTATGGTGGTGTCGGGAGACACAAAGGTTGCGCTGTGCATTATGTCCTTGACCTTCATGTATAGAGCATTGCTCGCACACATATTTAAACCTTAGTGAAGATATTCCCGGTGAGGCGATGCATCTCAGAAAGCTGCTTGAGGAGCTGCTTGAGGGCAGGCTGAGCATAGAGGAAGCAGAGCGCCGGCTGAGGCTTCTCAGCTACGAGGAGCTCCGCCACACTCTGCTGGATGTCAGCCGTGAGGAGCGGGCAGGTGCGCCTGAAGCGGTGCTGGCGGAGCACAAGAGCACCTCAGCGCTTGTTGAGATAGCCGAGAGGCTCCTTGAGAGCAGGGGGAGGTGCATTCTCACACGTCTGCGTGAGGAGCAGCTTGAGGTGCTTGAGAAGCGTTTCAGCCCTCACGTCAGGGTGGAGGCACATCCTGAAGCTAAGATGATGATTCTCAGAAAGCCGGGCTTTGTTCTGCATGAGACCGGGGGCAGGGTGGCGGTGCTCTGCGCCGGCACCTCTGACATACCCGTGGCAAAGGAGGCGGAGCTGATAGCCAGGGAGATGGGCTGCAGGGTCTGGTTCTTCCCGGACGTCGGCATAGCGGGGCTCCACAGGCTCATGCCTGTCATGGAGAAGCTTGCCGAGGCAGATGTTGACGTGGTGGTGGTGGCTGCTGGCATGGAGGGTGCGCTTCCAGGGGTGGTCGCGGGGCTGGTTGATGTGCCCGTGGTGGGGCTTCCTGTTTCAACGGGCTACGGCATGCATGGCAGGGGCGAGACCGCACTTTTTGCCATGCTCCAGAGCTGCTCACCCGGGATAGCGGTGGTCAACATAGACAACGGCTTCGGTGCTGGCGTGCTTGCAGGGTTAATTGCCAACAGGGCGGCAAAGTTCAGAAAAGCTTAGCAAGCTCCGCACTAACCAGCCTCTGCACCTGTCTGAGGGGCAGGGAAAGCGCCTCAGCGAGCCGCCTGAGCTCCTCGTACTCCGGCTTGGCACTCACCACCTCACCTGCTGCATTTCTTGCAACCTTCACCCTCAGGGAGAACCTTCTCCCCAGAAGCTCCAGCTCCACGGTCTCCATCCTGCGCTCCAGCACGAAGCGCATGCTCATCCTGCAGCACCTCACCCCCAGCGTGCCCAGCTCCCGCATCATCAGCTCAGCAAGCTCATCCTCCCTCCCGGGTTTGCACACCACCTGAACCAGCATGGAGGGGCGGTTCTTCTTAGTCAGCCCCTGAAACACCTGAACATCAAGAGCCCCCGCTTCCATGAGCTTCCCCACAGCATGCCCCACGAGCTCACCGCTTACGTCGTCAACGCTGGTCTCAAGCAGCGCAATCTGCTCCTTTTCCAGGCTGCAGGAGGTGCAGAGGTGTAGCTGCAGCATGTTGGGGGCTGCCTCAAGCTCCCTGCTCCCCGCACCCCTGCCGGTGCTCTCAACCCGCATCACCGGCAGCTCCTCCACGAACTCGTCAGCTAAGCAGGCGAGCAGCGCTATGCCCGTGGGTGTGGTCAGCTCGCCCCCGTGTGTGCTCAGGAAGGGTATGCTGAACATCCTGAGCACCTCCTGCACCACAGGCACAGGCACAGAGAGCTCTCCGTGAGAGGTTTCAATCCTGCCCCTGCCGGTGTTCACAGGCGCTGAAAGCACGGTGCAGCCGAAGAGCTCCAGCGAGTCAAGCAGCGCTGCTGTGCCCAGAATGTCCAGCAGGGTGTCGGCGCTGCCCAGCTCATGGGGCTCTGCCGAGCCGTGCACCGCCCTCTCCGCCTTTATGAGCAGCTCAAGCACATCCTCCGCAAACTCCACCGCAGGGTTGCTCAGGCTCAGCCTGGCAGCAGCCGAGCCCAGCACCTCCTGCATCTCATCCCAGCTCTCAAGCCTGGCGGCGGTGTAGGTGGCAACGCCGGTGCATGCGATGCCCTTCCTGGTGCATCTCTCCACCTCAACCCTCAGCTCCCCCCCTGCAAGCTCTGAAATCACACCAGCGCACATCTGGAGCCTCTCCTCCGGTGCTCCGAGCTCCAGCAGTGCACCTAAGAGCATGTCCCCGCTTATGCCGGAGACGCTCGGGTCAGCCACGAGAATCCTGCCCATGAGGGGCATGTGGAGGACATAAAAGAAAAATTTTGCCCCAAGTTATTTAGTGGCGTTACTCCGCAGGTGTGCGGGATGCGCGTTTACTTCGTGAGCAACGGCTTTGGCTACGGTCATGTGAGCAGGGATGTGGAGCTTGCAAAGGCTTTGAGGGAGCGTGGGCACGAGGTGGTCTTCTCCACCTATGGCGACGGTATGGAGTTTCTGCGTGCCTATGACTTTGAGGTTATAGAGGTGGAGGAGTTTGGAGACATAAGCTTCAACTCCACCGAGATAGAGGTTTTCGGCACCGTGCTGAGCACCCTTCGCAGCCTCAAGCCTGAGATGCTGCTTGAAACCCGGCGCATACTGCGGGAAATTTCTCCAGATGCGATGGTGGTTGACGGCTACATACCCGCGATGTTCTCAAGTATACTCCGCTCATGGCGTCGCATGCGGCTTTTTCTCATAACCAACGAAACCATCCAGTGGAAGCAGATTCAGGGCAAGCTTCTGAGTCTGCCCATAAAGAAGCTGGGCGAGGCAGCAGAGGCGCTTCTGGTTTACTTGGCGGATGAGATAATAGTGCCGGACTTCCCGCCGCCCTACACCGTCTGCATGGACAACCTTGCCTTTCACGACCAGAAGCACAAGTTTCACTTTGTGGGGCCGCTGCTTCCTGAGCTTGAGAGCCGTGGTGAAGAGAAGGTGGTGGTGAACTTCGGTGGCTCGGAGGTCAATCCCGACGTGGGGGAGGCACTGGAAGAAGCGCAGCAGATTCTGGGCGAAAGGTTTGTGAGGGTGAGCCGTGTATCCAGGGAGCGTTACTTAGAGCACCTCTCCAGAGCCAGAGTGCTGATCACCCACGGCGGGCACACCAGCATCATGGAATCCATAGCCTGCGCCAAGCCGGTGGTGGGGGTGCCGATAAAGAACTACCCTGAGCGTGAGGGGAACCTGCGCGGTGCAGAGAGGCTTAAAGCCGGCAGGATGCTGGATGTGGAGTGGCTCTGCGGTGAGGTGCTCTGCACGGCGCTTCAGGAGGTGCGCACCCTTGCATTCAGGCAGAGTCTTGAGGTTCTGAGCAGGCTGGCGGGAAGGCTGAGGGGTGTGGAGAGAGCCGTAGAAATAATTGAGAACGGATACAGGGCTTAGCTCTACTTCCTCCCCAGCCTCCTGTAGAGCAGTGCCAGCCCTGCAACAGTCACAAGAATTATCAGGGCACCCGCCAGGGCAGCGCCTCCCCTCTCCCTCACCACCATCCTGAGCTCAGCCTCTGCGCTGCTCTGCTCAGCCTCTGCCCGCAGCTTCACCATGTACTCAGAGGGCAGCGCGTCCGCAGGCAGGGTGAGCCTGAACACCACAGGTATCGCCTCCCCGGGTCTGAGCGAGGGCACCTCCTCAGGCACAGCCTCTGCATGCCAGCCTTCAGGAACCTCCGCCCGAAGCCTGACCGAGGTGAGCGTCCCTCCCCTGCCGGTGTTCCTGAGCACCGCCCTGAGCTCTGCAGCTTCGCCCGGGGATGCAAAGCTCAGGTATCCACCCGCAGGCTCAATGGCTAAGCGGTACTCACCCCGGAGCCTGAGCGTCAGGTTCTCCTCAGCCCGCCACCTGCCGCTTGCGATGGCGGTAAACCTGTACTCCCCGGGCTCGGCAGAAACTGGGGGCACCACCTCTAAGTACAGCGTCCTCTCCTCCCCACCTCTCAGGTAAAGGACGCTGAGACCCTCCTCAGCCCCCTGCTCCTCCTTGAAGCGGTAGTAGAAGCTGGGAGGCAGTCCGGCAACCCTCAGGGAGTACTCGTCATCCAGGTACCCCATGTTCTTCAGCCGGAGTCTGAACAGGGGCTTTGCGCCCAGACTTCTGGATACCACCGGGCTCTCGGCGGTGAGTTCCACATAGTAGGCTCGCCTCTTCAGCACCACCTCCTCCTGCACCCTCTTACCAGCCCTCACCTCCACCACGAGGTTGCGCGCCTGGTAGCCGGGTTTGCTCACCCGCAGCGTGTACCTGCCGGGAGGGAGCTCAATTACCGTCTCCCCCTCCTGCCCTGTGTGGTAAACCTCCCCGCTCTCCTCCACCAGCACCTCCGCTGACGGCACGGGCAGCGCCTCCCGGTCCAAGAGCTTCAGCACAACGCTTCCATTCTCCCCCCTGTGGGTTCTGGAAATTCTCACGCCCACAGGCATGCTGCTCCTCCCGAAGCTGCTGGCGAGCACGAGCTCCACCCCGTATTCCCCCACATCAGCCTCCGGACTGCTCTCTATCACCAGCCTGAGTTTTTTGCCCGCTCCCTGCCTGAGAACCAGGGCATAGACCTCAGACTCTCCGTAGAAGCTGCTGCACCTCCATCCCGGTGGGGTGGTGCAGGACACCTCAAGCTCAAGGGGTGTGCTCACCAGGCTCCTGAGCTCAACCTCCAGCTCCACCTTATCGCCAGCCTCCATCACCACACCCCTGAGCTCTGGCAGAGCCACAACAAACTCCTCAGGCTCAGCCACCCTCAGCTCAATCCATCTGCTTCCAAAAGCACGGAGGCTGATGCGGTACCTGCCAGGCTCTGCCCCCTCAGGCACCTTCAGGTGGAAAACGAGCTGTGCGCTTTCTCCGGGGGGCAGGGTCAGAGAGTTCACCCTGAGTCCAGAATACTCAAACCAGCCCGTGAATCCTGCGGGTGCCGAGTACTGCAGGGGCATGGTCAGGGAAAAGGTGTAGGGATTGGATACTGTCAGGGGTATGCTGAGCTCCTCCCCTGCTATAGCCGATATGCCGCTGGTGCTCAGCTCCAGGCTGCCCGTAAGCGCTGCCAGCACCAGTGCGAGCAGAAGCAGAAGAGACCTCAAACCACATCCTCCCTGACAAACCTCACGTACCCCAGGGTGAAGAACACCGCCGGCATCGCCACAAATCCCGCCAGCCTGTTCAGCACCTCTGCATGACTACCGTAGGTTCGCTCTGCCATGAGATAGCGTACAAGTTCCTTGTAGTTGTAAACAGGAGAGAATAGACCGAAAATCGCAGAAATTCTGCGTTTGCGTTCCATGTACTCTGCCATTTTCTGCTCGTAAGCACGCATAGCCTGCGAATCAGGCTCTGCCACAACCTCCAGGGCAGCGCTCCCGTCCTCATGCACCCTGTGCTCGTAAACCGGCGGTGCCGGTGGCTCTCCTGCGAGTCTGCTGCTCACGAGCTCTCCGGCTACCGGCACAGCGGCGGAGAAGAACACCAGCAGCAGTGCGCTGATAGTAAGCGCTGTGCCGGAGCTTTTGGCAACAGCCGAGGCAAAGATGCCGAAGGAGAAGTAGGTGAAGATGTAAATCACGGTGACTCCTCCGAAGGCGGCGACATCTGCCAGCTCCTCTATGCTGAGGGGCATCCCGTAAATCAGCACAGCCCCCGTAGCTACCGCAAGCACGCACGCCACAGCCAGCGAAATTGCCGCAAAGGCTCCGGCAGCCTTGCCCAGGATTATGGCATCCCTGGGCACCGGATGGGAGAGCAGCACCTTCAGTGTGCCCTGCTCCCGCTCCCGGGTGATCAGATCAAACCCTGCAAGCAGCCCGAGCCCGGCTCCGAACAGTGCAAAAACCGCATTTCCCGTGCCAATGAATAGCTGCAGCACCTCTGCCCTCATGCTCTGGTGCGCAATTCTCAGCCCCATGTGCAGCGCATAAGCCACCACCAGCATGGTCAGAAGGGTCAGCACAATGAACCTCCTGCTCCCCACCTGCTCTGCAAACTCCTTCTTTGCAACCACCAGCAGGCTCATTCGGACCCCCTCACCACCTCTAAGTAGAGCTCCTCAAGGCTCGGAGATTCGGCATGAATCTCGGTCACGGCATATCCATGCCTGAATAGCTCTCGTGAGATTGAAGCTCTGGTATCTTCCGGGCAATCCAGCACGTAGCTCCCGTCTCTGCGCTCAATCCTGCGGGCAAACCTTCCCAGGAGGCGCTCTGCATCCTCCTGCGGCAGCGGAGGCTGGGTTTCAACCACCACCCTGAAGCCACGCATCTTGGAGAGCTTCTTCAGCTCTCCCTGCACCACCAGTCTGCCCCTGTGGATTATCCCCACACTCCGGCACACCTCCGTGACCTCTGGCAGTATGTGGGAGGAGAAGAGTATGGTTCTGCCCTCACGGCTGAGCCTCCTCACAAGCTCCCTGAATTCAGCCGCACCCTCGGGGTCAAGCCCGGAGGTGGGCTCATCCAGCAGCAGCACTTCCGGGTCGTTCAGCAGCGCCTGGGCGAGAGCTAACCTCTGGCGCATGCCCTTGGAGAGCTCTCCCGCCTTCCTGTGGCTGTGCCCTGCCATGCCCACCAGCTCAAGAAGCTCCTCAGCCTCGGCTCTGCCGAGCCCGTAGAAGTCTGCAAAGTACAGCATGTTCTGCAGGACGCTCATCCAGGGATAAAACCCCGGGTTCTCCGGCAGGTAGCCGGCAACCCTGCGCACCTCCAGGGGGTGCTCAACCACCTCCACACCTGCAACCGTTATTCTGCCGGAGTCGGGCACTACCAGCCCCATGAGCATGTTGAGGGTTGTGGTCTTGCCGGCACCGTTTGGACCGAGAAATCCAAACACCTCCCCCTCTTTCACGCTGAAACTCAGATTACTGACAGCCTTCAGACTGCCGTAGCTTTTGCACAGCTCCTCTACCTCAATCACACGGTATGCTTTGAAACTGCAATACTTAAAACTTTCGCGCGTGATTAACAGGAACACACAATGAAGACCATTGCATTTAATTCGTTAAAATTATGGTAATGGCATGATCCGTGGCTTTTCAGTAAATAGACGCTCAGACATGGGGATTCAGCAGCCGCACACCTCCGGACAACTGCCTTCTCTGCCCGAAGCCTCACTCCACTTGCTCTGCCCTCGCATACCTCTCCGCCAGCTCTACATTTGTGCGCCTCACGGAGCGTCTGAATTCCTCCAGCTCAGGAGGCACTGGCTCCAGCCCTTCCACAGCTTCCTGCGAGTCCACCAGCGCGCCCGCTGGCACCAGCCTGCCGGGTGGCACCTCAACCCCCAGCACTAAGGCACCGTGCATCACCATGCTCCCCCTGCCCAGCACCGATTTGAAGACCGTAGCCCTGAAGCCGATGAAGCAGTCCTCGCCTATGGTGCATGGGCCATGAACGATGCAGCCATGTGCTAAGGAAGAGCCCCTGCGCACCTCCACCCTTGTGCCTGCGAGGGCGTGCACTATGGCGCCGTCCTGCACATTGCACTCATCCTCTATCACTATCGCCGAACCCTCCTCATCAGCCCTCACCACCGCCATGGGAGCCACAAAGACCCTGCCGCCTATCCTAACGTTCCCGATTACTACAGCACCCGCTGCTATGCAGGTACCCTCTCCAACTTCGGGACCACCTGTGCCCGGAAGACCCAGCAGCATGGCTTAGGGTTGCGATTTCTGGTATTTATAGTATGCGGGGCATCACATAGCCGATGTGTTATCTGCGTCGCCATTCAGCATTGGTAATGCCGGCAGTGGCGTGCCGTCATGCCTGCCATCGCAGCATGGGCAAGATATTTAAGTGATGGAGTAAAGTAGGAGGACATGACGGGCTCGGAGGAGACGCTGAAGCTTTCGGCAGGCAGACGTGTCAGAATCACGGTGCGCGGCGGGGAGGAGTTCACTGGCATACTGGTCTCCTATGATGAGCACTCCAACCTTTATCTTGAGGATGTGAGCTCCGCAAATGGCAGCGTGCGCCTGCGCAGGGCGGTTTTCAAAGGCGGAAACATAAACTCCATAACCGACGACTCATCTCCCCCTGAGCAGTCCTCCGACGGCGCCGCCGATTAATCCGAGCACCGCGTAGTAGAGGGACACCAGAAAGAATCCGAAACCTATCAGCGAGCCTATCATCCAGCCCATCATTCCGCCCATGAGTCCACCTGCCGTGCCGAGCAGCAGGAAGACCATGAGCCCGCCCGCAATTCCCGACAGGAAACCTGCCAGGGCACCCCTCTCCACGCCCCCGCCTGCCAGCAGCCCGGCTCCAAAACCTGCTACGAGGGGTCCAAAAAAGGGGAAGGGTGAGAGCACGACCATCGCGGCGAAGCCTGCCGCCACGCCCAGCAGAAGCCCCATGCTGCTCACTCTGAGGAGGATTTTGCCGAGTACACGGCATCCCTGAGAATCACTATGTCGCTCACCGCCTTTACAGCACGGTAGGGCACGTTCACGCCTCTGGCTCTCTCAAGCTTGACTCTCTCCAGGAAGCTCTCTGACACGTTGCCTATCAGCAGCCCCTGCACCTTGCCCGTCTCCGGGTCTATCACCACGTCCTCAAGACTGCCCACTCTTGAGCCATCCTCAGTAAAGACATCCTTGCTGGTCAGCTCACTAAGCCTGGATACCAAGATAACCACCTCACCGGGGGGTAACATATTAAATGTGCCCCTGCCAATATATAAACCTTGAGGGTGAGGTGAATGCGGGACAGTTACAGAATAGGCAGAATACTCGGCATACCAGTGGAGCTGCACGTGTCCTTCCTGCTGCTTCTTCTGCTGGTGTTCATTTACAGCATAGCTGTAAACTTCCAGGCGTTCATATACCTGGTGCTGCTCTTTACCGTTGTAACGCTGCACGAGCTCAGCCACTCCGTTGTAGCCAGGAGGTACGGGATAGCGATAAACCGCATAACCCTGCTGCCCTTCGGCGGCATTGCCTCAATGGAGGAGCTGCCCAAGAATCCCGTGCAGGAGCTGAAGATAGCGGTGGCCGGTCCGGGCTTTAACTTCATAATGAGTGCTGTAACTCTGGGGGTGCTTTACGTCTTTGACAGTCTCAGCCTGATTTTTCCGCTGTTTGACTTCAGCATCTCAAGCCCCATGACGCTGCTGGCGGTCTTCTTCAAGGTCAACCTGCTGCTGGGTGTTTTCAACCTGTTCGTGCCCGCTCTGCCCATGGACGGCGGCAGGGTCTTCCGCTCGCTGCTTGCCCTGAGGCTGGGCTTCAACACCGCCACCGAAATTGCCACCGGCATTGCCAAGATGATAGCGGTGCTCTTCGCGCTCCTGGGTGTCCTGCTCCCCAACCTCTGGCTGGTTTTCATAGCCTTCTTTGTTTACCTGGGGGCTGTGCAGGAGAGCGAGATGCTCAGGGTGAATTTTCTGCTCTCCGGAATGAAGGTGAGGGACCTCATGACCCACGGGGTGGTGTCGGTAAGCCCGGATATCACCTTAGAGGAGCTCGCAGAGCTCATGCTTGAGAGGAAGCACATGGGGTATCCTGTGCTGAGCGACGGGGGGAGGCTTGAGGGTATAGTGACCTTTACAGACCTGTCTAAGGTGCCCAGGGGTGAGTGGGGCAGAACCAGGGTTGCGGATGTGATGAGCAGAGAGGTGCTCACAGTCACCAGCGATACTGATGCAAGTGAAGCCTTCCTGACCCTTGCAAGGGCGGGAGTTGGCAGGCTGCCGGTGGTTGACGACGGCGTGCTTACCGGGATACTCTCAAGAACAGACCTGCTCAGGGCTCTTGAGGTCATGCGTCTGAAGAGGCTGGGGCAATGATTCTCAGCCAGGATGAGATGAGAGCGCTGGACATCAACGCCAGGTACTTAGGCGTGGCAGAGGAGACGCTGATGGAGAATGCCGGCAGGGCTGTAGCCGAGGAGGTGCTGAGGAGGTTCGGTACAGAAGCTAAGGCGGTGGTGCTGTGCGGGCACGGCAACAACGGCGGCGACGGGCTGGTGGCTGCCAGGTACCTGGCGGAGGCTGGCATGGAGGTGAGGGTGTACCTGGTGAGAGAGCCTGCCTCAGAGCTCACCGCGAGAATGCTGGCAGAGCTCAGGAGCACTGGCATGGTGAAGGTGCTGAAGTACAGGGGGCGGCTGAGCGAGGCGGATGTGCTGGTGGATGCGCTGCTGGGCACGGGAGTGAGGGGTGAGGTGAGGGAGCCCTACAGAAGCGTCATAGCCGAGGTGAACCGCTTTGCCGGCTACGTGGTTAGTGTTGACCTGCCCTCTGGCATGAACGAGAGCGGTGGCGGATACAGGGTTGAGCCTGACCTGGTGGTAACGCTGCACGCCATGAAGCGCGGGCTGGAGAATCTGCCCTGCGTTGTCAGGGACATCGGAATCCCGGAGGAGGCTGGGAGGTACGTTGGACCTGGAGATGTGGCGGTTAGCGTGTGGAAGAGGAGCAGGGACTCCCACAAGGGCGAGAATGGCAGAGTTCTCATCGTGGGCGGCAGCACGGAATACCACGGTGCCCCGGTGCTTGCGGCTCTTGGAGCTATGAGGGCTGGTGCCGACCTGGTGCTGGTGGCAGTGCCTGAGGCGATTGAGGTGCCGGTGAGAGCAGCCTCCCCCGAGATTATACTGCGCCCGTATTCGGGGCAGAGGCTGGAGGCTGGGGCGGTGGATGCGCTGCTGGAGCTGGCTGAGAGCGCCGACTGCGTGCTCCTCGGTCCGGGGCTGGGGGAGCATGAGAAGACCCTTGATGCCGTGAGGCACATGCTAAGGGAGCTTGAGGTCCCCTGCGTGCTTGATGCCTCTGCACTTGCGGCTGCTCGGGGTGCAGCGCTGCCGGAGGGCAGCGTGCTAACACCGCATGCCGGGGAGTTCAGGAAAATCACCGGCACGAGTCTGCCGCGTGAGGTAGGGCTGCGGGCTGAAGCGGTGCAGCGGCTCGCCCGCAGGCGCAGAGCGGTGGTGCTGCTGAAGGGCAGAGTGGATGTCATCGCCTCACCCGGGAGGGTGAAGCTGAACCGCACCGGCAGCCCGGGGATGACGAAGGGCGGCACAGGGGATGTGCTGGCGGGAGTGGTGGCAAGCTTTATAGCTCAGGGATGCGGAAGTTTTGAGGCGGCATGCTGCGCAGCCTTCCTGTGCGGTCTTGCGGGAGAGACCCTTGAGCGGCGGCGGGGCTACGGATTCTCGGCAGCAGAGCTTGCGGAGGCGCTGCCGGAGGCGGTGCTGAGCTCGCTGGAGTTCTGATGGTACCTCTGAAACACCTGCTTAGCGTAGCTCAGGAAGTCATCCTTGGGCACGTAGCCCATCACCCTCTCAAGCACCTCCTCCCGGGGGGTTATGAATATCATCGCCGGCGGATACTGCACCCCGTATTTTGAGCTCACGCGCTTGTCGGTGTCAACGTTCACAGCCACCAGCACAAAGTTCTGCCTGAGCAGCGCATTTACCTGCGGGTCAGGGAAAACCTCGCTCTCCAGCTTCCTGCAGAACTTGCACCAGGTAGCCCAGAAGTAGAGCATCACCGGCTTGTTCTGCTCCTCCGCAAGCCTGAGCCCTCTGTCGTAGGAGTTGTACCACACTAAGCTGCCAACGTAGGTGTGCTCCTCATCGCTTATTATCGGAGCGCTCTTGGAGGATAGGTAGGCGAAAACTGCCAGAGCAACTATCGCCCCTAAGGTAATGGCGCTCTTTGTCCTCACTCGCTCACCATGCATTCAGACCTGAGTAACCACATAAAATTTAACGCAGCACCGCCTCGCCCCTGTAGCCCCTTTCCCTGAGCTCACGGATGTACATGAGCTCCTCATAAAACTCTACGGTCTGCCTGGCAAGGGCAACCTTCTTCAGGGCTCTGCTGAGCAGCGCAGATACCCGGGGCTGGGTTATGCCCATGGCTTCTGCTATCTCCACCTGAGAGTAGCCCAGCAGGTGATAGCGCAGCACCTGCGCCTGCCTGCCGGTGAGCACACCCACGCTCATAATATGCAGGTGTTATGTGGGGCTTTTAAAGGTTTCGCAAAAACTTTATATACAGGGACGTGATAGGTAGGTGTGGCGGACAGGTAAATCCGCCGCATAATATAAAGGTGTTATGAGGTGAGAGAGAATGGCAAATCCGCTTGAGGCACCGTGGCTCAGTTCCAGAAAATTCCCCGGAAAGTACGAGGAGGAGCTGACCGACGATGACATACGCGAGTGGGAGGAGAAGGAGAGGCAGGGCTTAATCGTGGACGACGTCCCGGGCGGCACTGACGTGAGCATACCCATAAGAGTGGACTACATGAACGGCGACTACCACAAAGCCTACGAGATTCTGCAGAAGAACAAGATACCCATAAAGTACAAGACCGTCATGACGGTTCCGCCCTTCCACGCGACGATTCACGTGTTCCCGCCTGACGGCGTCAAGGCGATGAAGCTCCTCAGGGAAGCGGGCATTACGATGTACAAGGTGAAGCCGGTGTTCTGAGCCCGCCGGGGCTCTTCTTCTGTTTTTTTCACAACCTTTATCTTGCGGCAGGGAGAGTAGTTACCGGGTGATGTTATGGAGCTGCTGAGAAAGCTCAGCGAAGCCCACGGTGTGCCGGGTTATGAGGATGAGGTGCGCAGCCTGCTGCTCAGGGAGTTTGAGGCTTTCTGCGACTCGGTTGAGGTGGATGCTCTGGGCAACCTGATAGCGAGAAAGGGCTCGGGAGAGGCAAGGGTGATGCTGGCAGCCCACATGGACGAGATAGGGCTGATGGTGAAGCACGTAGACAGCAAGGGCTACCTGCGCTTCATGCCTCTCGGCGGAGTGGTGGAGCAGTGCCTGCTCAACCAGAGGGTGCTGGTGCACACCTCAGAAGGGGTGGTCAGGGGGGTTATCGGCTCAAAACCACCCCACCTGATGAAGGATGAGGAGAGGAAAAAGCCTGTGAAAACCGAGGACATGTTCATAGATGTTGGTGCCGGCAGCGCGGAAGATGCCGAAAAGATGGGTGTCAGGGTGGGGGACTTCGTGACCTTTGAGAGGAGCTTTGCTGAGCTGGGTGGCGAGCTGGTTACGGGAAAAGCCTTTGATGACCGCATCGGATGCTGGGCTATGGTGGAGGTGATGAGAAGGCTGGAGGTGGATGCCGAGGTTTATGCCGTTGCCACGGTGCAGGAGGAGGTGGGTCTGAAGGGCGCACGCACCTCCGCCTACGGGATTGCGCCAGACATGGCGCTGGTGCTTGAAACCACCTCCGCCGGCGACTTCCCGGGGGTGAAGGAGGAGGAGTGCAGGGTGAAGCTTGGCGCGGGGGTGGTGGTCACGGTGGCTGATGCAGGTGGCAGGGGGCTGATAACACACCCGCGCATCAGGGAGCTGCTGGTGAGCACCGCAAGGGAGGAGAAGATAGAGCACCAGCTTGAGGTGGTTGAGAGGGGCACCACCGACGCCACCAGCATCCACCTCACCAGAACGGGAGTACCAACAGGCGTACTCTCGGTGCCCGCAAGGTACCTCCACTCTCCCGTGGAGGTGGCTGACCGCAGGGATATGAAACGGGCGGTGGAGCTGTGCTGCTCTGCCGTGAGAAGGTGGTGCGAGGAGCGTAAGTGAGCTCCACCCTTTTCCAATGTTACTGTTTGCAGGGGAACTTATGGACTTCATGCAGCAGACCCTGCTGTTCTACCTGGTGGTTTTCTGTGTTATTGTTGTGGCTTTTACCTCTCACGGGAGAAACGCTGTAAGAGGTGCTGTATGGGGCATTTTCAGCGCCATGATGCGCCTGAGAAGGAGAAGGATGGTTGCAGAGAGGGCAAACGCCATGCTTGATAGGCAGGAGAAGCCAAGCCTTCAGGGCACCTTCTTGGTGCTGCTCCTGTACCTGCTGACCGGCTACCTCATCCTCTCAAAGGTCTTCTTCTTTGCTGTGGTGCTGGGCAACAGCATGTATCCGGTGCTTCAGAAGGGTGACCTGGTGCTGATTCAGACGCTCTCAAGGGAGCCGGAGGTGGGGGACATCATACTCTTCTCAGGCTTTGTTGAGAGGGATGTGGAGAGGAGGCAGTACGTGCTGCACAGGGTGTACGGGGTAACGCCAGAGGGGTTCCTGACGAAGGGAGATGCCATGCCTGCCCCCGACCCCTGGGTGGTGCCGCGTGAGAGGGTGCTGGGAAAGGTGGTGACCATAGCGGGAGAGCCAATCGCAATCCCGGGAGCGGGGGAGGCGCTGATTGTTGAGCCGGGGAAGGAGCCATCAAGGGCAAGCGTGGTTTACCTGCTCGGCATAGCGCAGCGCGCGGGTATGGCGATGTTCATCGCCTTCATGCTGGTCTATCTGCTCAGCAGCCTGCGCAGAGCAAGAGCTGCTGCGGGTTAGCTCAGGGGATAGAGCATGAGCATGAGCAGAGTTACACCCACGCCGATGGCGTAGCCGATGAGGGATTCACGCAGGCTGCTGCTTCTCGCAAGGCTCCCGGCAATGAGAAGCGCAGCACCTGAGGCTGTGCTGAAGGCTGCCGCGGCATTCTGCGAGGCTGCCAGCCTCAGCAGCCCCTGAGCCAGCAGAAAGGCGCCGGGGAAGGAGAGCAGGCACCTCAAAGCTCAACCACCTCCACCTGCATGCCTTCAAGCTCCACCAGCGCGAGGGTGCACCTGCCGGTGAGGTAGCCGCAGAGCTCCCCGGGGTTGAGCCAGAGGGTGCTGCCCCGGCGCTCCTCGTGCACCCTGTGGGTGTGCCCCGTGACCACAAGCCCGTAGCTGCCGCTATCCACCAGCGCTCTGACGAGCTCCGGGGAGGTGCCGTGGTAGAGGGCCACTTTGGTACCTCCCAGGGTGAGCTCGGCAAATTCGGCGATGCCCGGAAGCTTCTCTGCCAAGAGCCGCCGCTCGCCATCGTTGTTGCCGAAAACTGCTGTGACAGGTGCTTTTAGTCTGCCGAGCTCCGCCGCGGCAAAGGGAGAGACCACGTCACCTGCATGAAGCACGTGCTCGGCACCCCTGCGGTTCAGCAGCTCCACGGCTCTGCGGAGCACGTCCAGCCTGTCGTGAGAGTCTGACATGACGCCTAAGAGCATGGGATTATCTTGAGGGCATGAGAATAAAAAGGTTTTTTGGCTGGAAGGATTGAATCACCTGTTAGAGATACCCCGGCTCTCAAAGGCGGAGGTCGTGAGGAGGCTCATTATCACAGGGTTAAAGCAGGTTAAAAAGCCTGAAGACCTGATAGGGGTGCAGGCGCATCTGACACCGGGCTACCAAAAGTTTTTTATACCGGCACTGGGATAAAACTTCTACGGAGGTTGCGGGAATGTATTACGTGAACGGGCTTGAGTACTTAGGGAGAGAGGTAGTTATCCGGGGAAAACCGATGAAAAACGTTGAGGCAAAGCGCTTTGTCACCATAAAGAAGACGGACAGGATGCCCACCAAGGAGGAGGTGCTTGCCTGGGCGCGGGAGTGGAAGCCAAAGGACAACGCCAAGCTCAAGAAGGTCTGGGTAATGCAGATGGAGGGCAACAAGTGGCGTAAAGTGATGGACGTTATCAACTTAGAATAACTTGCCCGTTATTTTCTCTATTTTTTCTGACAGCGAAAAAATACGCTGCAGTGCCTCTGACTCCTCCTGCAAATCTGCCAGGGGTACGCCCTGTCTTTCGGCTTTTCTCACCATCTCATCCTCCGGGATGTTCTCCAGCACCTCTGCTATCAGGTTATCCCGCAGGAAGTCCTCATCATCAAGGGAGCTCACCCTGTTTGCCACGCAGTAAACCTCCGGTATTCCCGCGCTTCTTGAGAGCTCAATCAGCCTGTTTGCCACGTCCACTGCCTTTCTTGATGGCTCCGCCACCACCAGCATCAGGTCAAAACCCTCGGCGATGTTCCTCGCCATGTGCTCCACGCCAGCCTCGCTGTCCAGTATAACCATCTCCCCCCTCTTGAGTATCAGGTGTCTGAGCAGTGCTCTCAGGAAGGCATTCTCCGGGCACATGCATCCCTGGCTCACACCCTCCACCGTGCCCATGACAATCAGGCGTATGTTGTCCCTGACCGCGCAGTACTTCTCAACCACGTCATCCACCCTCGGATTCAGGTTGTATATTCCGGGGGTTATTACCGTTCGCTCTCCTATGAGCTGCTTGAGCTTTGAAATCGGCACAGGATTTTCAACACCTATCATGGTGTGCAGGTTCATGCTCGGGTCTGCATCCACGGCGATGACGCTGTAGCCCCTGTCAGCAAAAAGCCTCACCAGCGTTCCGGCAATTGTGGTTTTCCCCACGCCCCCCTTTCCGGAAATCGCAATCTTCACCTGACCACTTCCTCTGCAGCTTCAATCTTCCTTATCAGCCTGCGGTACTCCTCCTCTCCGATGCGCCCGCTGGCGTATGCTCCCTCCACCTGCTGCCTCCTCTTCTCCAGCGTCTCCTTAGTGTCAGGTGCATAGGGGTCTGTGCCTATCTCCTTCTCCAGGTAGTCAGGTATGCCATCAAGGTCGGAGTCTGCAGAAGTCACCACCTTCCCGGCTTCCCTCTTCCCGCCCCCGCCGCCGAAGGGATTGTAGAGTATGGCATAGGCTAAGCTTGATAAAACCATTATCCCTATTCCAAAAAGTGCTCCAAGCTGCACTGCTGTGAGCTTGCCCCTGCTACCCCTCGCCTGACGCCTTCCCGGCATGGTTAAAAACCTATGTGCTAACGACAATTAAATTTTTGCACCGGAGAAGGCGCACATTTTCAGTTCCTGAAGACCATCACCTTTGCCGGGAGGGTGCCGAGGGTGACTCTGAGCATCTCATCCGGCTCGGCAGGATACAGCTCGGGTCTGGCGGTCAGCAGCACTGCGGTGCGCCAGCTCCCTGAAGCCAGAGCACGCTCAAAGCCAGCATAGAGCTTGGCCACCTTGCGGGGGCTGCCCATTCTCAGCCCGTAGGGCAGGTTCGCGATAACCACATCCTCGGAATAGCGCAGCTCTCTGGCATCTCCCGTGAAGAACTCCACCGCCCCGGCTATGCCCGCGCATCTGGCATTCACCCTCGCCCCCTGCAGGTGCTTTGGTGAGATGTCGCACCCCCTCACCTTCAGCTCTCTCCTGCGCATCCCCGCCTCTGCCTCCTCAGCCACTCTGGAGAGCTGCTCCACGGGCAGAAAGCGCAGCCTCCAGAGCAGGAAGGAGCTCTTCCTGAGCATGTTTGGCATGCGCCACGCCCACCTCACAGCCTCTATGCACACCGTGCCCGAGCCGCAGAAGGGGTCAATCAGTGCCTCGCTGTGCCTCCATTCAGCCAGCCTCAGCAGAGCATGGGCGGCTGTGGGCTTCAGCGGTGCCGGGTGCAGGTAGGCTCTGTAGCCCCTGCGGTGCAGGCTCCTGCCGGTGGTATCCACTCCCAGCCACAGCAGTCTTCCCGAGAGCTCCGCCCTTATCACCACCCCGGGCTCCTTGAGGTTGACCCTGAGCCTGTGTCCCCTCTCCCTCCGGTACCTGTCAATCACCGCCTGACCTATGCGTGCTGCTATTTCAGGGGAGGTGAACTCATGCTCACCTATGCGCTCTGCCCTCACCGCAAAGCTCTGCTCCGGCGCAATCAGCTCCTCAAAGGGCACGCTCAGGGCTGAGGAGTAAACCTCCTCAAGCGTCTCCACCTCCTCCCTCAGGAGCAGCAGCACCACCCGGTGCAGGGTGTTTGAGCAGTAGTTGAGGAGCAGCACATCCTTAGCTGAGCCTTTCAGGAGCAGCCTTCCCTCACCCACCGCTTCGGGTTTTCTGCCAGTAAGCTCCTCAACCTCATCTGCCGCAACTGCTTCAAAGCCCCGTTCCGTGGTCATGAAGAGCTCCAGCCTCTCAGCCATGGCAGCCTTCGCCTCCAGCACCCGTGGCATGGCAGGGGAAAACGTTTAAATACCTCTACCACCCATGAATGGATAGCAGGAGGAATCACGTTGGACAGCATCATTGAGGAAGCACTGAAGAGAGGTGGTGGAGCTTCTTACGGGGGCATGTCTGTCATGCAGGAGCCTGGAGTGGACCAGGAGCTTGAGGAAATTCTCTCTCACACCAGGGCGAGAATCGTGGTGATAGGCACGGGCGGGGCTGGGAACAACACCATGACGCGTCTCATGGAGGTGGGCATAGAAGGCGCCGAAACCATAGCCATAAACACCGATGCCCAGGACCTGCTCCAGACCAGGGCGCACAAGAAGCTCATCATAGGCAAGGAGCTCACCGGCGGTCTCGGTGCCGGCTCCGTGCCCCAGATTGGCGAGGAGGCTGCAAAGGAAAGCGAGCAGGAAATCAAGGAGCTGCTTGAGGGTGCCGACATCGTGTTTATAACCTGCGGGCTCGGGGGTGGCACTGGCACCGGGAGTTCGCCGGTGATAGCCAACATCTCCCAGAAGCTCGGCGCCTTAACCGTGGCGGTGGTGACCTTCCCCTTCACCATGGAGGGCATGCGCAGGCGCAGCAACGCCGAGATGGGTCTGGAGAAGCTTCGCAGGGAGACGGACACGGTTATAGTGATTCCCAACGACCGTCTGCTTGAGATAGCACCCACCCTGCCGCTGCCTGCTGCCTTCAAGGTGGCTGACGAGATACTGGTCAGAGCTGTGAAGGGCATAACCGAGCTCATAACCAAGCCCGGTCTGATAAACCTTGACTTTGCGGACGTGCGTGCGGTAATGGAGGGCGGCGGAGTTGCCATGATAGGCATGGGCGAGAGCGACACCGAGAACCGTGCGGTTGAGGCTATAGAGAAGGCGATAAACAGCCCGCTGCTCAACGTTGACATCACCGGTGCGAGAGGTGCGCTCATCAACGTGGTGGGTGGCGAGGACCTGACCTTAGCGGAGGCGCAGCAGGTGGTGCAGGTGGTTTCGGAGAGGCTTGATCCCAGGGCGAACATAATATGGGGTGCCCAGATAGAGGAGAACCTGAAGGGCATGCTCAGGGTGATGCTGGTGGTCACGGGCGTGCGCTCCAAGCAGATTCTCGGGGCAGATGATGAGAGCTTTCTTGAGAAGGAGACGGGGGAGGAGGACCTCAGGTCAAAGCTCGGAATAGAGTTCCTGGACTGAGAGCATGTCGGTGGCGATTCTGAAGGACAGAGCCCAGCTTGTGGAGAGGCTTAAAGAGTGGCAGAGGGTTGTCAAGCTCTCCCGCAAGCCCAGGCGCAGCGAGTACCTGATGGTTGCCAAGGTCACCGGGGCGGGGATAATCATCATTGGCCTCCTGGCTTTCGTGATACGCATGCTCCTCCACCTGGGCACGCTGCTCAAGGGCTAACACTTCCTGCCGAAGGCCAGGTAGCCCGTGTGCCCCACCATCCTGGTTCTCGGGCGCGTGCCCACGCTCCTGACCTCAATCTCCCGCTCAAGCAGCTCAACCACCCTCAGGAACCTGAAGCCAGCCTCGCGCATGGCTTCGTAGGCTCTGCGAATCTGCTCAATGTACGGGTTGTAAACCGCTATGAAGCCGCCGCGCTTCAGTGCGGAGAAGGCATGCTCCACCGCCAGCCAGGGGTCAGGCATGTCAAACACCACCGCATCCACCTCTTCTGCTTCTATGCCCTCCCTCACATCCCTGAGCTCAGCCACTATCCTGTGCTCCACGCCAGCCGCTGCGAAGTTGCGCCTTGCTATCTCAAGGTGCTTCTCGTTGAGCTCGTAGGTGTACACCCTTCCGGTGTCTCCCACGATGTGGGCTAAGTATATAGCCAGCGAGCCCGTGCCGGTGCCTGCCTCAACCACCTTAGAGCCGGAGCCGATGCCGGTGTTCGCCACTATCAGCCCCACCTCCTTCCTCACCACCACGCTCCCCGCCCTGGGCAGCTTCTCGTGCAGGTCAACCACGCTCGGCTCAAGCATCACAAACCTGTGCCCCAAGTGGCTCCGCAGCTCGGCTGGCGGCTCAGCGCCTGCAAGCCTGATAACGCCCAGGTCGGTGTGGAGCACCTCTCTCTCCTCCTCCACCAGGAACTTCCTCCCCCTCTCATCAATGAGGAGCCTCATCGCACCCAGCCCCTGTAGAACAGCAGGTAAACCACCAGTATAAGCAGCAGCGTAAGAATCAGCAGGGTTCTCACGCTCTGGGCATCGGTGCCGAAAACTACAGGCAGGGGACCTATCAGAACCACTCCTCCTCCACGCACCTCGGCGCCCTGCTTGCCCGCCTGAGCCAGCATGCCTGCAGCCACCAGAAGCATGCCCAGCAGCAGCATCACAAAACCTGCGAGCACCAGCTCGTCGCCTCTCATGCCGCCCACCAAAGATTTTTATTGAAGCAGTGCCTTAATCACTATGCCTAAGACCGGAGGCTTAACATGTCAAAGCTTGATGAACTCCTCTCAGAACTCCTCGCGGCAGACGTGAAGAAGCTCCTCCTGCTTCCGATGCTGATGCTGGCTGCTGGGCTCGTGGTGGTGGTTGCCTCCTACACCACCGGCACCATGCCCATGAGCATAGACTTCAAGGGGGGCACGCTGATAGTTGCCCCCTACCAGGAGGGCGCGGAGGGTGCGGGAGAGGCACTGGCTGAGGCTCTGGGTTATCCCGTGAAGGTGCGAATAGTCAGCGACGCCTTGGGCAACCGTGAGATTGAGCTCTTCATCGCCCACGCTCTGAGCACAGAGGAGATGAAAGAGGTAAGAGCCGTGCTTTCTGCCGGGGGCATCCCCGGGGATGCAATCGCCATAGACATAATCTCGCCCTCCCTCGGCGAAGCCTTCTTCCGGCAGGCTATCTACGCCCTGCTCTTCGCCTTCACCCTCATGGCGATTACCATCTTCCTGAGGTTCAGGACCTTCGTGCCCAGCATAGCGGTGGTGCTTTCAGCCTTCTCTGACATGGTGGTCACCCTGGGGGTGATGAGCCTGCTGGGCATAGAGCTTTCCAAGGGCTCCCTTCTGGCACTTCTCCTGCTCATAGGTTATTCCGTGGACACCGACATCCTGCTCACCACCAGAGTGCTGATGCACCGCCACGGCAGCATAGCCGAGAGGATAAGAAGAGCCATGCTCACGGGCATGACCATGAGCATGACCACCTTCGCCGCGATGCTGGTGCTCTTCATAGTCTCCTCATCCAAGGTGCTTGATGATGTAGCGCTGGTGATAATGATAGGCATGGTGGTGGACATGATAAACACCTGGCTGCAGAACGTTGCGATACTCCGCTGGTATGTGGAGAGGAGGAGCGCATGAGGGCTCTGGAGATTCTTTCGCTGAGAAGGGTGCAGATTCTGATGCTGGCAGTCTCACTCTCCATGCTTATAATGGCAGCCAACAACCCGCCGATTTCGCTGGGCTGGGACTTGGCAGGCGGAAGCGAGCTCAGGGTGAAAATTGAGCATCCGCTGCCCTACACCGCCCCGGATGGCAGTGAGGTTACCATGGACCTGGTGGTTGACATCCTCACCAAGCGCCTGAACGGTCTCGGAGTTAAGGACTTCTCGGTCTCGCCCTGGGGCAACCAGTACCTGATAATAGACTTCGCTGGCATGGAGCCCGAGAGGGCAAGAGAGCTGGTGGAGAGGCAGGGCAAGCTGGTGGTGAAGCTGGGCAACATCACGGTGTTCACCGGCAAGGACCTGGAGAAGGTCTCCCCCTACACCAAGAGCATGGAGGGAAGCTGGGAGGTGCCCTTCACCATAACCCCTGAAGCTGCCGAGCGCTTCCGTCAGGCAGCGCTTCAGGTGCTGCAGGAGGCGGGGATTGAGCCGGATAGCGTTACAGACTTTGACGCCTTGGAGAGAGACCCGCGCATACCCCAGGTGGAGATGTACTTGGACGACAGGCTGATGCACTCCGCCCCCATAGGCGGCAGCCTGTGGCAGGAGTTCATAGTTGCAGGTAAGGCGCCGCGCTCCCTGGTGCTCACCACCGGCTCAAGACCCGAGGACGAGGAGGAGGCAAAGAGCGTGGAGGTGGTGCTGCGCTCAGGTGCGCTGCCGCTGAAGCTGCAGGTGCTCTCCACCTCCACCGTGCCGCCGGAGCTGGGGATGAAGTTTGCGAAGAATGCGGTGATTGCAGGTTTTGCGGCTATACTCACGGTTGCCCTGGTAATCTTCCTGCGCTACCGTGCTCCCATGGTGGTTCTGCCAATAATCGCCACCGGCGTGAGCGAGGTTATAATAATTCTGGGGATAGCCTCGCTCATACGCTGGGACCTGGACCTTGCTGCAATCGCCGGCATAATCGCAGCCGTGGGCACGGGTGTGGATGACCAGATAGTGATAACCGACGAGGTGCTGTTCCAGCGCACCTACTCCATGCGCTCACGCATAAAGCGAGCCTTCTTCATCATCTTCTCCGCCTGGTTCACCACCGTGGCGGCGATGTTCCCGCTGTTCATAATCGGCATGGCTGCCCTGAGGGGCTTTGCGCTGACCACCATCCTGGGCGTCACCATCGGCGTCCTCATCACCCGTCCTGCCTACGCGAGCGTCATTGAGTACCTCTTCAGCCGCGGCTCCGCAGGAGGCAGAGGAGCCGCAGCAAAGCCAAAGCCTGGCAGAGCCAAGAAAAAGAAGAAGGGCGCGCGCAGAGGGAGATAGGATGTACGTGATAATTGTGGGTGCCTCAAAGATAGGTGCAACCCTCGCTGAAATCCTCTCAAAGGAGAAGTGCAACGTTGTTGTGGTTGACAGGCAGAAGGAGAAGCTCAACCGCCTTACAGAAGAGCTGGACGTTCAGGTGATACACGGCAGCGGCACCGAGGTTAACACCCTGAGGGAGGCGGGTGCCGAGAAGGCTGATGTGGTGGTCAGTGCCACCAGCGATGATGCCGTAAACCTCATGGTATGCGAGCTTGCCAAGATGCTCGGCATACAGCGCAGAATCACCCTCTCCCACAACCAGGCGCACAGGGCGATATTTGAGGAGGTGGGCGTGGAGGAGGTCATATACCCCAGCAGCATAATCGCAAACTACATACGCAACCTCATCCTCCGCCCCGGAATCAGGAGCGTGCTCACCACCCTTCAGGACGCGGACATAATAGAGATTAAAATTCCCGACGGCTCCGCGGTTACGGGCAAGCAGATCAGGGACATCGGCATGCCTGAAGGCTCAACCATAGCAGCCATTCACCGGGACGGCGAGCTCATAATTCCCCGGGGCAAAACCGTGCTCATGGCTGGAGACCAGCTAACCATCCTGGCAAAGAAGGATGTTATAAAGAAGGTGATAAACCTGATAAGGGCGAGGGAGTAGCTACGAGAGCCTTTCCTGCAGCATCTCAAGCGCCTTTTCAGCATCTGCCCTGCCGCGGGTGATGCGCATCACCTGCCCGACCAGGTAGTTGATTGCCTCTCGCCTGCCGCTGCGGTAGTCCTGCACCGCCCCCGGGTTCTCACGTATCGCCTGCTCCACGGCGCTGGCGAGGCTCTGCTCGTCCAGCTTGCTCAGCCGCTGTATGAGCTCCTCCGCCTCTGCACCGCGCTCCACAACCTCCCTGAGCACCAGCTCTGCAGCCTGCTGGGATAGCCTGCCTGAAGATATGGCGCCGAGCACGGCGAGAATGTCCCGCACCGTGAGTCCGCTCTCTGCAAAGCTCATCCCGTGGTAGTTCAGGGTCTTCTTGATTATGTGCCTGAAGAAGGCAGCCGCTCTTCCAGGCTCCACCTGCCCGCACACCTGCTCAAAGGCGTCAGCCATCTCGGGCTCGGAGGTAATCGCCCAGGCATCATCTCTGGAGATGCGGTACTGCTGCATGAACCTCTGAAGCTTCTGATGGGGTGCCTCCGGCAGCTCCGAGCGCACCCTCTCAACCAGCTCTTCGGTTATCCTGAGGGGCGGGAGGTCAGGGTCCGGGATGTAGCGGTAGTCCTCGGCAGTCTCCTTGGTGCGCATGCTCTTGGTTATCATCTGCTCCTCTATGTAGGCACGGGTCTCCCGCTTCACCGCCTTCCCCCTGCGCCTCAGGTTCTTCTGACGGGTTATCTCAAACTTCAGCGCCCTGTAGAGCCCCTTAATGCTGTTTATGTTCTTTATCTCAACCCTCGCCCCATCCTCTATGCTCACGTTCACGTCTACACGCATGGTGCCCCCTTCCCTGCGAACCCTGCCCGAGTAGTGTAGCACCTTTACCAGCTCGCGCATGAAGTTTCTTGCCTCCTCAGGCGAGGTTATATCGGGAGCGGTTACTATCTCCACTAAGGGCACACCCGAGCGGTTGTAGTCCACCCTCCCGGTGACCGGGTCGTACTTTCCGGGGTCCTCCTCCAGGTGAACCTCCCAGATTCCAACGCCCGCGAGCTCGCCGTTTTTGCCTATGGGCATGGAGGTGCGCTGGTAGCCGGAGGGCAGGTCGGGATAATCGTAGTGCTTCCTGAGGATGTAAACAGGCTCACGCACGAGCTCGCAGTTCAGCATAAGAGCTATGGCGATAACTCCCTCAACCGCCTCTGCATTCACGCCCATGGGCTTGGCACCGGGCATGCCTAAGCACACCTCGCACACGTTGGTGTTGGGCTCTGCATCACGGTAGTCGGCTGGCGACCTGCAGAAGAGCTTCGTCCTGGTTGCAAGCTGCTCGTGAATCTCAAACCCTATCCTGACCTTCATGCTCTCCCCTCTGCTGCCAGCATCACGTTCAGCATCACCTGCTCCTGAAGCGGCTTTGCCTGCACCTGCAGCCCCACGGGTATGCCGTTAACCCTGCCGGCAGGCACCACACCCGCGGGTATCCCTGCCAGGTTGGCAGGCACGGTTAGCAGGTCGTAGGCGTACATCTCTAAGGGCGTGAGCCTCTCGCCGAGCCTGTGGGGCAGTTTGGGGGTTGTTGGTCCCGCGAGCACGTCAACCTCCTCAAGCGCCTGAAGCAGCTCACGTCTTATAAGGGAGCGGAACTGAAGCGCACGCCTGTAGTACCTGCCCGCATACTCCTTCTGGCTGATGTAGCTGCCGAGCATTATCCTGCGCAGCACCTCCTCCCCACACACCTCCTCTATGCGGTAGCCGTAGCGCCTGCCGTCGTATCGCCTGGTGGCTGAGAAGAACTCCACGAAGACTATGAGGTAGTAGGTGGGAAGTGCCTTCTCCAGATTCGGAAGCTCAACCTCCACCAGCTCAGCCCCCTGCGCTTCAAGGCGGCGCAGGGCACGCTTCACCACGCCGAGTATCTCCGGCGAGGTTACCTCCTCGTACTCCTTGGCGAAGCCCACCTTTATGCCGGACAGGTCGGCACTGAGGCGCTGCGAATAGGGCTGGGGCTCCACATCCAGCATGCTCGCCTCTCTGCTGCTGCCTGCTATCACCTCCAGAAGCAGCGCAGCGGTTCGCACATCCCTTGCAATTGGTCCTATCTGATCAAGACTCATCGCCAGGTCTATCAGCCCGTGCCTGGGCACAAGCCCGTAGGTGGGCTTTACGCCAACAACGCCGCAGTGCGACGCCGGGTTGCGTATGCTCCCGCCAGTATCGCTGCCCAGAGCGGCGTCTGCAAAGCCCGCTGCCACTGCTGCCGCGCTGCCGGAGGAGGAGCCTCCGGGAATCCGCCCCTTAGCGCTGGGGTTTTCTGTGGGTCCGAAGTAACTGCTCTCGCCGCTGCTGCCGCAGGCGAATTCGTCCATGTTGGTCATGCCCAGTATCACCGCACCCTCCCTGCGCAGCCTCTCAACCACCACCGCATCGTAGGGTGCAACATAGTTCTCTAAGGTTTTTGAGGCGCAGGTTGCCCTGAGCCCCCTGACATTTATGTTTGACTTCACCGCAACCGTCATGCCCGCCAGTCTTCCGCCCAGCTTCTCAGCACGCCTTGCCTCCTCTTGCGCATGCGGATTCAGCTCTATGAAGGAGTTTATCTCCCTGTCGCGCCTTTCAATCTCCTCAAAACGCCTCGCCAGGTTCTCCTCTGCCTCTCCCAGTGCCTGCCTGCTCATTACCTACACCCAGGTGCCGGCTTCTGCAACGTAGTGGGCGCCGTCCCTGCGGGGCGCTATGCTAAGCGCCGCCTCCCGGAACCCCCGGCGCAGCTCTGGCGAGCTGTCAGCCCTCAGGCTTTCGGCATCTATCACGTGGTAGGTCTCCTCCAGCTCTATCTCCTCCAGGTGCTTGGAAAGCTCGCGCAGCACGTGCTCCGCCTCTCTCTCAATCTCCCGCCTGTTGCTCATACTCTCACCAGAATTATCTCGTCGCTGCTCTCTATCTGCTCGGCGGTGAAGCTGAAGCTCCTGTCAGAGCGCCTGGTCTTGAAGCTCTTCACCTCCCCGGCAGCGTCAACCTCGGCATCAATAACCCTGCCGTAGTACCTGCCCCTGCGGTCGTAAACTTCTTTGCCCAGTATCTCATGGCGGGTTCTCACGTACGGGGGTGCCTCTGGTGGTGGATTTCCTACAGCGGATGCTCTGCCGGTGGCATCTGAGACGCGGGAGGAGAGCACGAGAAGCGCCCCACCGTTGAGCAGCAGCACAACCCCCGGCAGGGCGAGCACTAAGGTGGTGTAAATCACCGCCTCCATGCTGAAGGGTGGCGACACATCCGGGGTGAAGAGCTTCATGGCAAAGCCATAAAACTTAACGGGTATGATGAAGGACAGCAGACCCAGCACCACCTCAGCCAGCCCCACCGCTCGCACCACGTTCATCTCTGACCCTCACCACAAATTGGGCGCCTGAGAATATAAATCTTATGCGGGGATGCCGCCAATCCAGGGGCGGAGATAATGCAGCACCTGTAGTATATTCTCAGGTGCAACTTAAGCAAGCCAGGTGCGTTTCTCCTGAGCATCTGCCTGAACATAGCTCACGTCCGGGGCATCTCATCAGCGGATATCTAAACCACCCGCACCCTATCCGCACAGTCTGCCCGCTATCGCCCAGTTGCTCTTTTCCACGTCCTCAAATATTATGTGAACCTGCTCCGCCTCTGTTCCGGCAATCTCCACCAGCGCCCTTGTTATTGCCTCAGCAAGCTTCTCCTTCTGCTCTCTCGTCCTGCCCCTCCACATGCTTATCCTAACCACCGGCATGCCATCACCGCACCCTTCTGGAGCTACAGGATATAAATAGGTAACCCCGGGTGGGTGAGTGGCACCGCAATGTTATTATATGCAACCACTCCGGATATTATGGTGACAGCAGCCGGGGTGAGACGCGCCTGAATTGAGGTGACGATGACAGGAGGGCGCGTCCTGTTAGCTGGGACTGCCGGTGATGGTGGCAGCTCGTGAGGCAAGTTTAAATAGGGGGCTGAAGGTTTGGATGATGGTGAGAAAATTCTTGAGATAAGGCAGAGAGGGTATGAAATCATACCTGAAGCCATTCTGCATGTGATGATAATTGCAAACTCTTTTATTATTATTGGAGTGATTTATTCTATGCTAAAAGGAAAATTTTATCTTATTTCTTTGCTGGGTGTTGTGGTATCAAACGTCATACTCTTTGCCGGCATAAGAACTATTGAAATTCACAAAAAAGGTATTAAATATGGGGTAATATTTATATACTGGGACGATATCAGCAAAATATGGTGGGAAAATGGTATTTTAAAGATAAAAACTGAGAAGATTGTCGCTAATGTTATCCGGATTAAGGACAGGAATGGTAAAATTGTGAGTCTCATTGAATCGCTGAAAAGACCCC
>JALSIP010000011.1 GCA_026989875.1 archaeon
CATATCCAGAGTAACCTACCTGCTTGAGCTCAGCAGAAGAACCATGAGCGTGGTTAGGCAGAACGTCACCGCTTCAATCGTGATAAAGGGCTCTCTCGCACTGCTCGCCTTCCCGGGCTTCGTGACCCTCTGGATAGCGGTGGGTGTGGGCGACATGGGGCTCAGCCTCGCGGTCATACTCAACGCCCTGCGCATAGCTAAGGTGAGAGCAGAGCGGTGATGCACAACCCTTATATCCCGAGAAGCACCACTAATGTGCATGACGCCGAAGCAGGAGAGGGAACTGCTTGAGCGCTACGGCATAGATGCGGAGAGGCTGAGTGCAGAGCAGGTGACCTGCATGCTCAGGGAGCGTGCCACCAGAGAGGAGCTTGAGGCGCTGAAGAAGAGGTACATGCGCAAGATGGAGTACTGTGCCCAGGCAGAGCAGGCGATGGCGCAGGGCAACCTGCGCAGGGCTGAGGAGCTGCTGGAGTACGCGCTGAGCCTGGGGGTGTACGGAAACGAGGCGGTGTACAACCTGCTGGGCGACCTCTGGATGAAGAGGGGCGACAGGGAGAAGGCTTCCAGCTACTACAGGAAGTCAGGGAGCATTGAGTCCCTTAAAAAGCTGCGCTCCATCTCATAGCCTCTCTCTCAGCGCTGCAATCTCCTCAAACGCCTCAAGCACCCTGTCAGCTTCTTCATCGCTGAGCCCGTAAACGCTGAGCTTTATGTGCTTGCTCAAGCCCTTGTGCAGCCCAACAATCCTGCGTTTCAGCATCTCTTCTGCCAGAAAGAAGCCCCTGCGTTTGTGCTTCTTTGAAATCTCCCAGAAGAGCGGTGTCTCAAAGTGCAGCAGATGATGCCGCTTGGGGCGTTCACCGAGGAGCATTATGTCCCCCTCGCCTATGTCCTCCAGCCTGTCAACGAAGCGGTTCGTCTTCTTCATCTCGTCCTCCCAGTGCTTCACCCTTGACTTCACGTGCTCAAAGCTCAGCATTGCCGAAATCAGGGGGATGCCGCCGATGCTGCAGCCGAAGACGTTGGGAAGCTTCTTGCCGAACACCCTGCCCGTCCACTCAGCCTTTGACTTTGAGGGTGCGAAGGCTCGCCGGCTCCACTCGTAGGTCGTGACCACAAACCCCAGCGGTGCCAGAGATGCCATGCTCTTGTGTGCGCTGACGGTGAGGAAGTCTGCACGCATCTGCTTCATGTCCACAGGCGCAACTCCCGCGGTGTAGGCGGCGTTGACCATGAAGGGCACCTCAAGCTCCTCGCACAGCCTGCCCAGCTCCTCCACGGGCTCAATGTTGCCGAAGTAGGGGTCTGCATGCGTCGCAACCACCAGCGCGGGTCTGCCCACCTCCTCAATCTTCTCCTGAAATGCCTCCACCGTCACCCGGTACTCCGGGTAGCCGGTGTGCGGAGGCTCAACAACCCGAAGCCCCACCATCTCCGCCGCTATGTTCGTGGAGTAGTGGGAGTTGGGGTCTGTTACAACCACCGGCTCAAGCTTCTCCTCCTTTGCGTGCTCTGCTATGGTTTTCATCACAACGTACTGCGCAGCCCTGCAGCCGAAGGTGTGCTCGGCTTCATCACCCCCGAAGAACTCCGCAACCTGCCCGAGAAACTCGCGAACGGGGGGCTTCGTGATGAGACTGCTCCTGCCCTCTATGCAGTCGTGGCACACGGCATAGCCTATCTCAAGCCAGCCCTCTGAGCAGAGCTGCTCCCGCACCTGCTGCGGAAGAATGCCCCCGCGCATGAGCGGGTTGATGACAACATACCCGGCATACCTGTTCGCAAACTTCAAGCTTCCACCTTCCTGCCGCGGCGCGCTCTGAGATGGGGGCAGCATAACCTTAAAAAATTATTTATACCATGCATTCTGAGCTATGCTAAGGAGGTGTACCTCATGACCGAGGGTTTTGCTGACCGTGAGCTGAGCATGATTGCCGAGAACCTGAAGGTGTTTGTTGGCAGGGACAGGGAGACTAAGGAGATGCTCAGAACCCTGGGGCTGAAGCTGGAGGATATACCTGAGTCGGCAAGGGAGAAGGTGGCTGAGATTGATGGCGTGCTCAAAGATTCCTCAGTGGATGCGAGGGAGAGAATCGCACGTGCAGAGGCGCTGCTGGCAGAGCTGCAGGGTGATGAGCAGCTCCCGGCACCGATACGCAGGCTGGTGGTTGAGGAGGCGATGCGCAGGCTGAGCGTGGTGCGGTACAGCCTGGACTGGGTGGAGAGGCAGGCTAAAACCATAGAGGCGGCGAAGCGAATCTCCTACTCCTTGGAGCTGTTCCTGAACCCTGGGGATAAGGCGGTGCAGAAGAAGCTCAGGCAGATAGGCATACAGCAGGTGCCGGAGCACATCCAAGAGGTGGCGAGAAGGGCTAAGGAGGTGCTGGATGACCCCCGCTTAGATGCTAAGGAGAGGGCACTGAGGGCGGCGGACATACTCATGGAGCCGCTGCAGCCAGCGCTGTACGGCGGCAGAGAGGCTATGGAGGAGCTGCAGCAGGAGATCAAGACGGTGCTCTGGGAGATTGCAAATGACTTTGTGCTTGAGGCGCAGCTTGCAAAGTAGTGCTATGCCGGAGCAAGCTTGACCAGCTTCTCCTCGGGCACACCCCCGTAGAACCTCTCTATGATAGCCCTGACCTCCCCGCCGGAGAGGGTGAGCACAATTATGCTGTCAAACAGCTTTTTCAGCTCCTCGGTGCACCACTCAAGCTCCGGATAGCAGGTGACAACTAAGGTGCAGTTCCATCTGCGATAGCCCTCTGCAACCGTGGCGATGAGCCTGTAAAGCTCCTCACGCTCCCAGTAAACTGATAGCCCGCGCATCATGTCCAGTATAACGCGCTTGTGCTCCTCCCTGGGCGGGGTTTTAATGGACTTCACCAGCGCATGCTGTATGAGGATGTTGTTCATAGGAAGCACGGTGTGCCCGTTCTCGCCTGTGCCGCCGGAGCCGCTGAGGCTCATGTGAAGGTCAAGGTGGGTGAGCTTCTTCAGAGGATGCTCCGAGCCGAGCTCTGCAAGGAGGTAGCTGCGAAGCTCAGAATGGGGATGCTCGGAGCTCAGCAGGATTACGTGGTCACCGCCCGCGAGCCCGCTCAGTATAAAGCTCCTGATGAAGGTGTCCCTCGCCGCAGGATGCTCAACCAGAAGAAGGGTGGAGGTGTTTCTGGGAAGACCGCCTCCGAGCACCTCGTCCAGCGCTTCAATGCCGGTGGGCACAATCTTCAGCGCTTTCTGCATGCTTATGCCGTACTGTGAGACTATTTCAGCGGTCTTTCTGACAACAGCGGTCCTGAAGAGCGAGTACTCAAAGGGAAACTTCCTCTCCAGCGCGGACACGTACTCCTGAAGGCAGGCACAGAACTCCTCTTCTGTCATCCTCCCGGGTATCTCACCCCGGCACATCTCACCGAAGGCTATGCTGCATTTTCCGAGCTTCTGGAGTATCCTGCGGTTCTCCTCTTCTGAGACGAAGGGAGACATCTCCCTGCCGAGCTCGGCTATTACGTACCTGAGAAGCTCGGGATAGTATTTTTCAACGTTAAATTCGTTTTTTATCCTGTCTGGGAGTTTTAGAATATTTATGCCGAGTATTTGCTCAATTTCCTGAATTATATCATCACGTGTGGTTCTTCTGATTGAAAATCCGTCAATGTTGCCCGAGTACATTTCTATGAGTATTGCTGCAGCAAGCGTGTTTGTGGATTCTTCGTCACAGTCGTCAAAGATGAATCTACGGGACGCACGGTCAAATTGCACGTTTTGTGAGCATGGAATTTCTTTGAATCTGTTCTTTACTTTGTTCAGTATGTCTTCTAAGCTGCCCGGACGTATCCAGAATCTTGCATGGTGATTCAGAAGCTCCCCTACGGTGTTTATCTCCGGGTGCATGCTTTTGCGCGTGCTCATACTCAGGGCATGAAGCTCAAGGGCGAGGGAGAGGATGTATGTTACGAAGAGCAGGAGCTCGGGGGTGGTTATGCCGTCTGTGCTACGGAGTACCATGTATGCAGTGGTGAAGGTACCAAAGCCAACGAAGTAGCCGAGAATCCCCCAGGGGCTGCTGAATCTAAGCTCGTCGGCAGAGGAGCGCATGCGGGTGTGAACGGTGAGCACAATCAGAGGGAGGGCACCCGCAAGGAGCAGAAGGGAGATGAAGTCGCCCCCCTGGGGAAGCGGTACATGGGAAACCTGAGTGATAATCAGAAGGAGAATGAAGAAGGTGGAGGCGAGGGATATGCAGTATCTGCCGAGGTGAAGTATGTCGTGCTTTATGTCTGCTTTAAGAAGGTCTGCTGTACGGAACAGCTCAAATAAGCGAAGTATGCAGAAGAGGAGAAAGAGCTCTGCAAATACCCACGCAAGAATTCTGGATGGCGTCTGAAGCGTGCCCCACTGGTAGATGATGAGGGCGAGAGCGTACAGCATGGCACCGGAGAGCAGCAGATGACCCGCACGGAGCTCACGCCAGTACCATAAACCTGTGCGGGAGTGAATCGCCCAGAGATAGGTGGTGGAGAGGGAGGAGAGGAAAACGGATGCGCCGAGTAGAAGATACCAGTAAAGGGGAACCTCAAAGTACCTCTGAATTTCCGGGCTGGTCCTCAGGCTTG
>JALSIP010000012.1 GCA_026989875.1 archaeon
GTTCCTGCCAGGTAGCCGGTGGCAAACGCCACGAGCATGGGGAACCAGAGAGATACAGTTATCCCTGCAACCTCGTAGTGAACCACCGGGGGTATGCGTATTCTGCGTATGAACTCGGCAGCCCTGCTGTTCTGCCTCTCCTCTCTGCCGTTGCCCGAGAGCAGGTCTCTCAGGATTATCAGGGTAATTGCGGTGAGTATCACTATGAACATCACACTTATATAGAGGTCAGACGCTGCCTTGCCCATGGTCTCAAAGATGTGCTCGTTTATCTTCACCGCTGCCTGCACACCCGCAATAAGCGCGACGAACATGGTTATAGCGAGCTTCTTGTCCACGTGCCCGAGCTCGCCGTGCGCCCTGGAGCCCACGATAGCCTTGCCGAACTTGTGCGTGATGTTTGAGCCCACCGCAAGTATTCCCGGCACACCCAGGTTCATCATGCCAGGAGTCATGATGAAGGCGCCGCCGCTGCCTAAGAAGCCGCTCAGCGTACCGCCTATAAAGCCCAGCAGCACCACCAGCAGCGCTTTCGTAAGTGGCAGGTCAATAAAGGTAACCTCTATGCCAGATGGCGGGGGTACGAATCCACCCATCTCTTCACCTCCTTCAGTGCGCCTTTGGCTTTATGCCCAGGTACCTGAGGATGTGCGAAACGGTGTTGCCGTAAAAGAACGCCACCGCAAGCACCGTGCCCAGCACCAGAGCCACCGAGACCAGACCCCTGTGGGTGAGCACTCCCTTTATCATCCCGAAGGACGTGAATATCACCGCATACAGTGCCAGTGCCGCAGCTCCGTACATCAGTGAGCTCCTGAGCTCGCTCCGTCGGGGATCCGGAAAGACCACCTGCAGTCCGAGCAGCGACTTCCCCAGCCTCTTCGCCAGCTTTGACTCCGCAAGAAACACAACCTCCGGCTTGAGCGCGTTTATATCCTCTGCCGGGTCACCGTTCACCTTCACCAGCGGCACAACCTCAGCGCCAAGACGCTCAAAAGCATCCGCGAGCCTGCTGAGAAGTGCCTCAGCACT
Organism: archaeon; assembly: GCA_026989875.1. Classification (GTDB taxonomy): domain Archaea; phylum Hydrothermarchaeota; class Hydrothermarchaeia; order Hydrothermarchaeales; family BMS3B; genus JAADFH01. The sequence goes on from JALSIP010000012.1 coordinate 1,033, forward strand.
CTCCTTCTCCTTCTCCGAGTGCACCCGGTAGAACAGGACCACTCTGTTTCTGATACCTTTTCGGGAATTACGGGAAAGCCAGCCTGCGCTAAAAGCTGCCAGCTCCTCAGCATTTCCGCTTTCAACTGCAGTGTTGACCACAACAACAGCATTTCTGTCCATTTATATCGCCTCCTTCAGCTCTGGTCCAGCGCGGCTGCCGCGCTGAGCCTCTTGATCCTGGAAGACAAGGAAAGCGCTATCCTGTCTGTGAACTTCAGCAGCTTTGGCTTGAACACCACTACAGGGCACGGAGAGTTCCTGATAATCTCCTCAATCACGCTGCCTGAGAACAGCCTTGAGAGTCCCGCTCTGCCATCTGTGCTCAGCAGGATTGCAAAGCTCCTGAGCTTCTTCGCCTCCCTGACCACCTCCTCGGGGAACCTGCCGGCTCTGATGCTGTAATCAGCATCAACCCCGTGAGATTCAAACAGCTCTGCAACCTCCCTCAGCTGCGTCTCCTTTATTCTCATGTCCTCAAGCACAGGCGTTGCCGCGTCCAGGTTGTAAACATCCTCAACATAAAGCAGCGTAACCCTGCCACCCCCGTTCAGCCTCCCCATCCACTCCACCATGCTGGGGACAGCCTTCTTCAGCACCTCCACATCCGTTACCGCAACCACAACATTTTTGTGCGGCATATTAATTCCTCCTTAGCAAACTTATTGTATCACTCTAAAAGCGCAGAATATTTATTTATTTCCCAAATAATTTGCATAAAATCTTCAAAATGTCTTCAAAAATCTGGCAAAAGATTTACTACAAATCTTTTAAACTATTCCAAAATTTCTCCTGAACATCATCTGGTGCTCAGGTAAACAAGTATGGACAGTGCGATGGTCTCAAACACATCCGCCACCAAGCGGTAGTGGTCAACAACGCTTGAGACATCCACTCCGAAGACAAACACCTTGACTATGGGGGCTGCGAGCAGCGTTCTGAAGAACAGTGCCAGAGCGAAGAGCAGAAAACCCAGGGTAAAGGTTGATTTCAGCTCTATGTATCGTCTGAAGAATATCCAGACCAGCACGCTGAGCAGTAGCAGGTTTATCACGCTGAAGAAGAGCCTGGCTGTCAGAACCGGGTCATCCATGTGCCTCAAAAAAGAGTGCTGGGGATTAATATATAAGTTTTATTGTACATAGTGTGCACAGGTAACCATGAACCGGAAACTGCTGTGGTGGATTTTCGGAGTTACAAGAGGCGGAGTGGTAAGAGCGAAGATAGTCAAGATGCTTCATGAGCGTCCGAGCAACGCCAACCAGCTCGCTCAGAAGCTGAAGATGGACTACACCACCGTACGCTACCACCTCAACATCCTGCTGAAGCACGGCATCGTGGAAACCTCGGAGCACACCTACATAGTCATGTACTTCCTTACCGACAGGATGCTGGAGCACTGGGATGAGTTTCTGAAGATTTACGAAAAGGTTACAGGAGGTGGGAAGGATTGAAGGTGCTTGTGCCCACTGACGGCTCCTGGGCGGCATACTCTGCCGAGAGGTATGCGGTTGAGCTGTGCAGGAAGTACGGAGGCAAGGTTATTGCGCTGCACGTTTATGACCCCGAGCTCAGCCTTGAAACCTGGAAAGCCAAGCTCATGCGGGAGCTTCTCAAGCGGGTGCAGACAGACTCAGATGCCCTTGAGATAGTTGACCGGGTTAAGAAGCTCGGGGAGGATGCTGGCATTGAGGTTGAGAGTGTTATAATCAAGGGGAAGGCAAAACCATCGGATGAGATAATAAAGTACGTGAGGCAGCGCGGCGATATTGACCTGATAGTCATAGCCCCCACGGGCAAGAGCCACCTGTTCAAGCTTTTTCTTGGCAGCACCACCGAAGCTTTAATACGGGAGCTTGGAAAGCTTCTAAGCGTGCCCGTGGTTATAGTGCCCAAGCGGGACTGACTACCTGGTGCTTATGTACAGAAAGATGGATAGCGCCACCAGCTCAAACACATCCGCAATTAAGCGGTAGGGGTCAACTATCGTGTGGGTTTCCTGGGACAGGAAGACCAGGCGCAGAATGGGAGAGGCAAACAGCGTTCTGAAGAACAGTGCCAGAGCGAAGAGCAGAAAACCCAGGGTGAACTCTGACCTCACCTCCAGGTACCTTTTTGTGAATATGTAGATGAGGAAGGTGAGAATCCCGAGATTTGCAATGCTGAGAATCATTCTTGCCGCCCATATAACATCCACCGCCATGCCTTCCACCCTGCATCTGCTTTTTGTCGGCGGTGTAACTTAAACTTTTCTCCAGAACTGGCAGCAAATCTATTTATGCAATGAGCGACACAGTCTTCACGGGAGGTGAGGATATGGGAGAGAATTTAGTTCTAAGAGAAAAGCGTGAGATAGAAGGTAGAAGCGACTCTGACAAAACCATAGACCCGGCAAATCTGGAGATGTTTGAAATCGCCAGAAAGGCGGGCATGGAAACAGCCTTTGACCGCCTGCTAAGGCAGGAGCCCAAGTGTCCCTACTGCTTCACCGGCGTGAGCTGCAGGAACTGCGCCATGGGTCCGTGCAGGATAACTGCAAAGGCTGACAGGGGGGTTTGCGGTGCAACCGCGGACGTGATGGTGGCGAGGGGGCTGCTCAGGAACACCTTAGCTGGCACAGCATCGCATGTTGACCACGCCAGACATGTGGCGCTTGCGCTGCTGCATGCAGCAAGGGGTGAGGCACCCTACAGGATAAGGGACGAGGCGAAGCTGCGCCGCCTCGGAGAGACGCTGGGCATAGAGGGCGCCGGCAGCATGCCTGTGGAAAAGCTTGCAGAGGCTGTGGCTGTACTGGCGCTGCAGGAGATAGGTGCCACACACGCCAACGGCGGCAGGTGGCTCAGGATGCACGCAACAGAGGAGCGTTTAGAGACCTGGAGCAGGCTGGACGTGCTTCCGGAGGGTGGCATGCTGCCTGTGCTGGAGGGGATGCACAGGACCAGCATGGGCAATGACGCAGACCCCGTCAATCTGGTGCTGGGCTGCATAAAGGCAGGCATAGCCGACGGCTTTTACGGGCTGCACATGAGCACCGACCTGCAGGACGTGCTCTTCGGCACACCGAAGCCAAAGCTCAGCCAGGCTGGAATGGGCGTGCTCAGGGAGGACTGCGTGAACATCGCCTGCCACGGGCACGTGCCGGTGCTGAGTGAGAAGATAGTGGAGGCAGCAGAGGCTCTTGAGGAGGAGGCGAAAAAGGCTGGAGCAGCGGGCATAAACGTTGTGGGTATATGCTGCACGGGGAATGAGATTCTTGAGAGGCAGGGCATCCCTGCGGTGGGCAACGAGCTTAACTCTGAGCTGGTTATAGCCACAGGCGCCCTGGATGCGGTGGTTGTGGACTATCAGTGCATCTTCCCGGCTCTGGTACCTGCTGCAAAGTGCTTCCACACGAAGATAATAACCACCGCCCCCACGGTGAAGATTCCCGGAGCTGAGCACGTGGAGTTTGATGAGCGCAGGGCAGATGAGGTGGCGAGGGAAATCGTGCGGAGAGCGATTGAAAACTTCAGGAGCAGGGACAGGAGCAGGGTTCACATCCCCGAATTCAGGACCCGGGTGCTTGCCGGCTTCAGCGTTGAGGCTCTGCTGGAGGTGCTCTCAAAGCTCAACAGCAGCGACCCCCTTGCCCCGCTGGTGGAGGCGATATCCTCCGGGGACGTAAAGGGGGCAGTGGCGATAGTTGGATGCAGCAACCCCCGGGTGCCTCATGACATGATGCATGTGGAGCTTGCAAAAGAGCTGGTGAAGCGTGATATACTGGTGCTCGCCACAGGCTGTGCCGCCCATGCTCACGCAAAGACGGGGCTGATGAAGCCTGAAGGTGCAGAAATGGCAGGAGAGCGTCTCAGAAGGGTGCTGAAAGTGCTGGGCGAAGCCGCCGGCATGGGAAGCCTGCCCCCCGTGCTCCACTTCGGCTCCTGCGTTGACAACTCCAGAATCAGCCAGCTCCTGAAGGCTCTCGCTGAGAGGCTGGGAGTGGCAATAAAGGACCTGCCCGTCGCGGCAAGCGCGCCCGAGTACAACACCGAGAAGGCTCTGAGCATAGGCACCTGGGCGGTGGCGCTAGGCATAACCACCCACGTAAATCCGCTGCCCCGAATCACGGGAAGCGAGGTGGTCACGAGCTTGCTGACCGAGAAGGCAGAGGAGCTGCTGGGTGCGAGATTTCTGCACAGCCCTGATCCCGTGGAAGCTGCTGACATGCTTGAGGAGGTTATACTGGAGAAGCGCAGAAAGCTCGGGCTGGAGGGATGAGGTGGCGGAGCTAAGCTGGCGCCGCCTCCCTCACAGCCCTCCTTCTTGAAGTGTATGCTAAGTGCACCGCCGGCAGAGCCACTGCTAAGTAGGCTGCATGCACCAGCACCCTGAGCCACTCTGCCTTGACAGTATAGCCGAAGAGCACCGCAAAGATGCTGCCGACGATTCCCTTGTGGTGCAGGGGTGAAGTGCTGCTTATGCCCAGATCATAAGCGGGCTCTCCCAGCCAGCCGAGCTCGTACCCCTGCTCCTCCGCATACTCAACCAGCTCATGCGTACCATAACCCGCGAGTCCGCCTGCAATCAGCACCAGCATTATGCTTGAGTAGTAGAAGAACCTCCTCAGCGGGAACTTCATTCCGAGAGAGAAGATGCCGTAGCTCAGCAGCAGCGCGAGAGCAACTCCTGCGGCGGCACCTGCGCTGGTGGCTGCGAAATCTCTCGCTGCAAAGGGGGTCAGGAAGAGCACCGTTTCTATCACCTCTCTGACGACGAAGATGTAGGCTACCAGCGCAATTGCCAGCCTGCTTCTGCTGCTTCTCACCTTCTCCTCAACATCACGGTGAATCTCGCTTCCCTTAGTCGCCATCCAGTAAACCATGTAGGTGAGCACTGCCACCGCAAGCAGGGAGGCAACACCCTCAAAGAGTGCCTTGCTGCCTTCTTCCAGACCGCCATATATCAGCGCCACCATTAGCGCTATTGCCGCTCCCGACGTCAGAGCAGCAGCGCTGCCATATGCAACGCTCTTAACATGCCCCTCTCTGCCGGTTCGGCGAAGGTACATCACCAGTATGGACACCAGGAGAAATGCTTCAAAGGCTTCCCGGAAGGTTATCACGAACTGCCCGAGCATCTTCATCACCTATCTTAGGGTAACCTAATTAGGAGTATATTTAGGTTTCCCTAACAAAGCAGCGTATCCTCCCAGGTGAGACCCGTCACCACATCCTCACCATCTGTGCATGCGGCACTCCCTGCACCTCAAGCACATTCTTCCTGTCAATCACCCCCGCCCTTATACCCACTCTCACCGCCTCTCTGCCCGTCAGGTTTGCGATGGTGGCTTCTCTGAGCACCTCCAGCACCTCGCTCTCGGTGAGCCTCTCACCTCCGTAGAACTCCTCACGCACATCCAGCACCACCTCTCCCTCCTCAAACACCTGTCCGAGAAGCTCCTCATCGCACACTGCCACGAGCACCTCCATCTCCACCCGGTACACCTTTGCCCAGTACCTCACGCTACACCCTTCTGAACCTTCCGATCTTCGGCTCATATATCTCGCCATCCCCCAGCAGCTCATTCAGCACGCTCTCCAGCACGCTCTCCTCAAGTCCGCTCTCCTGCAGCAGGGTTATGTACTTAACTCCCTCGCCGTCATCCAGCTCCTCTATGAGGTTGAGCACCAGCATTTTCGGGTCAGCCTCTCCATTCTCCGGCACCTCCTCCTCCACCACCTCTATGCTCTCCTCCACCGGCTCCTCCGTAGCCTCCTGCTCCATCACCGTGCTCTCCTCTGCCTGCTCCGGGAGGCTGTGCTTCTGAATAGCTATCTCCAGCTTCCTCACCAGCTCCCAGTTCGGGTCATCCACCCTCCACACGCACTCGGCGAGCACGTAAACCTCGCCCTCGTACTCCCTGGGCTTTCCTATTACATCTGCGGTATCTCCGACGCTGAGCTTCATAAGCGGCTCAACCTCCCTGAAGGCACGCACCGCTATGGTTGCGGTTCCATCATCTACGGTAACGCTTGCGAACTTGCCGTCCTCGCTCACAAACTTGCTCACCACCAGCCCCATCAGTCTCACCCTCCCCGCTCTCACGCCCTGCTTAGTGAGCACGTAATTGGCTTCCTTTGAGCCGCTGCGCACGAAGCTGCCCTCAACCACATCCCTGACCTCAAGCTTAACCGCGGTCTCTCGCTCCATCCCATCACCTCACGCGGTCTTGAAGTGCTCATGCTTGGGCTCAAAAATATCCCCGCTGTCGTGCAGCTTCTTCAGTATCTCATCAACCTCACCCCTGGATATGCCCCTCCTCTCAGCCTCCTCCAGAATCTCAGAGCGCTTTGCCGTGCCGTACTCCTCCTCCAGCTCCCTTACTATGCTCAGAACCTCGCGAATCTTGTCCCGCTGGGACTTGGTAACCCCCACGTATATCTTGTCAATATCCACCCTGCCGGTCTCAAAGTCCAGCCCCGCCTGGGAGAGGCTGAACTTTATCAGCTCAATCGCACGCTCCGCATCCTCAGCGGTAACCACCCTGCTGAGCCTCACCCTCGCCCTTGCCCTGGCAAGCCTCACAATCGCCCAGAGCTGTCTGGCTGTAAGCGGAATCGGCACATCCTCGCTCTGCTGCGCCACCTCCCGCATCTCCACATAGAAGTCCTCAATCACCTGCCTTGCCTCCTGGCTAAGCTCCGGGAAGACGTTCTGTCTGGCATAGGCGATGTACTTCCGCAGCATCTCCGGGGGTATAGGCGGCTGGAGCGACTCTGGAGAAGAGGCGGTGTCCAGGATGTGCCTGGCAACCTCCCTGGTCTTTGACAGGTCATCCCTCACGAAGAAAATCAGGTCAAATCTTGACAGGATGGTTGGCGGGAGGTTAACCTGCTCGGAAATCGGGCGATACTCATCAAACCTGCCGTACTTTGGATTGGCAGCCGCAAGAATTGCGCACCGTGAGCGGAAGGTTGCAAGAATTCCTGCCTTAGCGATGCTCACGCTCTGCTGCTCCATTGCCTCGTGCATAGCCGACCTGTCCCCCGGCTCCATCTTGTCAAACTCGTCAATGCAGGCTATTCCCCTGTCAGCCAGCACCAAGGCGCCTGCCTCAAGGCTCCAGCCCCCATCGCCGAACTCATCCTTAACGGCGGCAGCCGTCAAGCCCGCGCCGCTGGTGCCCTTTCCGCTTGCGTAAACTCCTCTCGGTGCGAGCTCCTTGGCAACGTACTGCAGGATTTCGCTCTTACCCGTGGCGGGCTCGCCCATGATTATTATGTGCGAATCCCCTCTTATCCTGCCCCCGTCAGGCAGCTCAATAGCCGGGGATGAGAACAGCTGGTACATTATCGCCTCCTTAATCTCCTCGTAGCCGTAGATGTGCGGGGCGATGCTCCTTATAATCTTGCTGTAAATCTCGGGGTCACCTGCCAGCTCAAGGATTTGCCTCTCATCCTCCTTTGTTATCTGCACCTCCTCAAACTCTATCTCCACGGGGTTGAAGTTGTTTGCCTCAATAAATATCTCAACCACCCTGGACTTGGCGCCGCCGCTCTTTCTCAGGCCTGCTCTCAGCACCCCTATAATCTCCACCGAGTCACCCGGCGTCAGCCTGCCCGTCAGGTCGTCCTCAAGCATCACGATAATCTGCTTCGGGTGCTCGCCACCCCGCAGGTCCTCCAGGTTCTCCTGCACCAGAATCTTCTGGGAGTCAACAAACTCCGAAGCTTCAACATCAAGCTTGAAGGGTCCGCGGTTCTCGCATCCCGCGCATAGGTACGGCTCCCTCAGGCTCTCATCCCTCTGCTTTATCCTGTTCACCTCCCCGCACTTCCTGCACTCAAACGCCGCCACCACCAGCTTCGGGCGCACATCCGTTGCCTTTCGCACGATTCCCTCCACCGAAATCAGCTTGCCCACATTCTCGCTCCTTATATCCCTTATGGGCAGCCTGCAGGTGCTGGGCAGGTTGGTGAAGCGCACATTCAGCACCGCTCTCCCCCTGCCCACGGGCTGCTCAATTCTTGAGCATGCCCTCTGGGCAGCAGGCATGGCGATGTCAGGTGAGTTTATCACCAGGTCTGCCAGCTCTATGTCATACCTGTCAAGCACCTCAAAATCAACCACCACGCTTCTGGTTTCTGGGTAGCCGTGCACCACCTCCAGTATCCGGGAGTGGTAGTATGCCCTGAAGAACCTCTCAAACCTGTCCTCAAGCTCCTCCGCCGCCTCAACCACTCGCTCCATTGTCATACTTCTGACATCCTCGCTATTAACGTTTCCTCAGCAGGGGTGTGAGAAGGATGCCGGCGGCAAAGCCACCTGCATGGGCGAAGTAGGCAACGCCGCCCTCGCTCACCTGCTCTAAGCTCACGAACCCCGCCAGCACCTGCAGCAGGAACCAGAAGCCCAGCACCAGTGCCGCAGGGAGGTAGACCACCCTTATTATCACCCCCAGGAAGAGCAGCGTTTTCACCCTCGCTCCCGGGTAGGTGATGAAGTATGCTCCAAGCACCCCTGCAATTGCGCCGCTTGCCCCCACTCCCGGAATCTCCGAGTCCGGATTAGCCGCAATCTGGGCAAGCATGGCGGCAATGCCCGAGGTGAAGTAGAAGAGCACGTACCTTCGCCTTCCCATTGCATCCTCCACATTGTCCCCGAAGACGTACAGGTAGAGCATGTTTCCGAGGAGGTGCAGGAAGCCCGCGTGGATGAACATGGAGGTTAGCAGCGTGTGCACCGCCTCCCCTCTGCTCAGCCTTGCCGGCACCGCTCCGTAGGTGTAAACAAACTCCTCAAGCCTGCCCTGGCTCCACAGGCTGAGCTCATATACGAACACCGCCAGGTTCGCAAGTATCAGCAGCCACGTTACAACAGGCTTGCTTCTTGCGGGGTTGCGGTCGCCTATGGGTATCATCTGCGCACCTGCCTGAGCTCTCTGAAGGCACGGTATGCGTCGCTCTTCCTGAAGCTCTTCAGCCCCAGCCTCACCAGAAGCGGGGGTGCGAACTCAAAGGGTATGTTGAGCAGGAAGAGCAGTGCAAGCACGAGCGCCGCTTCCCCTCCACCCGTGCGCAGCGCAGCCACCAGCCCCAGGAAGCTCCCCAGCACACTTCCCGCGATACCCGAGAGGTGCAGGGCTGCCCTTCTTGCGGGTGTTGCCCGCAGGTAGGTGCCGTAGTGTATCTTCAGCGTTGGCTCAATCCTTGCGGGACCGTTAAGGAAGTAGTAAAGAAAGCCTATGCCGAGCAGCCTGCCGGCGAGGATGTGGAAGAGGGTGTGCATCGTGCTCATGAGCATGAGCGTGGCGAGCAGGAACAGCGCCACCTGTGCGGCGCCCTCAAGCTCCGCAGCCAGCCTGAAGAGTGGGATGGAGAGCATCAGGGGCAGCAGCATCATCGCGGTGCCAGCTCTCAGGCTCATGCTGCGCCTCCTGAACCTTCTTGCATCTATTTCCGCAATCCTGTCCCCGTAAATCCGTGCAAGCTCCGGCTCAGCCTTCACCCGCTCCACCAGCCTCCAGAAGCGTGCCGCGCTGAAGTTCCTCTCAAGCTCCTCCAGCTCCCCTTCCAGATGCATGCATGAGTATTTCTTCACGGCAGGTTATTAAGTTGAGCATGGAAGAAGCGGCACTCACCCCACTGCAGGTTTACGTGCTGCTGCACCTCAGGCGTGCGAACACAGACTATGCAAAGGGTATAGCCAGAAAGCTCGGTCTCAGACAGGAAGAGGTTGTGCCCGTGCTGGCGCAGCTTGAGCGTATGCATCTGGTGGAGCGCTCTCCCGGGTCTGCGATAAAGAGGAGCGAGGCAAGGTTCAAGCTGGCGCATGAGGTCAGGAAGCACCACCTGTACTACACCCTCACCCGCGGGGGCAGGCACAAGGTGCGCTCGTTGCTCGGGGCTGGAATCCAGCGCTACCTGCGGGAGCGCTACTCTGCGGAAGCTCCGGACGTGCTGGAGGTGCTCCGGCGCTCTGGCTGCGAGAATCACCTCGTGACAGCCAGGCTGGTGTCCATGCCGGGTGAGCAGGCAAAAGAGCTGCTTGAGCGCATGAGGCGGGAGAAGCTGGTGGAGGCGTGCACCGCAAAGGTTCTGAAGCGCAAGCACAGGAAAGCCAAGGCAAAGAAGGAGACCAGAACCCACCACACCTACTACAGGCTGAGCAGGATGGGCGAGCTTCTGCTGCGGGGCGTGCTTTAGCCTTACGGGTGGGCATAGCATGCCACGATTCGCTCTCCAGTGGCGTCTATGCGCACGAACCCGTACCTCTCAAACTGCACCACGCTGCCAGCCGCAACCTCCCGTAGCCCTGGCTCAGCGGCGCCTCTGCGTCTCCCCTCCGCCCTGAGCACCTCCACCTCCACATTCTCCCCAGCCGGCACCCAGTGAATCAGCCTGGCTCCGAGCCTCTTCGCCTCCTCCAGCTCATAGCTGTGGAACTCAGCCAGCACGGGCTCTCCGGGCTCGGCAACCCTGATGTTGAAACCCTCCATAAGCCTCACCACCTCCCCCTGGCGAAGAGCCCCGGCATCCCTCTTAGCTATCAGCACCTCCACCCGGTTTTCGCTGCCCTTAAGCACCAGCTCCCTGTGCCCCCTCTCGGGGTAGTCCGGGTGGAGCCTCACCTTAGCGCTGAAGCTCTCAATCCCCTCCACCCACACCCTCACAGGGGACTCCACAAAGAAGTAGCGATTCGCCTCCGGCTCAACCAGCTGCCTGTTGTATGCGAAGAGCACCTTCCAGCTAAAGCTTATATCGCTCTGCTTCACCCCCGCCTCAAGCACCGCCCTGCGCACCGCCTCTGCCCTGAAGCCCCTCCTCGCAAGCGCCCTCAGCGTTCCGAGACGCACATCATCCCAGCCAGAGTACATTCCTGCCTCAATACCCCGCCTGATTTCCGAGGTGCTCAGCCTCACCCCCTCAATCTTCATTCTGCCGTAGTGAATGAACTCCGGCATTTTCCACCCGAAAAACCTGTAGATGTAAGCCTGCTTGCGGGTGTTCACGATGTGGTCCTTGCCCCGCAGCACGTGGGTGATGCCGAGCAGGTGGTCATCCACCGCCACAGAGAAGTTCATCAGCGGGTAAACCCTTGCCCTGACCCTGGGGTGGGGTGCCTCGGAGATGCGCATTATCGGAAAATCCCTCATCGCCGGGTCGCTGAGCTGCATGCCCGTTTTCAGCCTCACCACCGCCTCACCCTCGTGCAGCTCAGAAAACATCCTGCGGTACTCCCTCAGGTTGTCCTGCACGCTGCTCTGCCTGTGCTCGCACTCCTCCCCCCTGCGCCGCAGCTTCCTGAAGTGCTCCGCATCGCACGAGCACACGTAGGCGTTGCCCATCTCTATCAGCCTCTGCGCATGCTCGTAGTAAACTTCAAGACGCGAGCTCTGCACCACCAGGCGGTGCACCTCAACCCCCAGCCAGTTCAGGTCCTGCGGTATCATCTCGTAAGCCGGCGGGTACACCCTTGCGGGGTCTGTGTCCTCTATGCGCAGTATCAGCTCTCCCGAGTACCTTCTCACGTACTCATCATTCAGCACCGCCGCCCTGGCATGCCCCAGGTGCAGCGGTCCGCTGGGGTTGGGGGCGAAGCGCATCACCACCCTTCCCTGCGCCGCTCCCGGGAGCTCCGGCAGCCCCTGCGTGCGCCTCTCAGCTACCCGTACCTCCTCCAGCCCCTCCGTCTCCCTGGCGAGCTCCTCCCTGCTCAGGGCATTCACCTCCTCCACCACCCTCTTCACCACCTCCACCACCTCTCTCCCCCTGCTCCTGAGCTCCGGGTGCTCAGCCATCACCTTTCCCAGCACAGCCTTCCAGTCAGCCTTTCCGTACTTCCTTGCATTCAGCAAGGCGTGCCTTCTGGCAGCCTCAAGGTAGCTCACACCCTCACCCTCTGTCCGTTCCTCAGCAGGAAGACCTCGCGATTTATCGTGTATCCCAGAGACTCGGCGAGCTCCGCGTAGCTCGCCTGCATCTCCAGGGTGCCGTGGGTGGGTATGACCTTCTCCGGCTGCAGCATCTTCAGCAGGTCGTAGTGGTCCTCTTTTGAGGCGTGCCCCGAGACGTGCAGACCTTTGAACAGCCTTGCTCCCTGCAGCTTCAGCTTGGTCTCCACCGCATACCTCTGCGCCACATTTATGGGGTTGGGTATTATGTCGGCTGAGAACAGCACCTCATCCCCCTCCTCAATCCTGTAGTCCACCTTCTGGTTTGCTATGCGGGTCAGGAGGGCATCCGGCTCGCCCTGGTGTCCTGTCACTATCAGCAGGTACCTGTGCTTCTCCTTCGCCACCCTGCGCAGCACCTTCTTTATTGCATTCTTGCTGCCGTAGATGTGGGTGTTCTCCGGCAGGTCCACGATGCCCTTGCGCTCCGCTATTCCCACGTACTTCTCCATGCTCCTGCCCAGCAGCACGGGCTCACGGTCCAGCTTCGTTGCTATGTCCACCACGCTTTTAAGCCTGGCTATGTGGGAGGAGAAGGTGGTCACGATAAGCCCCTTCTCACCGCTGCTCTTCAGCAGCGTATCCTCCAGCAGCGTTCTCGCCACCTGCTCCGAGGGTGTTCGTCCATCGTTGGAAACCCGGGTGGTCTCTATTATGAGTGCCTTCAGCCCCTCCCTGCCAAGCTCGCGTATTCGCCTGTAGTCCGGCTTCTCCCCTATCACCGGGTTGTCATCCAGCTTGAAGTCATTCAGGTAGGCTACGCTGCCCTCGCGGGTGTGCACCACCAGAAACACGGTGTCGGGGATGCTGTGGGTTATGCGCACGAACTCTATGCTCATCTCCGGTATAAGCTGCAGCACCTCCCCCGCCTCAAGCACGTACAGCGGGTTCTGCGCCCTCCCACGGAGCTCACGCCTCACCAGCTCAATGGTGTAGGGCGTGCCTATTATAGGCGCCTCAGGAAACTTGCCCGCCAGCAGCGGCACCGCTCCAATGTGGTCAAGATGTCCGTGGGTGAGCACTATTGCGCGGACGTTGCCGTATTCGCCGTTCATAGCTGGAATAATGCCACGCTGGGCGAGTTCCTCGTGGGACAGCTTGGATATGTCCGTGTCCTCGTGAATAAGCACCCTGTCCAGGCGTATGCCCATATCCACCACAATAGAATCATCACCGCAGGTTATTACCGTCATGTTCCTGCCCACTTCCTCGTAGCCGCCAACCGCATGAATCTCCATCCAATCACCCCAGCATGCCTCTTGCGCTGAGCCACTCCCTGCACCTGCCCAGCACCACCGCCTTTGAGCGGCTGAGCTCTTCAACATCCCGTGAGCCGCTCAGAAACATGGCTATCCTCAGCTCCCTCTCGTAGGTGCGCAGCACCTCCATCACGCCCTCCGCCCCCTTCACCGCCTGTCTGAGCAGGGGCAGCGCAACCCCGCAGGCACGGGCACCCAAGGCAAGCGCCTTGGCTATGTCAACACCGCTTCTCACGCCGCCCGTGGCGAAGACGGGTATAGCTACGGAGCGTGCGCACTCCACTAAGCTAACCACCGTCGGGATGCCCCAGCTCAGGAAGTTCTTAGCGAGCTGCTCTGTTCCGCGGTAGCTCTCCACCACAGCAAAGCTCGTCCCTCCTGCGCCTCCCACATCTATGGCAGAGACGCCCGCCTCCTGCAGCCGCAGGGCATCCTCGGCGCATATTCCCGAGCCCGTCTCCTTGACTATGACAGGCACATCAAGAGCCTCGCACACCTCCGAGATGCGCTCAAGCACGCCCGCAAACTGGGTGTCGCCCTCCCGCTGCACCGCCTCCTGCAGCGGGTTCAGGTGCAGGGCTATGGCATCAGCCTCAATCATCTCCACCGCGCGCTGCGCCTCCTTGGGGGTGAACCCCCTGCAGAACTGCACGGCGCCAAGATTTGCTATGAGAAAGGCATCCGGAGCATGCTTCCTCGCCACCGTGAAGCTCCTCACAAGCTCCCTCTTCTCAATCCCCGCACGCTGGCTGCCCACGCCCAGCGGGATGTTCAGCTCCTGCGCAGCTATGGCGAGGTTGCGGTTGATTTTCTCAGCCTCCGGATGACCGCCGGTCATTGCGGCTATGAAGAGGGGCATGCTGACCTCCCTGCCCATAAAAGAGGTTCGCAGGTCTATGCTCTCTGCATCAACCTCCGGCAGTGCCCGGTGCACCAGCACAACATCCTCAAATCCCGCGCTGACCGCAGCCTCAACACTTTCATTCAGGCATATACGTATGTGGTCAAGCTTCCTTTCTGATATGCTCATCCAATCTACCTCTTCACAATTGTTCCTCTAACGCTCTCCCCTGATAAAGCTTTCCTAAGCCTCCCCTCTTCAAGCGCATTTATTATCAGCGAGGTGTATCCGTGTTTTGCGAGCTCCAGGAGCTCCTCCAGCTTTCTGCGCATCCCTCCCGTGGCATCCCCGCCCTCCAGGCTCAGCTTCAGCCTGTGCGCCTCACGGGGTGTTATTTCCGGCACCAGCTCAGCCCCTGGCTTATCCGGACGGGCAGTGTACACCCCGTCAACATCGGTGGCGAGCACGATTCTCTCCGGCTTCAGCTCAAGAGCGAGCACCCGCAGCAGCGTGTCTCCCGAGAGGATGCAGGCGCCGAGCTCCGAGTCCTGCGCCACATCTCCGCACAGCACCGGCACGAGCCCGTGCTTCAGCAGCCATCTCACGGTGCTGAGCTCCAGCCCCTCCAGCCTGCCACCAGAGCACTTGGCAATTGCCGACGTCTGGACACCGAAGGCGCTGACGCCGGCATCAAGCAGGCACCCCACCACCAGGCGGTTTAGCTCTGCCATCGCATGCCGTGTAAGCGCAACCCCTCTGAGCTGGTGCTCCGAACTGAGCCCCCTGTGCAGGCTGTATTCCAGGGCAAGCGGATGACCGAAGCTGCCTCCGCCGTGCACCACCACCAGCCCTTCCCTCTCAGCCGCCGGCAGAATCTCACTGGCAAGCCTGCGCATCACCCTGTGCCTGAAGCTGAAGGGCACCTCCTTGCGGGTTATCAGGCTGCCGCCGAGCTTTAGCAGAATCATTCCAGTACCACACCTTCACTGCTTATCTCGGTGCTGAAGGCACCGGAGACAGAAGAAAGCGCCTCCAGCACCTCTGAATGTCTCGTCTGCGCAAGAGCCACCATGCATCCTCCTCCGCCGGCGCCCGTGAGCTTTGCACCCTCCGCTCCAGCAGCTCTCGCCGCACTTACTAAGCGGTTGAGCTCCGGGGTTGAGACCCCGAGAGCCTCTAAGAGGTGGTGGTTGATGTTCATGAGCTCGCCTATGCGTGCCACCCTGCCTGCACTCATTTCCCGCCTCGCCGCAACGGTTGTGAGCCCTATTGCCTCAAGCAACCCCCCCACCACCTCCGGATACCTCCCGTAGAGCTCCCTCACCCTGCGAATCTGCTCTGCTGTCCGCCTCTTCCTGCGGGTATCGCCCACCACCAGCCTCAGCGGCGGTGCGTCAATCCTCTCGTAGCCTTCAGGCTGAATGTAGAGCACTCCGCCGTGGGTGGCGACTGCGGTGTCGGTTGGCGATGCTGCACCCTGCACCCTGAGCTCAACCCTGTGCCCCAGCTCTGCCAGCTTTTCCTGCGAGACCTCCACGCCGAGCATGGAGAGAACCGCCAGCAGCGTGGCAACACTCACCGCGGCGCTTGAGCCCAGCCCCGCTGCCTCGGGCAGCTCCGAGGTGATGCGAAGCTCCACACCAGCACGCTCGCCCGCCTCCCTGAAGGCGAGCTCCACAGCCTCAGCCACGTACCTGAACCTGCCGCTGCCACGGGTGAGGCGGTGCTTCCTGCCCCTCTCCACCACCGTTATGCCCTCACCCCGCCGCTCGGCGCTCACCCTCACACGCCTGCCTATGGCGCACACTATGGCGGGCTTGCGGTAAACCACGGCATGCTCGCCGAACAGTATAACCTTCCCCGGGGCGGATGCGGTTGGCATACCTCTAATAACTCGCACGCTCCCGTTTATAAATCCACCCTTATTCCGAGTATTTCCCTCGCACCCCCGTGCACAGCCTCTGCAATCTCCGCGCTCCCCCTGGCTGCGCTGTAGGCGTCTATCCTGAGCACGGGCGCCACTTCCCTGAGCCTCTTCCTGAGCATGGTGAAAACCGCCTCATGAGCACCCGCGGCACCTGTGAGCACCACCGCCTCCGGCTCCACAAGAGCCGTGAGCGAGCGAATCTCCATCTCAACGCTCAGCAGCAGCGCCTCAAGCGCAAGCTTCGCCCTCTCATCCCCGGGCACGAGAATCTCATCAAAGTCTGAAAAACTCCGTATCTTCACCACACCTGCCTGAGAGAACGCCTCATTTGCGCTGAGCTCGCCCCTGTCAATTCTCCGCATAGCCTCCAAGTCAAGGGGTCCGTGCAGCATTCCAATCGCCCCCAGGCAGGCGTCAATTGCTCCGGTGATTCTCCCCCTGTCAACCGCCACGCTCACCGTATTTGAGCTCACATCGCTCACTATAAAGCTCTCAGCCCCCATCTTCCGCCTGACCTTCAGGTATGCATCGTAGGCGATGCTCACCTTCTCCGCGCTTGCCATGTGCGAGTAAAGCGCCCGCATGCGTGCGTCCAGGCACTCCAGGTTTCTGTGCAGCCCCGGTATGACCACCGCCCTCAGCCTGGAGGTCAGCTCATCGTAGGCGCGCTCACCGCCGCCCGTGCGCTCGCCCGCATCACCCGGAGCCACACCCCTGTTCCTGACCTTCTCCGCGGGCATTATTGAGGTGAGCGCATCCCCCATGCCGTGGGTGATGCCCGCAAGCACGATTTGCGAGAGCTCCACGTGGCGCTCAATCTCCCGCAGCACACCCCTCTCCGCAGCCACCCTGCGAGGCACGGCAAAGCCTGTTTTTTCGGGAATCAGGTAGAAGCGAATCTCCCTGGTGCCGTGGTCCATTCCCAGGAAGCTCATCCTATGCACCAGCCGGGTAGCTTCCCAGCACCCTGAGCATTGCCACCCTCCCCCTCAGCACCTCCAGCAGCTCCTCAATCTCCCTGCTGCTCCGGTGTCCCTCAAAATCAATGAAGAACAGGTAGTCCCCCAGCGCTTTCCTGGAGGGTCTTGACTCTATTCTCGTGAGGTTTACGCCCCTCTCTGCAAACACCTCCAGCACCCTGTAAAGCGCACCGGGTCTGTCCCTGAGCGCCAGCACCACCGACGTCTTATCCCTCCCCGTGGGCGGATGATCGCTTTCCGAGACTATGAAGAACCTGGTCTGGTTTCCGCCGACATCCTGCACATTCTCCCTCAGCACCTCCAGCCCGTATATCTCGGCAGCCCTCTTAGGAGCTATGGCGGCGGCGTCTCTGAGCTGCCTCTCCCGGATTTCCCTGCACGCATCGGCGGTGCTGGCGGTGTTAACCGTGCCTGCGCCCATGCTGGATATAAAGCTGCGGCACTGGGCAAGTGCCTGGGGATGTGACATAACCCTGCGCACCTGCTCCATTCTCACCCCCGGCAGAGCCAGCAGGCAGTGCCTCACATCCAGCACCACCTCAGAGTATATCCTAACGCTGCTCTTCATCAGCATCTCCAAGGTCAGTGCCACGCTGCCCTCTACCGAATTCTCCACCGGCACCACCCCGTACTCCACCTCCCCCCGCTCCACCAGCTCAATCACATCCTGAATCGTCGGCACAGCCACCAGCTCCGGAGAGCGCATGAACCTCAGCGCAGCCTCCTCCGAGAAAGTCCCCCTCGGTCCGAGTATCGCCACCTTCCCCTGCCTCTGGGCACGCTTGCTCTCCAGTATAATCCTCCCAAAGATGTCCCGCACGAAATCCCGGCTGAGCTCGCCAGCATTCTCCAGCGCACGCTCAATAACCCTGCGCTCCCTCTCCGCATCCTCTATGCCCATGCCCAGCGCAGCCTTCTGCCTGCCGAGCTCCTTAGCTATCCTGAGCCTCTCCTGCAGAAGCCTGAGAATCTCCCGGTCAATGCGGTCTATCTCCCTTCTCAGCTCCTCAATGCCCATTTCAACCACTTTTCTGCGGATGTCGCTTAAAAATTTTGGGGCACTGGATACGTGCCACGCATCACCAGCCTCCTGAGCCAGCCGAGCTTCTTCATGACCTCTGCCCTGCTTCTGCCGCTGGCAACTAAGGTGGCGAGGGGCTCACCCCTCTCAATCACCGCGTTCCTCACGGGCACATCCCTGCAGACGCCAAGCAGGCAGCTGCGCAGCAGCAGCCTCCGCGGGGCGAAGAGCGTCAGCCTGGCGCACACCCTCTCAGGCTCGGGCATTCTTTCAGGAATCTCCCCCTCGGTGGCTGCTATGTGCGCCTCAACGATGTTTATGCCGTAGGCACCCTCCACGGCGTCTAAGCTGCCCTGGAAGCGGGGGTTCAGCTCCAGGAAGTGGTATCTGCCGCTGCCCTCAACCAGGTCAACGCCGCACCACCCTCTGAGCCTGAAGGTGCACACCACCTCAGCCGCCATATCAAGCGCCTTTTCTGAGCATGCATGCGGGGCGATGTTTCCTGCATACCCGAACCTTCCCGAGCCTGCTATGCTGTGCAGGTTCTGGGTAACAGACACGGGGATGCACTCGTCCCCCTTTGCAAGCAGCGAGACGCTCACCACCCTGCCCGGAATGTACCTCTGGATGATGTGCTCCCCCCGCACCGGCGGAATGTCCTCCGGTTTCCTGAGCAGCACCACTCCCGCACCCCCCGCCCCGGTGGAGGGCTTGAGCACCAGGGGATACCCCATCTCCTCAGCCACGGCTGCTGCCTCCTCCCTGCTCCTCACCACCCTGCTCTCAGGCACCTCAACATCCCTGCGCCGCAGCACCTCAATCTGGCGGCGCTTGCTGCTCAGCTCAATCATCCTGAAACCGCTCATGCCGGCAAGCTTTCTGTCCCTGAAGGGCAGGGGGCTGGTGAGGATTATCCTCTCACCCTCCAGCCTCTTCAGCAGCTCCACCAGCTTCTCCCCGGAGTAGAGCTCCGCCACCCTGCCGCAGCTCCTGTAGGGTCTCTGCCTGACTATGGAAAGGTGCTCCTCTGCCATAAGCCTGGTGTCGCAGTCACCGAAGTGCTCGGCTGTTGAAACCCTGTAGCCGGAGCGCCTGGCAGAGGCGACCGCCGGGCGGGTGTGCACCCCGGCTATTAGCAGCTTCTCACCTCTCCTCAACCCTTTTGCCCCTCCGCATCGGCACAACCCTCAGCCTGCCGCCGAAGTCCCTGTGAAGCTCCCTGCCCTCAAAGTACCTGTCCAGAAACACGGCGAGAGCCGCAACCTCGCTGTGGGGCTGGTGTCCTATGGCGATGTTGTAGTCAACCAGCTCAAAAACCTCCGCCGGCACCTTCTCAGCTCCAACCACCACCAGCACATCGCCCCCAGCCGAGCGTATCTCCTCAATCCTGTCGTCAATGTGCTCCCCGTACATGGTGAGATGCACCTTTACCCCGTTCCACCTCCTGAGGTAGCCGCGCCAGTTCTCCTCCACCTCTATGCTGAAGCTCCCGCCCCAGGCTCTGCAGACCCCGGCGATGCTGCTCTGAAGCCGCTCGTCCCTGCAGGTTAGCACCATCCTGCTGGCTCCGAAGGCTCTGGCAACTAAGGCTAAGTGCGTGCTCACCCTCCTGTCCCTGCTCAGCCTGTGACCCAGCCTGAGAACAGCTATCATCCCCCTGTAGCTGCTGCCTCACCTCATCCAAGAATTTATATTCTCCGGGAGCAAGTTTGAGTTATGGAGTATGATGAGAACTTCAGGCGCAGGTTTCCGCACCTCTCAAAGGAGATTGAGGAGTGCGCGTGGGTTACGGTGAAGCACCGTGAGCAGGGGTTCAGCGGCTATGAGCCGGGGGTTATGGACTTTCTCAGCAGATGCTCCACCGATGAGGAGGCGCTTGAGGTGGTGCGCTACTTAGAGAAGAGGGGTGAAATCACCGAGAAGCTGGCACTGAGCCTCAGAGTGAAAATAATAAAGAATGGTGTCAGAAGCCTGTGTCCGAAGCGTGAGTGGGGTTTTTACAAATAAACCGCAGCATTCATCGTGAGTGGACGCGTTAGAAAACGTCATAAACTTTCTCACCTGTATGGATGGTTCGGAATGCCACCGCATGGCGGCGCATGAAATGGTTGCATCAGAAAGGTTAATATATGCATACCGCCCTCATCTCTGTGTGATGCACACCGAAGAGCTGATTTGCAGAATCAGAAGCAGAAGTGCCAGAGTTGCCGTGGTGGGGCTGGGTTACGTTGGTCTTCCCACCGCTGCCGTGCTTGCGGATGCCGGCTTCAGGGTGGTGGGGGCGGATGTCAAGAGGGAGGTGGTTGAGGCAGTAAATGCCGGGCGCCCGCACATCTCTGAGCCCGGGCTTGAAGAGCTGGTGCGCAGATGCAGGAAGGCGGGCAGGCTCAGTGCGGTAACCTCTGCCAGGAAGGCGTGCGATGGTGCTGATATTGCTGCTGTGGTGGTGCAGACCCCCTTAGACGATAGGGGTGAGCCGGAGATGCAGCCCCTGCGCAGCGCTCTTAGGGAAGTGGCGGAGGCTCTGAGGAGGGGGATGCTGGTGGTGGTTGAGAGCACGCTGCCGCCGGGGGGGATGAGGGAGGTGGTGGTGCCCGAGCTTGAGGGCTGCAGCGGACTGCGTGCGGGCAGAGACTTCCTGCTCGCCTACTCGCCAGAGAGGGCGATACCCACCAGAACGCTGCAGGAGATACGCACCAACTCCAGGCTCGTGGGAGGCGTGAATCAGGAGAGCGCCAGAGCTGCTGCGGAGCTGTACTCCTGCATAACCTCGGGGGAGGTGCACACAGAGCACATGGATGTGGTGGAGATCGTGAAGCTGGTTGAGAACACCTTCAGGGACGTTAACATAGCCCTGGCGAACGAGCTTGCGGTGTTCTGCGAGGCTCTGGGCGTGGATGTGGGCAGGGTGATTGAGCTTGCAAACAGGCATCCCAGGGTTAATCTGCACATGCCGGGTGCTGGCGTGGGGGGTCACTGCCTGCCCAAGGACCCCGTGTTTCTCATAGGGAAAGCCAGAAAGCACGGGCTCAGGCTGGAGCTGATTGAGGCTGCCAGACGGAGGAATGAGAGCATGCCCGTGCATGTGCTTCAGAAGGTTGAGAAGGCGCTGGAGGGCAGGTCAAAACCCAAGGTTGCGGTGCTGGGGGTGGCTTACAAGGGCAACACCGACGATACCAGGCACAGCCCGGCTGAGAAGGTTATAAAGGCTCTGCTGCGCAGGGGTGTGGAGGTTCACTCCCATGACCCCTTTGCAAAGCAGGACTTCGGCGGCAGGTTCACCAACAGCATGGAGGAGGCGGTTAGAGGTGCGGATGTGGTGGTCATAATGACCGACCACGATGACTACAGGAGGATGAGCACCGCGGAGCTTAAGAGGTACCTGAAGCGGGATGCGGTGATAGTGGACGCCAGAAGGGTGCTTGACAGGAGCGAGGTGGAGAGGGAGGGTCTCAGGTACTCTGGAGTGGGATGCTGATTTAATAATCTTTGCAGATGTAATACTCCCGGATTCTACTGAACCCATGAGCAGGCTGATGCTCGTGGGTTTCCCCTCCCCCCACCTCCTCCCTACCTGAAAGTATTTATTTCTGCCACGTCTAAGGTTGTGTGGGATGAGGCTGATACTGCTGCTGCTCGGGCTGCTGCTGTTCTCCGGCTGTGCAGGCGGAAAAAGCGCTGAGCTCATGGATTATCCCGATGCCCACAGCTACGCTGCGGTTGTAACCATAGACACCGAGGTGGCGGGGGCTGAGGAGATTTCGGGAGTTGCGGAGGCGCTGCGGGATATGGGCATGAACGCCACCTTTTTTGTGGTTGCTGGATACTACACATCCGGGGAGAAGGCTCTTGAGCCTCTTCGTCAGTTTGAGGTTGCGAACATGGGATGGAATCAGAGGGAGTGGCAGAATGCAAGCCATGAGGAGCGCAGGCAGCAGGTGCTCAGGGCGCACGAGTGGTTCTCTGAGAGGAACTTCAGCGTGCGGGGCTTCAGGGCGCCCTACTACAACACCAGCGGCGAGGTGCTGCAGGTGCTCCGCAGGCTGGGATACGTGTATGACTCCTCCTTCTACTACGGGATTAAACCCTACATGGTGGACGGCATACTTGAGCTGCCTCCCAGCACCAACTACGACATATTCTGGGACCGGGACAAGCTGAGAATCGCAGGGATGGCAGCCTACCTGACCTTAGAGCGCGCCGGGGATGAGGGCGGCGTGTTTGTGTTCACCACCCACGCTGCAACCGCCTACAGGAGCCTGCAGGACTTCAGGAGCTTCCTGCTTTACCTGAAGGAAAGTGGCGCCTGGGTGACCAGCGCGGGAGAGCTTGCGGAGTGGTACCTTGCCAGACAGAAGCTGGAGCTCAGCTTGGAGGGTGACGAGCTGGTGCTCAGGAATCGTGGCTCAAAGCCTGTCAGGGGTGCCACGGCGGCTGTGACGGGTGCCTCTGACGCGGTGGGGGCGGAGTACAGGGTGCTCAGAGATGGCAGGCTGTACGTGGTCTTCCCGGAGGTGCCTCCCGGAGGGGAGCGCAGGGTTAAGGTGGTGTGGAGATGAGCAGGATTGGTGAAAGGTTTGAGATGCTCAGGGAGAGGGGTGAGGGGGCGCTGGTGGGCTACCTCACCCTTGGCGACCCAACGCCGGAGGATTCGCTGAAGCTCGCCAGAGCGCTTGCTGAAGAGGTGGACGTGCTTGAGCTGGGGATACCCTTCTCAGACCCCATCGCCGACGGAAAAACCATTCAGGGTGCCACCGACAGGGCGCTGCGCGCGGGCACAACACCGGAGCACTGCTTCAGAATCGCAGAGGCTCTCAGGGCAGAAGGCACAGAGATACCGCTGGTGTTCATGACCTACTACAACATAGTGCTTCAGTACGGAGAGGAGAGGTTCGTGGAGAGGTGCCGCAGGGTGGGGGTTGACGGGATTCTGGTCACTGACCTGCCGGTGGAGGAGGCGGAGGGACTGCGCAGAATCTGCAGGAGGCACGGGGTGGACATGATTTTCCTCATCGCTCCGACGACCACGGAGAAGAGGGTGCAGAGAATAGTGAGGAAAGCCTCTGGCTTCCTGTACTTAGTGTCGCTGCTGGGCACAACAGGCGCAAGAGACAGGCTCAGCGAGCTTACCATAGAGAAAACGCGCTGGGCAAGGCGGTTTGCTGACAGAATCCCTCTTGCCGTGGGCTTCGGAATATCAAAGCCTGAGCACGTGAGGGCGGTGCTGGATGCGGGTGCGGATGGCGTGGTGGTGGGGAGCGCCTTTGTCAGGCTGGTGGAGAGGTACGGTGCAGAGGCAGCACCCCATCTGGTGAGGCTTGCACGGGAGCTTAAGGGCGGCACGCTTTTGGACGTTAGGCTTGCGGGTGCAGAGAAGCAGGGGCTGTAGGGTAGCCTGGTCATCCTCGCGGCTTTGGGAGCCGTGGACTCCGGTTCAAATCCGGGCAGCCCCATAGCAAACACTCATACACCAAATCTGAGCAGCGCTGCAAGCCCGCCAATCGCCTCAAGCCGCTCACCCGCCTCGTGCTCTGTGCTCACTATGAGCACCTTTGCCCTCACCCCCTTAGCCCGCTCAATCAGCGAGTCGCTTTCTGGGCTCCTCCTCAGGAAGGCATCGCTTATGAGCAGCACCTCCACCGCGCCGTAGTCTATGGCTCTGCTCACCTCCTCGGTGCCGTAGGCTGCCAGCCCATCCCTGGCAAGCTCCGCATAGAAGCGCTCCACCAGCGCCGTCTCTTCCGAGATTCTGCTCTCCTCTAAGATGCGCTCTATCACGCGGCGCTTCAGAACCTCCTGCACGGCACTTCTGCCGCTGCAGCCCGTGCCCTCGGTGTGGCAGCGCTTCGCCAGCTCGGGATGGCGCTCTTTAATCACTTCCAGAAGCGAATCCTTCCAGAACCCTGGACCAGCGAGCACAACCGCCTCAACAGCCTCCTTTTTCACCACCTCTGCAATCTTATCTGCGGCTTCCGCATAGAACCTCCTCACACCTGCCTCGTGCTCCTTCGCATACCGCTTGCCAGAAATGCTTGCCGAGACCCTTGCCACGTAGTCTACGCCGTACCTCCGCACTATGGCGAGCTCTGCCTCACCCTCCTCCACCGCCACTATTAGCACCTTAGCCTCCCTTGAGGCTTTCTCAGCTTCTGCCAGGCGCTCCAGGTGCCACCTCCTCCACACCTTCTTCTGAACAGTTACGACATCACCCGGCTTGAGCTCAATGGTCTGGTGGGAGCCGAAGGAGACCAGCTCCTCAGGGCCTGAAATGATTTCACCCGTAATCCTGAGACGCATCGCATAGCTCGTGAACTCCACCTGCTTCACCCGTATCCCGAGAAACATGCGCACCCTCTCCCCCCTGTCCGCACGGGTGCGCTCCTCATCTCTGATCCTGCGATAGGCGGTGCCGTACACCGCATCCCCCTCCTCTATTATGCTCTTCAGATACCAAAGGTCATCTACGCTCTCAGGACGGAGCTTTATCCTGCCATCCCTGAGGTCCCGGTGGAGGATTTTCATGCCTTTAATTAGCGGGTGGGAGAAGATAAAGCTTAGCGGTTCGCTGTGGTATGGGCACAGGCAGGCACATATATGCTTTCCAATGCTCACATCCTGTTAAAAGGCAATGGTGCTGCTATACTACCTCGGCACCATCCTGCTGAGCACGGGGGTGCTCCTCCTGCTTCCCGCAGCTTCAGCACCGCTCCTCGGCGAACCCCGTGCGCTGCCCGTGTTCCTGGCTCCTGCCCTGCTCTGCATCTTCTCCGGCTGTTTTCTGCGTGGGCTCTCATCTGCAGGGGTGCCAGAGCGTCTTACTGCATTTAAAGTGGCAGCACTCGGCTGGCTTCTGGCAGCGTTTGCGGGCAGCCTGCCCTACCTGCTATTCCTGCATTCAGGGGTTGTGGACGCCTACTTTGAGGCTATGTCGGGCTTCACCACCACAGGCATTAGCGTGCTGAATCCCGGGCAGATGCCCAGGAGTCTGGTATTCTGGCGTAGCCTGACAGAGTGGGCAGGGGGCGTGGGCATTGTGGTGCTGATGCTCGCCTTCTTTCAGCCTGTGGGGGCTGCGGTCAGGCTGTATCCAGCCGAGGCAAGAAGCGAGCGGCTTGAGCCGAGTATGCTGAGAACCACCTGGAAGATACTGTACATCTACGTCACCCTCACCCTGGCAGCGATTCTGGTGCTGTACCTGAGCGGTGATGGCGTTTTCAGGGCGGTGAACCATGCCCTCACAGCGGTATCCACGGGAGGGTTCTCAATCACTTCAGGAGGATTCGCAGATTCTCCATATGCCACGAGGCTTGCGATTATACCCTTCATGCTGGCAGGGGGCATGAGCTTTGCGCTTCACAGCCGGGTGATGGGAGGGGAGTTCAGGAGGTTTATCACCGACCAGGAGGTGCTGGGGATTCTTCTGGTGGTGCTCCTGCTCTCGGGTGCCCTGCACCTTCTGGGCGTGAGTCTGCTGGATGCTGTGTTCACAGCGGTCTCTGCCATAACCACCACAGGCTTCACCACCCTGGACATCTCAGGCATGAGCGACACCGCAAAGTATCTGCTGCTTCTCGTGATGCTTGTGGGCGGCTGCACAGGCTCAACCGCAGGCGGAATAAAGATGTTCAGGGCGCTGGTGGTTTTGAAGAGCGCTGAATGGCACCTCCGCAGGTTTGTGGCACCCAGAGGCGAGCTGCTTCCCCTGAGGCTGAGGGGAAGGAAGACAGAAGAGGAGGTGCTCGCAAGCCTAACCTTCGTGCTCCTGTACTTAGGCACGGCTGCTGCCGGGGTGCTTGTTTTCATGCTGCAGGGGCACAGCATGATGGAGGCTGCCTTCACCGTGCTCTCCGCCCAGGGAAATAACGGACTCACCGTGCTCTCAGATTACACTGCGCCTGAAGAGGTGCTCATGATACTGCACATGTGGATGGGCAGACTTGAGCTCATCCCCGTGCTTGCCCTTCTGATGCGGGAGTAGCGCTACCCCCTCACCACAACCACCGGCTTGGTAGCCTGGCATATCACCCCGCCGGTGACGCTGCCTATGAGAAACCTGCTGATGTGCCCCATGCCCCTGGTGCCCATGACCACCATCCCGTACCCCCCGCGCTCCATCTCGCCCAGAATCTCCTTCACCGGGTCGCCTGAAACCACCCTCACATCGTGCTGGCTTTCAGCGGGTAGAAGGGTCCTCAGGTGCTCCTCAGCAGCGGCTGCATACTCGGAAATCAGCCTGCGCTTCTCCTCATCACCCAGACCGCTGAGCGATGAGAAGTACCTCACTGCGGGCTCGTTGACCACGTGGAAGAGCTGCAGGCTGGCGCCGAGGCGGGATGCCAGGCTGGAGGCTGCCTCTATAACCGCCTTTGAAGCACCTGAGTGGTCCAGGGGGACGAGGATGCGCTTTACCTCCCCGGGGAACTCGGAGCGAGGGCCGACCACCATGACAGGCATGCGGGCGCTCCTCATCACCTTGTCCGCGGTGCTCCCGAGCGCAACCCTGCTGCCCAGGCGCAGCGAGCCCATTATTATCATCTCCGCCCCCCAGCTCTCCGCCTCCCTGACGATCTCCACAGCAGGTTCGCCCTTGCGCACCGCGAAGCCCACCCTGAGCCCCTCGTGGGGAATGTTGTCCACCTCCTCTCTGATGTGCTCCAGAGTCTCCGCGGCGCTGCGGTCTATCTGCTTTTCAAGCCGCCTCGCCAGCTCACCGACCTCGCAGGCGCCCTTCCTGCAGGAGAGCACCTCGTCCATCTTGGTGAACTCCTCAAGCTCTGTGGTGTCAGCAACGTAGAGCACCCTGAGCTCTTCGGCGCCGAGGCGTGCCGCAAGCCCCACGGCATGCGCAATAACCCGCCTGGAGTGCTCGGAGCCGTCGGTGCTCACGAGAAGCCTCCTCATCACGCACCTCCGAGAGCGCCCCCTGTAAGGGCGTTCTTTATCATGAGCGCACCCACGAAGAGCATGAGCACCCCGAAGACCTTCTTGAGGGTGGAGGTGGGTAGATGCCTGTTCAGCCTGGCGCCTATGAAGGTGCCCGCTATGCCGCCTGCCATCAGGAGACCGCCTATAACCGGGTCAACGTAACCACCCATGAAATAGGTTGCGGTGCCAACGGTGGCTGAGGCGATTATCTGGGTGAGGTCTGTGCCCACTGCCACCTTCATGGGAATGCCCAAGAACACCAAACCTGGAACCAGCAGGAAGCCGCCGCCCACGCCCAGAAGCCCGGAGGAGAAGCCCACCGCACCGCCCAGCATGAAGACCTGGGGCAGGTTGATGGTGTACTCGGCTATCTTTGTCTTCCTGTATATCTTCATGGGCACAGGCAGCACCATGCCAACATGCAGAAATCTGGCGAGGTGATGGAGGGTGCGCCCGATGCGGGTTTCACGGGCTGCAGAAGCTGCGTGCTCGCTGGTTTCGGAGCCTGAGCGCATGAACTTGAGGGCTATGAGGATTACAAAAACACCAAACACCACCTTGAGCACGGTATTGGGCACGTGCTGCGCAAACCTGGCACCCACAAAAGCCATGGAGGAGCCCGAGACCATGAGTATGAGCGCCAGCTTCAGGTCAGAGGAGCCGTACCTGTAGTGCTGCAGTGCACCGGAGGCTGCTATGCCTGTGACCTGAAAGAGGCTGGTGCCTATTGCCATCTTTATGGGCAGCCTGAGGTAGAGGGTGAGAAAGGGCACGATGAGCGTGCCTCCTCCAGCCCCGAGCATGCCGGTGATGCAGCCCACAAGCACGCCGTAAAGCAGCACCAGCAGCACATTCACGTCTATGTTTGAGAAGGCAGAGTGAATCACAAAGACCATGCTCACCACCTCATCGCAGCAGCGCTGCACTCAGAAGAGACTTCACGGGCATTCTGTCAATTATCATGCTGTAAAGGCTGCTTCTGGTGTTGTAGGGCATTAAAATCACGGGAGCATCACACTTTTTAGCCAGTCTGCTTGCAGGAATGCCAAAGGGCACAACACCCACCGCGTTCGTCTCCCTCACAGCCTTAGATGCCTCAAGAACAGGGTCACCTATGCCGGCAATGCCAGTGCACCTGACACCCTGCTTCCTGCAGAGCTCCCTGAGAGCGTCAACAACCGCCTGCGCCCTCTCAATGCAGCCTTCGGTGATGAATTTCTTCCTTTCATGCACTGTGAAGAACTCATCATCAGCGAGACAGGCATTCTTTACAGTTTTCCTGTTCGCAACACATACCGCATAAATATCTGCTCTGAATCGCTTGACCCAATCAACCGCATATTTTGAAATTGAATTCACCGTATCATACGCTTTTAAATCAATTGCAAATACGACAGTGGGGGTTCCCATGTTATCCACCTCGTTCAGTGTATGATGGTGGATAAAACACGCATAATACTTATTTTTTATCCGAAAATCATTTCAAAATGATTTAAAAGTCAGATAAACGTCATTTACATGATTTTTACATCTCTTTTCACACATTTCCCAAACTAATCCAGTTACAGTTAAATTTTTATTTGCAATCTTTTAGTGTTAGCTGTGTAAAACTGGCAGGCAATAGTGGTAATTCCATGGAGATTTAAGGGGATATGAACAAAAAGCTGCTATGGTGGATATTTGCAGTAACCAAGGGTGGCACGGTCAGAGCAAAAATCGTGAAGAGGCTCAGAGACAGGCCATCCACCACAAGCCAGCTTGCAAGAGAGTTCAATCTGACATATCAGGACATAAGGTATCATCTCAGAATTCTGAAGGAGCACAATCTGGTTGAATCAAGCAACACTTCCATTGCGGTTTACTTTGTGACAGATGAAATGGAGAGGAACTGGGATGAGTTCATGAGAATCCTGAAGGCTATCAGGGGCTCTGAGTGAGGTGTCCTGCAGGCTCTGCATATTCACCTGCCACTGGATGCTCAGAATTACGCGTGGGTTTTCTAACCTTTCGTTATAAAAACTTTAATCTCGTTATGCCGGGTTCAGGAGTTAGCTTACGTTGTTTCTTGTCCCGGTGGTGGTATGAGCGAGGGCTCGGAGTGTGAGGCAAGGGTTAAGGAGCTGGAGGAGGAGCTTGCCAGAACAAGGGAAGAGCTGGAGAAAGCGAGGGGTGAGGCTGAGAGCTACCTGAACCGGCTGCGCTACCTGCAGGCAGACTTTGAAAACTACCGCAAACGCATGCAGCGGGAGCGCGAGGAGCTTGTGCGCACCGCCTCGGAGCGGGTGGTTACCAGGCTCCTGGAGGTGCTGGACAGCTTTGAGCTTGCCCTTGAGAGTGCAAAGCGCACCAGAGGTAAGAGGGCTCTGGTGGAGGGTATGCAGCTCATCTACACCCAGCTTCGCGGGATTCTTGAGAAGGAGGGCTTAAAGGAAATCCCCTGCGAGGGTTGCTTAGACCCCTACTACCACGAGGCTGTGGCGGTGGAGGAGAAGGAGGACTGCGAAGATGGCGAGATTCTTGAGGTGCTGCAGAAGGGCTACACCTTAAACGGCAAGGTTATCCGCTACGCCAAGGTTAAGGTGGCTAAGAGAGGTGGTTGACATGGCTAAGGAGCGCATCCTCGGTATAGACCTGGGCACAACCAACTCCTGCATGGCGATTATAGAGGGGGGCGAGCCCACGGTAATCCCCAACGCAGAAGGCGGGCGCACCACCCCCAGCATGGTGGCTTTTACCACCAAGGGCGAGCGCTTAGTGGGCATGGCGGCGAAGAAGCAGGCAATCGCCAACCCGGAGCGCACGGTCTTCTCAATAAAGCGCTTCATGGGCAAGACCTACGACGAGGCAATAGAGGATGTGAAGCGCATGCCCTACAGGGTTGTGCGCGGACCAAAAAACGACTGCAGGGTCAGGATAGACGACAGAGAGTACACCCCGCAGGAAATCTCGGCGATGATTCTGAAGAAGCTTAAAGAAGACGCGGAGAACTACCTGGGTGAGAAGATAACCAAGGCTGTTATAACAGTGCCAGCCTACTTCAATGACTCCCAGAGGCAGGCGACCAAGGACGCTGGCAGAATCGCTGGCTTAGAGGTGCTCAGGATAATCAACGAGCCCACCGCTTCCACGCTTGCCTACGGCTTCAACAAGGACGAGGAGAACCGCATCCTCGTGTACGATTTAGGCGGGGGAACCTTTGACGTGAGCATTCTTGAGACGGGTGAGGGGGTGTTTGAGGTCAAAGCCACCGCTGGAGACACCCACTTAGGCGGGGACGACTGGGACCAGAGGATTATAGACTGGCTGATTCAGGAGTTTAAAGAGCAGGAGGGCATTGACCTGAGCAAGGACAGGATGGCGATGCAGCGCCTGAAGGATGCGGCAGAGCGCGCAAAGATTGAGCTTTCAGGGCTCAAGGAGACGGAAATCAACCTGCCCTTCATAGCTGCCGGCGAGGACGGGCAGCCCAGGCATCTCAGCGTCACTCTGACGAGGGCGAAGTTTGAGGCTATGACCAAAGACCTGCTGGAGCGCACCGTTCAGCCAATGAAGCAGGCTCTCAGCGATGCCAAGCTCTCGCCAGAGGACATTGACAAGGTCATTCTTGTCGGGGGAGCTACGAGAATGCCCATGGTGCAGCAGCTGGTGAAGGACTTCTTCGGCAAGGAGGCGTACAAGAACATTAACCCCGATGAATGCGTTGCCATAGGCGCGGCGGTGCAGGCGGGCGTGTTAGCCGGCGAGGTGCGAGACCTCCTGCTGCTGGACGTGATTCCGCTTTCGCTGGGTATTGAGACTCTTGGAGGAGTGTTCACCAAGCTCATAGAGCGCAACACCACCATACCCACCCGCAGGAGCAAGGTCTTCACCACTGCAGCAGACAACCAGACAAGCGTTGAAATCCACGTGCTCCAGGGCGAGCGTCCAATGGCGCAGGACAACCACAGCCTCGGGCGTTTCATCTTAGATGGCATTCCTCCAGCTCCGCGCGGCGTGCCCCAGATTGAGGTCACCTTTGACATAGATGCCAACGGCATCCTTCACGTCTCTGCGAAGGATTTGGGAACAGGAAAGGAGCAGAGCATCAGGGTTACAGCTACCACCAACCTGAGCGAGGAGGAGATTCAGCGCATCCTAAGGGAAGCCAAGGAGCACGAGGAGGAGGACCGCAGGCGGAAGGAGCTGGTGGAGGCGAAGAACGAGGCTGACTCGCTGCTCTACACCTCCGAAAAGACCATAGAGGAGTTCAGGGATAAGGTGCCGCAGGAGAAGGTTGAGGCGGTGAGGAAGGCGATTGAGGAGCTTAAGGAGGCGGTGAAGGGCGACAACATCCAGGAGATTAAGAGCAAAACCGAGGCTCTGCGAAAGGCGGTGAGCGAGATAGGAGCTGTGATATACCAGCAGGCGGCTCAGCAGGCACAGGCGCAGCAGGCGCAGGGGGAGCAGGCGCAGGCGGCGGGCAGCGGTAACGGGCAGGGCGAGAAGGTTATAAACGCGGAGTATGAGGATGCAGAGAAGAAGAGCTGAGCTGCATGGCTAAGAGGGACTACTACGAGGTTCTCGGGGTGCCGAGGAATGCAAGCCAGGAGGAGATTAAGAAAGCCTACCGCAGGCTGGCGCTGAAGTACCATCCCGACAGGAACAAGAGCAGGGAGGCGGAGGAGAAGTTCAAGGAGATCAGCGAAGCCTACGCGGTGCTCTCTGACCCGGAGAAGCGCAGGCTCTATGATATGTATGGGCACGCTGGTATAGATGAGCGCTACTCGCAGGAGGACATCTTCCGCTCGGCACGCTTTGATGACATCTTCGCGGACCTGGGCTTCGGTGGCATAGACAGGCTCTTTGACCTCTTTTTTGGCGGTGCTAAGCATGCTCCAAGGCGCGGCGCTGACCTGCGCTTTGACATGGAGATTACCCTTGAGGAAGCTGCAAAGGGCGCGGAGAAGGTGGTGAGCTACCGCCGCCTTGAGACCTGCTCGCACTGCGGCGGCAGCGGCGCAGAGCCAGGGAGCGGTCTCAGAACCTGCCCCGCCTGCGGGGGTGCCGGGAGAGTGGGTTTCACCCAGCGCACGCCCTTCGGCACCTACTCGCAGTTCACCACCTGCTCGCAGTGCGGCGGCTCCGGAAGCGTCATCGCCAAGCCGTGCAGCACCTGCGGCGGCTCTGGCAGGGTGGAGAGGCTGCGCAGGCTCAGTGTTAAGATTCCTCCGGGCGTTGACTCGGGGGCAAGGCTGCGCTTGGCTGGGGAGGGTGAGGCAGGGGAGAGGGGGGCACCTCCGGGGGATCTGTACATCGTAATTCACGTGAAGGAGCACGAGCTCTTTAAGCGTGCCGGTAAGGACCTTTACATAGAGGTGCCGATAACCTTCTCCCAGGCGGCGCTG
>JALSIP010000013.1 GCA_026989875.1 archaeon
ACCCTGCCGGTGGTGCTGGAGCACCTCAGAGCTTCAGAGGAGGGCGTGCAGGAGGAGAGCGCCTGCAGGGTGGCTGAGGGGTACTTCTTAAGAGCGGTGGAGGTGGATGGGGAGCGGATGAGGCTCAGGGTGCCGCTTTCGGGGGTGAAAATGAAAACCCCCGCAGGTGTGGTGAGCACGCCTGAAAAGGGGGAGCTGGTGAGAAGAGCGGCAGAGCTTAATCCAGGTGCCGGCAGAGCCTCCCTCGCCAGGCATGTGCACGCTTATCCCACAGAGCGGGAGATTAATGAGGATGCGGGCTACCCCTGGGATGTGGTGGAGAGGTACGGATGGAGGGAGGTGGGGGTGTATGCGCAGCGGGGCTGCAGCTGGAGAAGGTGCAGCTACTGCGGAATAACGCTGCCACCCCACAGGAGGCTGAGGCCCCGCAGGGTCGTGGAGCTGCTTGAGGAGGCAGCGGAGCACGGGGTTGAGGCGGTGACCTTTGAGGATGACCACTTTATACAGGAGAGGGGGTGGGTGAGGGAGGTGTGCACCCGCATCAGGGAGAGGGGACTGCACAGGAGGCTGAGGTTCGGAGCCATGGTGAGGGTTGAGACGCTGAGCAGGGAGATGCTGGAGCTGCTCAGGAGCTCGGGCTTCCAGAAGCTGCAGATGGGTGTGGAGAGCTTCCTGCCAGAGAAGCTCGCCTACTTCAGGAAGTGCACGCCAGGGAAGGAAGAGAGGTACGCGAGGGCTGCGAGAAGGGCGGTGCTGGACTGCCTGAGGACGGGCATGGAGGCGGGGGTTTTTATAATAACCACCCGCCCGAAGGCCGGGGAGGAGCTGGAGGAGGTGGTACATGAGATGGCTGAGGTGCTCAGCCTGGTGGTGGAGGGGTACAGGCGCTACCGCAGACTTCCAGGACTGAGCTTCAACGACGTGCTGCTGGCATACCCGGGGGCGAGCCTGCTGAGGCATGAGAGGTTCACGAAGCTCAGGCTTGAGCTGGGAGAGGGCGGGGTGCTTGAGGTTCCGCTGATGTACCACCCGCGCAGCCTGCATCTGGCAAACTTCATGAGCATCCTGCAGGCGCTGAGCAGACGGAGGAAAATTCCTGAGGAGAGGCTTAACGAGAGCCTTGAGCATGTGGAGGATGTGCTGCAGGCGCTGCGCATCGCCGCGGAGCACTTAGCTTCTCCCGTGGGTGTGTGCATTGAGTTCCTGGAGAGGGAGGAGCCCGGCAGAGTGGCGGAGAGGCTGGGCGTGCCTCCCGGGGAGGCGGCGAGACTTGTTGCCTCGGGGGCTGTTACTCCCGAGCAGGTTGCCAGGGCTGCGGTGGAGGCTGGGCTGGGGGAGAGGCTGAGAGAGGTCAGGGAGGAGCTGGAGAGGAGGAGGAGCAGGCTCCTGAAGGACGTGGCTGAGCTGGAGCGAAGGCTGTACGCGCTGGAGGGCGAGGTTTACATGGAGGTGAGGGTGCACATGAGCAGGGTAAGAGCAGAGCTGCAGAGGCTGGAGCGCAGGGGTGGAGCATCCAGGGAGGAGGTGGAGCAGCTTGTTGCACGCTCGCAGGAGATGCTGCACCGCTGCTATCCCTACTACCTTGCCAGGTCAGCGCTGGAGAAGCTGGTGCTCTGGCTGAGAGAATACGCCAGGTCTTAGCGAGCACCGGGACAGTGCTCAGCCAGCGGACAGCTCCCGCATGAGGGTTTCACAGGCTTGCACACGGTCTGCCCGAAAGCCACGAAGGTGGTGTTCAGCCTGCTTTTAAGCTCCTCTGGCACAAGCCTGTGGAGCTGCTTTTCGGTCTCCGCAGGCGAGCTGGTGCTCACCAGACCGAGACGGTTGGAGAGCCTGTGCACGTGGGTGTCAACGGCTATGGCGTTTTTTCCGAAGGCACTGGAGAGCACAACGTTTGCACTCTTCCTGCCTATGCCGGGGAGGCGGAGGAGCTCCTCAAGGCTCTCCGGCACCCTGCCACCGTGCTCCTTCAGGAGAACCCGGGCAAGCTCTCTGAGCCTCTTCGCCTTGCTCCTGTAGAAGCCAACCGGGTAAATCAGCCCGGCGATTTCCTGCTCGCTCAGCGCAAGCATGGCTTCAGGGGTGTCGGCACGCCTGAACAGGCGTTTCACGGCTTCTAAGGTTGTTTCGTCCCTGGTGCGTGAGCTCAGCAGAACAGCTACAAGCGCCCTGAAGGGCGTGCTCACGTGCTTCCTGAACTCGTACACGGGTGCATTCTTCTGCCTCGCCTCTGCTTCCATGAGCTCAAGAAGCTTCTCCCAGCCTGTGTGCTCAAGAATGCCCATGCTTCAATACACCCGCTTAAAGCCTTTATCAGTTATATTTGTAAATGGCATGCATGGGTGATGCTGTAGCCTACCAAAAGGCTTAAAAGGGCTGCTGGAGTAGTTTAGCTGGAGTGGTTTTGTAGCGGTGATTGTTATGAAGATGCCGAAGGAGAGGAGAACCTACTGTCCGAAGTGCAACAGGCACACGCCGCATGAGGTGCTCAAGCAGAAGAAGAGGAAGGCGAGCGAGCTGAAGGCCGGGCAGAGGCAGTTCCGCAGGGTTATGGCGGGTTATGGCGGCTTTCCGAGACCCCTGCCCAAGGGCTCAAAGCCCACCAAGAAGGTGGCACTTGTGCTGCGATGCAAGGTGTGCAAGAAGGCTAAGAGCATGAGGGGATTCAGAGTGAAGAGGCTGGAGATGGAGGCGGTGTGAATGGCGATACCGCAGCCCAGGTCCAGGTTCCTGAAGGTTAAGTGCGACGACTGCGGCAGCGAGCAGGTGCTCTTTGGCTGCGCCTCCTCAAGGGTGAGCTGCCTGGTTTGCGGCAAGACGCTTGCAGAGCCCACAGGAGGTAAGGTGAAGGTGCTCACCAAGATAGTGGCTGTGCTGGAGTGATACCAAGTGGTGCTGAAGAGACGGCCCTTCCCTGATGAAGGCGAGCTGGTGGTGTGCACCATAACAAAGGTGTACCCCCACGGAGCTTTTGCCAGGCTGGATGAGTACAGGGACAGGGATGGCTACATCCACATCTCCGAGGTTGCTTCTACCTGGATAAAGAACATAAGGGACTTTGTCAGGGAGGGGCAGAAGACTGTGGCAAAGGTGCTGGCGGTTGACAGAAAGAAGGGGCACGTGGACCTGTCGCTGCGCAGGGTGAGCGAGGCTGCCAAGAAGAAGAAGATGCAGGAGTGGAAGCGAGCCCAGAAGGCTGAGAAGCTGCTTGAGATGGCGGCTAAGGAGCTGGGCAAGAGCTTGGAGCAGGCTTACAGGGAGGTGGGATTCAAGCTGGAGGAGGAGTTCGGCGAGATTTACGCAGCCTTTGAGGAGATTTCTGCTGCGGGCGAGGAGGCGCTGGAGGGAATTGAGGTCCCTAAGGAGTGGGTGAAGCCCTTAGTGAAGCTCGCCCAGGAGAATGTGTCCATATCCAAGGTCAAGATTCACGGCTTCGTGGAGCTGCGCTCAAGGGCGCCTGACGGGGTGGAGGTGATTAGAAAGGCGCTGCTGGCTGCAGCGGAGGCGGGCAGGGGCACGGAGGGCGTTAGCCTGGATATATCCTACGTGGGCTCCCCGAGGTACAGGATCACGGTGGTAGCCTACGACTACAAGACCGCCGAGGAGGTGCTGAAGAGAGCCGGAGAAACGGCGGTTGGCATGGTTGTGAAGGAGAAGGGTGAAGGAAGGTTCTACAGGGGATGAGCAGGCTGAGGTACTGCAGGAGCTGCAGGAGGTACACGCTGAAGCAGGTGTGCACCTGCGGAGCTGAGACCGTGTCCCCGCATCCCCCGAAATTCTCGCCCGAGGACAGGTACGGGGCATACCGCAGAAGGCTGATCAAGGAGATGGAGGAGGCAGGATGGAGTTCAGGGTGAGGTTTACCCGCAAACCGGAGCTGAATGAGCCTGTGCTCATAGAGGGGCTACCTGGCATTGGACAGGTGGGCAGGATAGCGGCAATGCACATGATAAGGGAGCTGAAAGCCAGAAAGTTTGCAAGACTGTACGCTCCCGCCTTCCCTCCGCAGGTGATTATCAGGAGAAGCGGTATGATTGAGGAGATGAAGAACGAGTTCTACTACTGGAAGGCGGAGGAGGGCAGGGACATAGTGTTTGTCTCGGGAAACACGCAGAGCACCTCTCCGGAAGGGCAGTACGCGCTGTGTGAGAAGATTCTTGATATAGCAGGTGAGCTGGGGGTGAGAGAGGTGTTCACCCTGGGAGGACTGGGCGTGGGCAGGCACGTGGAGAAGCCCAGGGTGTTCGCGGCGGTTAGCCACCCCAGGTACATCCCGGTGCTTGAGAGGCATGGAGCCGTGGTGAGGAGAGAAGCCCAGGGGCAGATCATAGGCGTCTCGGGAATGCTGCTGAGCCAGGGCAGGAGAAGGGGCATATTCGGCGCCTGCCTCATGGGTGAGACCTCCGGCTTCTATGTTGACCCGAACAGCGCAAGGGCGGTGCTTGAGGTGCTGCTGCCCGTGCTGGGGATTGAGATAAGCATGGAGAGCCTCGCCAGAAGAGTCAGGGAGACGGCAGTGCGCATGAAGGAGGCGGTGAGGCTGGAGAGGAAGATGATGGAGGACATGGGGATAATCCACAGGGAGCCTGGGGATGAGGAGATGAGGTACATCGGCTGATTCTACGGGGATACTTCAACACCGTAGGTGCGCTCGGGCAGCTCAACGTGTATTCGCCAGGCAAGCTCCTCGGTGAGCACGCCTGCATAGTGCAGGGCTGCAGTGACCTTCGGAACGGCGCCAGGGGATACCACTGCTCCGGGGCGTGAGAGCTCGTCTATGTAGTCTGATTCCATCATGAAGCTGCTCCCGGCTTTGAGTGCAGCACGTATGTTCTTTTTTGTGGCTATCACCGACGGAACCATGCCAGTATCTGCTATCTCCCTGAAGTCCGGCGGTGAAAAGTGCTTTACAAGCTTTGATGTGCTGAAGTTTGCCTGCTCCACAATGCCCAGAAGCCTGCGCCTGAGCTCATCGCTGAATGCAGGCGTGTGGAGCTGCACCGCACATCCGGCGTCTCTCGCAAGCTCCAGCGCATGCACCAGCACCCTGTCGCAGGCTTCCAGCACCTCGTCGCTGACAGGATAGTGGGGGTAGCCGTACTCCCCGAGGGCGCAGGCTCTGCCCTGCTCCACCTGCTCCACAGCATGCTCGGTGGCTTTCACAGCGTGCTCCACGGCTCTGTCTGCACCTGCTGCTCTGACCATGCGGTCTATCTCCACTGGATGAACGCCCAGCACCGCATAGCACCGCACTCCGCTCCGCTCCTGCGCCGAGGCGACAAGCTTCTGGGTGGCGAGGTTGTTCTGTATGAGCTTTTCGGCATCAGGTGTGCCGCTGCGGGGTTTCACGACGATGAACGCCGTGCACCCGCCTTTCTTCGCAAACCTGCTCACAGCCTCTGTGCCCACCCCCCTCTCTGGGTCAAGGTGCATGTGGTTGTCTGTTGCGGGAAGCTTCATGCTTTCGCCCCGCCGCACTTCAGCTCGGAGCTTCTGTCTTCTTCTATGCCCAGCCTCATCATGCGGATTATCTCGCCAGCGTCCACCTTGGTCTCCACACAGCCGTCCTTGAGCAGCGGAACACCGAGCACGGCACACATCCTGGAGAGCTCCTGCATGCCCCTGTTCAAATCCCTGTAGCAGGCTACGCCGAGCGCAGCTTTTGGCTTTATGGCTTTTATTATCCTGCGCACAAAGCTACCCCCAGGCACGATGAACAGCCTGTAGCCGAGACGCTCTGCCTCTGCCTTGAGGTCCTTTATTATGCAGAGCCCGCAGTCCCGGCAGGATATGCCAGTCTTCGCATCAAGGCGTGCCGGGCAGTTTATGTGCCTGATGCACTGGGGCACCACAAGTATCCGCTCGTTTGGTGGAACTCTGGCGAATCTCTGAAGATTCAGCCTGTTGCGCACCTCTATGCCTATCATGTCAACTATCCTGTCGTTCATGCCGAAGGCTCTGGCAACCCTGCGGAAGTGCGTGTTGAAGGCTTCCATGGTGAACAGAAGCAGCCTGGGAAGTATGAGTTTTTTCTTTTTTATCAGTATGAGCCCGAGAAGCAGCGAGAGCAGAAGCATCAGCAGCAGAGTTATGCCTGCAGCCACAGCTAACCTGCCCACCACCTCGTAGAATGACACCATGCTCCCACCTTGGGTATTATCTGGGAAATCTTGCTTAAATATTTTGTGGATGCAAGGGCGGCGCTGGCAGTTATGCTACACATCAACGGCGACTGCCAGCATCACACCAAAGAAGTGTGTTATCTGCCAAACATTTCGCTTGTGCTG
>JALSIP010000014.1 GCA_026989875.1 archaeon
CAGCATATATTTAAGTGGTGAAAGAACCGATAATTAGGATAGAAGAGGGGAAAGTTATGCAGGAGAATATTCATGCGGAGATGGAAGAAATCAAAAAAGAGATCCAGAACCTTAAGATTCTGCTCATGAAGGCCGAACGGAAACCAAAGCGGGTTATAAAGTTAAAGGGGATGTTAAAGGGCATAGAAGTAAGCGAGGGTGATATCCAGAAGGCTAAAAAGTCCCTCTTTAAATTCGGTGCTTAGATGTACGTAACCGATACCCACGGGTTGATATGGTTTTTGACAGAGGACAGAAAGTTGGGTAAAAAGGCGGAGGAGATATTCTTATCTGCCGATAGAGGCGATGCTACTGTTGTAATTCCTTCTATTGTTCTATTAGAAATTTTGCACATCTGCGAGAAACAAAATGCAAAGCTCAAATTTAAGCAAATTTTCGATATGGTTCAAAACTCATTAAATTATCCTGTATATCCATTAGATATGAATGTTGTTGAAGTTTGCCAGAATATAAAAGAGACCCTCAGCCTGCACGACAGGGTAATAGTTGCAACCGCCAAGCTCTTAAACGCCAAGCTCATAACAAAGGATAAAGAAATCATAAAGTCCGGGTTAGTGGAGGTTGTGTGGTAATTCCAATGCAAAAAATAATTGCTTGTGTCCCTATCGAGCTCTACGGAAGGATGCCTACCTGACAATGATGCACAATGGTATAGTTGCGAGCTAGGGATAGGTGGAAGGGATGTTAACAGAGAATGCCATACGTGAGATTGTAAGGGAAGAGGTGAGGTCTGCCTTAAATGATGCCATGGAAAAGTTATTCGTTAGACTGAAATTTGAAATGATTCTGTTTAAGTGGAAGTGGGGTGGGGTTATTTCTACCCACAGTGAGCTGCAGTGGGTGAGGGCGGGAATAATTTCAACCAATCGGGAGGAACTGCTACCGAGGGCTTTTGGTTTCAAATGCATACGGGCCTGCCGGGATTTGAACCCGGGCATCAGGGTCCGAAGCCCTGTGGTCTATCCGCTAACCTACAGGCCCCTCAGCACAGGTCCTCTCTCAGGTTATCCGGCAGCATGTGGGGTATATCCTCAATCACCGGATACCACCTGCTGCATTCTCTGCACACCAGCACCTCGCCCTCGCTCACCTTCAGCTCGCCGCTGCACTTTCTGCACCTCTCAATATCGCACCTCTCCCTGAAGTACCTGATATCGCACCTCTCGCACACCAGGAACTCTGCCTTCTCCCGGAACTCCACATCCCCCTTGCACATCGGGCATGCAAGAATCTCCAGCAGCTCCTCACTTACGGGCATTCAGCTCCCTCCACAGCACATACGCCACATTAAGGTCTGCATGAGAATTAACATTCACAGCCAATCTGGGATTATTGCTCACCACCTGCCTGCACTCCCCTGCCTCAGAAGCCACGCACACCCCTGCGGCGGCAAGCCCGCCCTGCTGCGGCGCCGGCGAAATGCCCAGCTTCCTCAGCAGCCCCACCCGCACCATAACATTCAGGCACCCCTCCCCTGCCTGCTCCATCACCCACCTCAGCTCTCTGCCTCTGAGCAGCGGCATATCCGCGCACACCAGCATCAGCCTTCCGAACTCAGCCACCAGCTCACATGCATCCTCCACGAAGCCTCTGCCAGGAGTTCTCACCACCTCCACGCCCGCCTCGCGCACCACCCTCTCCGTGGCTCTCGTGTACCCGGAGGTAGCCACCAAGGGCGTGAGTCCCGCCTCCCTCACCGCCTCCACCACCCGCAGCACCATCGGCTTGCCCCTGAAGCACACCAGCGGCTTCTCCACCCTTGCACGCATCCTGCTGCCCCTGCCTCCAGCCATGACCAGTCCAATCATACCATCACCAGCATGACCCCCAGCCTCACCAGCTCATTCACCGCACCCAGCACATCACCCGAGACGCCGCCGAACCAGCGCTCAGCCAGCTCAGCCATGCCCATCGCAAGAGCCAGCGTTACCAGCAGCACCGCCGGGGCGCTCCACCAGGCAACCACCAAGAAAGGTAGATAGCATGCAAAGCCTGCGGCAAGCCTTTTTCGGTTGCCCGCCAGCACGCTCACGAACGCCGCTCCAATCCCCCTGTGGCTCGGTCTCTGAGCGGCGTAGCAGGTGACCAGCATGCCGAACTTCGCCGAAGCCTCCGCCACCAGCAGCATGGCGAGCATACCCGGAGCCTCGTAAAGCGCCAGGTAGCTCATCAGCAGCACCATTGCGCCCGCCGCCACACCTGCAGAGCCTGCGGAAGGCTCGTGCATCACCTCCAGCCTCTCCTCCCTGCTCCCCCTCACCATCAACGCATCCGCCACATCCACCAGCCCGTCAAAGTGGTTCAGCCCCGTGATAACCAGCAGGGCAGCCAGCGCCACCGCTGCTGCTATGCTCTTCGGCAGGAAAAGCAGCGCCACAAAGGCTGCTGCACCTGCGAGCATGCCCACAGCCGCTCCCACCAGCGGAAAAGCCCAGGCATCCCCTGCAAGCTCCTCGTAGCTTCTGAAGCCCATGCCCACCGGCAGCACAGTCAGGAAGCCCGTGCAGTTTCTCAGCGCCCTCAGCATACCTGCTTCTTAGGAAACTTCAGGTAAAAAACTGCCCCTCTGGGCGAGTTGTCCCCCACCCACACCTCACCCCTGTGCAGCTCCACTATGCGCCTGACGATAGCCAGCCCCACCCCGGAGCCCTTCACCCCCGCCTTATCAAACCTGGTAAACCTGTCAAAGATGCTCTGCTTGTACTCATCCGGGACGCCCTCCCCCTCATCTGCAATGCTCGTGTAGGCATGCTCCTCATCCTCCCACACCCTTATAGTCACCGGCGACCCCGGGGGTGAGTACTTTATGGCGTTGGAAAGCAGGTTAGCAAACGCCTGCTTGATTATCTCATTCCCCTCAATTCTGCCGCTGGCATCCCTGATAAACCTCACCTCCCTGTCCGCCAGCATGTCGCTCATATCCTCAATAACACTCCTCCACAGTCTGCTCAGCGTAACCCTTCTCATTTCAACACTTTTCAGGCTTTCAAGCTTGGAAAGCTCCTTAACATCATCTATGAGTGAGATAATCTTGTTCACATTCCTTCTCACCACCTTAATATGCTCAATAACCTCCCTGCTGTCGCATGCGCTCTCCGCAAGCTCAAGAAAGCTCAATGCCAGCCCTGCCGGGTTCATCAGGTCATGGTGCAGCACATCAATCAGCAGCCCCCTGAATCTGTTGCTCCTGTCAAGCTCCGCGTAGCAGGAGCGCATCCTCTCCAGCTCCTGCCTCTCCCTTTCAGCCTGCCTGTGCCTCTCCATAGCCTCCTCCACCACCTCCCTGAGGCGTGCGAACCCCTCCGCCGACTTCACCACATAATCGCTCGCTCCCAGCTTCATAGCCTTAACCGCCACCTCCTCGCTCCCCCTGCCCGTGAGCATGACCACCGGCAGCCTGCCTGCCAGCTCCCTCACCGCCCTCAGCCCGTCGCCATCCTTCAGCACGTAGTCAACCACCACCAGGTCAAAATTACCATTTTCAAGCATCATTCTGGCATCTTTCCAGCTATCCACGCCGGTAACCTCAGCATACCCCTCCATTACCATTTTCAGCAGCAGTACATCATCTGGATTGTCATCAACATGTAGAATTCTCAGCATCCTCCCACCGCCTTGGCAGCCGTGGCTACTGAGGTGCACATACTAACATAACCACTGGAATCCTTTTTGAAACTGCTTACCTTCCGTGCAACGAGTACATGAGCGCCGAGACTCCGGCAAGAAGACCTGCAACTGCATCATCAGAGAAGGTATTGAGCTCTGAAATCACCCCTGGTTTTGCCTTATCAAACCTGACAAACTCAAAAAGCGCTCTTGTACCGCCTATGTACTCTGCTATAGCCATTCCAATAATCTCATCCGCCACCATTGCACTTGCATCTCTGGCGTGCTCGGCGCTGCTCATGCAGGGCAGCCTGTCCCTTTCCGCCAGCTCGTCCAGCACGAACGCCGCCTCAATAAGCACGCACACATTCGCGTCCCTCAGCGCCTCTGCGATGAGCCTCTTCAGAGCCCTTTCTGCGGTGCTCCTGCTCTCCACACCCGGATGCGGCACAAACATCTCCAGGCACGCCTCCACCAGCATCTCCAGCGAGATGCCCCTCTCAGCCAGCACCTCAGCGCCTCTCATGCACCTCACCTGCCGGGCAGGCTTCAACACATGCGCTGCACCTGAGCACCAGCCAGCCATCCACCACAAACGCGGAGGCACACTCCTCTACGCCCGAGCTGCCATCCAGCGCGCCCTTCGGACATGCGGTGACGCACCTCCTGCACCCTCTGCAGGGACTCTCCGGCGGTGCTCTTCTGCTCTTCAGCATAGCATCCGACAGCAGCGCCGTCATTCTCACCCTGGGACCGAACTCCTCGGTTATAAGCAGCCCGCTTCTGCCCACCACACCTGCGCCAGCTCTCTGGGCAATCAGCCTGAGGTCAAGTCCGTGGCGTCGCTCAAGCAACTCGCACCTGTATCCCAGGGAGCGCATGAGCTCAGCCACCTCCCTAGCGATGTCTCTGAGGAGCACATCCACCACAATTCTGGGCTTTTTCCAGGACGGGTATCGTATGCCTGCCGTCAGCAGCGGATTAAGCGCCGAGAGCCCCAGCACCACCGCGCTCCTCACCCACTCCATCCCCTGCACCCTCAGCTCCGCAAACTCCACAATCTCCGCGCCCGCCTCTCTGGCAGCCCTCTCAATCTCCTCTGCGAGCATCACACCACCACCAGCAGCAAGAGAGCCCCGGCGGCAAACACCGCCAAGCCAGCATCCACCAGCCTCACCGCCCTGCGCACATCCTCTGCCCCGGGTGCTCTTTCTCCGGGGATTCTGTACACCCCCGGCTTCTGCAGCCACACACCCAGGGCACCTGCGGCGAGGCTTATACTCACGCCTGCGTTCGGACTCCTCAGCAGCCCCCTGAAGCGCAGCCACCTCAGCGCATCTCCTGCGCTGCAGCCCCTCACAAGCGCCGCTGCCAGCAGCATGCAGGGCACCAGCACCCTGGCTGGCAGGAAGTTCAGCGCATCATCCGCCACCGCAGCCGGCGTGCCATAACTCCCGAAGCGGGGGTAGCCCACCATGGCATCAAGCGTGTTAACGCACCTGTACGCCACTGCAGCCGCCACTCCCAGCTCCACCCCTCCTGCAGCCGCCAGCAGAGCAAAGTAGAACACTGGCGAGGCGACGCTGTCCACGCTGTTTTCAGCCACGCTCTCAATGCACGCCGAGCACACCAGCTCTTCGCTGAGAGAAGAAGTATCCCTGCCCACAAGAGCCGGAAGCGCTGCTCTCGCCTCCTCAATTCTCCCCCTCTCCACCACCCCTGCAATTCTCACCGCAATCTCGCCCAGGGTGCGCCAGCTGAGGGCAAGCTTCAGAATTACAGCC
This sequence comes from archaeon, assembly GCA_026989875.1. Lineage (GTDB taxonomy): Archaea > Hydrothermarchaeota > Hydrothermarchaeia > Hydrothermarchaeales > BMS3B > JAADFH01. The sequence goes on from JALSIP010000014.1 coordinate 5,451, forward strand.
GAGAGCACAGGCTTCACCGGTGCAGGTGCAATCATCAGCAGCAGGTATGCAGCCGAGCT
>JALSIP010000015.1 GCA_026989875.1 archaeon
ATTCACCCACGTGGTGGCTGGAATAGGCAGCTACGGCAACAACATGGGCATCCCAACGGTGAACGGGGCGGTGCTCTTTGACGAGAGCTATGTGGGCAACCCCTTAGTTTACTGCGGCACCTTGGGGCTGGTGAAGAAGAGCTGCTACATGCGCTCCGCAAAGCCTGGAGATGTGCTGCTGCTGGTGGGCGGGCGCACAGGCAGGGATGGCATTCACGGGGTTACCTTTGCCAGCTCCGGGCTGGAGGAGGATGCTGAGGAAGCCTTCGGCACGGCGGTGCAGATAGGCGACCCCATAGAGGAGGAGAAGATGAAGCGGGCGATTCTGCGGGTGAGGGATGAGAGGCTCGCGAGCGCCATAACCGACCTGGGCGGCGGCGGGCTCAGCAGTGCCGTGGGCGAGCAGGCGCACCGCTTTGGCTGCGGAGCAGAGGTGCAGCTTGAGAGGGTGCCCCTGAAGTATGCGAACATGAAGCCCTGGGAGATATGGGTCTCGGAGTCCCAGGAGAGAATGCTGCTCATAGTGCCCAGGAGCAGCCTGAAGCGGGTGCTGGAGATATTTGAGGAGGAGGAGGTGGAGGCTTCTGAGATAGGGGAGCTCATCCCCGAGAGGCTGCTCAGAGTCTACTACGGCACCGAGAAGGTGGCGGAGATTGAGCTTGATTTCCTCTTCGGCGGTCTGCCCAGGCCTAAGCGGCGGGCGCTCTGGAAGCCGCCGGAGCTTGAAGAGCCAGTCTTTGAGCCACCAGAGCCTGAGGAGGCGCTGCTGCGGGTGCTTGCCATGCCGAACGTGGCGAGCAAGGAGGAGGTGATAAGAACCTACGACCACGAGGTTAAGGCGCAGACGGTGCTCAAACCCCTGCAGGGCTGCTTTTACGGTCCGGGAGATGCGGCGGTGCTCAAGCCCCTGCGTAACTCCTGGCGGGGCATCGCGGTGTCCTGCGGCATAAACCCGGAGTACGGAAAGATAGACCCCTACTGGATGGCTGCCTCCGCAATAGATGAGGCGGTGCGCAACAACATCGCCGTGGGCGGGCGAAGAATAGCGCTGCTGGACAACTTCTGCTGGGGCAACCCTGAGAAGCCCGAGAACCTGGGCACGCTGGTGAGAGCGGCAAAGGCGTGCTACGACATAGCGAAAGCCTACGCCACGCCCTTCATCTCGGGCAAGGACTCGCTGTACAACGACTCCCCGCTGGGCAGCGTCACCCCGACGCTTCTGATTTCAGCGGTGGGGGTGGTGGAGGATGTGCGCAGGGCTGTGAGCATGGACTTCAAGCGGAGCAGCAGCCTGGTGTATGTGCTCGGCATGACCAGAAGGGAGCTGGGGGGCAGCCAGTACTACAGGATGCTGGGCTTCCTGGGGAGGAGTGTGCCAAGGGTGGTGACGCAGGAGGCTAAGCGCACCTTCTCTGCAGTGGAGGAGGCGATCCGCAGGGGGCTGGTTAGGGCGTGCCACGACGTGAGCGAGGGCGGCTTTGGCGTTGCGCTGGCGGAGATGTGCTTCTCGGGCGGCGTGGGGGCAGAGGTTGAGCTTTCAAGATTGCCCGCAGAGCACATGCGCGTGGACGAGCTTATCTTTTCTGAGAGCAACTCGCGCTTCATAGTTGAGGTGGAGCAGGAAAAGGCTGGGGAGTTTGAGGAGCTGGTCAGGAGCACGGGTGCGGTTTGCGCCAGGGTGGGCAGCACAGGAGGGGATGCGCTTGTGCTCAGGTACGGGGGTGAGGAGGTGCTCGCCCTGAGCCTGGAGGAGCTCAGGGACAGCTGGCGGAGCGGGGTGAGGCTGTGAGCAGGGTGCTCGTGCTGCGCGGTCCGGGGACGAACTGCGATGCCGAGACGGTGTATGCGCTGAGGGAGCTGGGCGCAGAGCCAGAGCTGGTGCACGTGAGGAGGCTGCTCAGGGGCGGGTGCTCTCTTGAGGAGTTTGATGCCCTCGTTATTCCGGGTGGCTTCTCCTACGGGGACAGAATCAGAAGCGGTGCGGTGCTTGCCAAGATGCTCAGCCACAGCCTTAAGGGTGAGCTGCAGAGGTTTGTGGATGAGCGCAGACCCGTGCTGGGAATCTGCAACGGCTTCCAGGTGCTGGTTGAGACGGGGGTGCTGCCCTTCGGGGAGGTGGGCGAGCCCTGCATGGCGCTGATGAAGAATGCATCGGCAAGGTTTGAGGCGAGGTGGGTGCACCTGCTCAGGTGCTCTGAAAGCGAGCTGCTGGGTGAGCTGCCGCGGGTGAGCGAGATGCCGGTGGCGAACGCTGAGGGCAGGCTGGTGGTGCCGGAGGAGGTGCTGGATGAGCTGCTGCAGAACTCCCAGGTGGCGCTGCGCTACTGCACGCCCTCCGGAGAACCAGCCTCCGGGAGGTATCCCCTCAACCCCAGCGGCAGCGTCCTTGACATAGCGGCGCTCACCACGCCCGAGGGCAGCGTGCTGGGAATGATGCCCCACCCCGAGAGAGCCTTCTCCAGATACCTGCACCCCTGCTGGACCTCCGGGAGAGGAAGCGAGCACGGCAGGCTGCTGCTGCAGGGGTTCGTGAGAAGCGCTGTGGCTTAGCGGCTGCGACAGAGCTCAAGCACCCTCTCAGCCTCTTTCACCTCAGCGGCGCTGAGGCAGCGCCTCGCCACACGCAGCAGGCGACTTTCAAGCTCACTGCAGCGGTGCCTGCTCAGCTCCACGGCAAGCTCAACCAGAGCGCAGGCACCCCTGCTGAAAGCCTGCGGCGGTGCCAGCACCTCAACCTCCTCAGCTTCAAGCCTGAGCAGCGCAGCCTCGCTCTCGCCCAGGCTGTCACGCAGGGTGTAGCGCCTGCTGTCCAGAAGCCTTAGCTCCGCATACGCCAGCGCATCCTTGAGGTAGGGCATGCCGCTGCCGGTGGTGCTGAAGTCAAGCTCAGCCTCGGCATCCAGCAGGGCGGTCTTCAGGAAGAGCAGCGGGTCGGAGGTGATGTTCAGCACCACCCTGCGGGTCTCGGCGAGGTTGGCGAAGGTGCGGGTGCGGGTGTGCAGCTTCAGCACGGCGGTGCGGGGGCTGAGCAGGTAGGCTCCCACAGGTGCGGCGTTCGGCATGCCGTGAGCGTCTGCGGTGGTGGCGATGCACTCCACCACCCTGCCCCTCCTGAAGCCCAGCCTCTCAAGCACTAAGGCTTCACCTCCGTCAGCAGGGCTACGAAGAGGCAGGCGCCCGTGATGTCGGCGGTTGTGCCGGGGTTGAGCAGATTCCCCCTGCTCCTCAGGTAGGCGTCAAACCTCTCAAGTTCCCCTTCACCTGCACCCGAGGCGAGAACCTGCCTGGCAAGCTCCGAGACCTTCTCAGCCTCTGCCCTGCCTGCCTTGCGCTCTATGAGCGAGTCCGGCACCTCTGCAAGCACGTGCAGGTAGCACTCCACAGCCGCCCTGAGCAGGTCGCCTGTTCTTGAGTAAGCCTCCAGGAGCGCGGGAAGGGCGAGCTCAAAGGTTAGGGGATAGCCCAGCACCAGCTCTCTTGCAATGCTGTCGTGCAGGCTGAGGCTGAGCACCTGCTTCATGCTTATACCCAGCTCAAGCAGCTCCTGCTCGCTCTCTCTGCTGAAAACGTCCAGCCTCTCCGCACGACCCAGCCTGGGAGATGCAAGCCTGATGGCTCTGTAGAGCTGAACCGCATCCTCAGGCGTGGTGGCGTTAATTAGCACTCCGGCTGCCCTTCTCAGGCTGCTGGCTCTGAGCGGCTCGGACCTGCCCGCGGCGTAGCCGGCGGCGGCGCAGAGGGGTATCAGGAGCATGAGCTCGCCGAGGAGGGTGTTGCCGCCGCCGTGCAGCCTGCGAGTGTCCCGCACCGCACGCTTTATGAGCTCCCCCAGCCCCACCTTCTCTGCCTTTATCCTGCCCCTGCCCGCAAGCCAGCCGCGCCGGGCAGCGCTTAGGGCGCTGCTCCACAGCGCTGAGGCGCTTGCAAGAAAGTGGACGTAGGTGGTGTCGCTGAAGCTTTTTGCAGGGGTGACGTTCCCGGGCTTGGGTGCGCTGACCTCAAGCAGCACCGCAAGCTGCGCCAGGGAGGCGATGTCCCTAAGGCGTCTCAACTCCGAGCACCTCCAGCAGGTAGCCAGCCAGCCCGCGCATCTGCTCGCGGGTCTGCATGAGGGTGCTGGTCCTGAGCAGCCTCATGCCCGGCACCTCAAAGCCTGCCTCCCCTGAGTCAACCACAAAGGTTCCGCAGTACTCGCGGTACAGCCTTGCGATTGATTCAGACTCAGGAGGTATGCGGGCTGCGCGCATGAGCACGTCTGCTGGACCGCTGAAGGGTCTGCCCCTCACCAGCGGAGACACAGCTACGGCTCTGTGCCTGCGCCTTCTGAGCACCTCCGCAAGGTTCTCAAGCCTGAGGATGGGCATGATGCTGGTTACGGGGTTGCTGGGACCTATTATTATGGCGTCGCTGCGCTCCAGTGCTCGGACGCATGCACCGCAGGCAGTCCTGCCGCCCTCGTAGCTCACTCCAGTAACCTCGGGCTCTGCAGCATGCTTCACCAGCCACTCCTGCAGGTTCATCCTGCCCCGGGGTGTGTGGATTACGGTGCTGACGCGCTGGTTGCTCATGGGCAGCACCTGCGCCTCAATCCCCATGCGCTCAGCCATGCGCCTGGTGGCTTCTTCAAGCGTGAAGCCTCTGCGCAGAAGCTCGCCGCGCACTATGTGGGTGGCTCTGTCAAGGTCGCCTATGCGCAGGTACTCCTCGCAGCCGAGCTCTTTAAGCCTGCGGTGGGTAGTGTAGGTGTCGCCGCGTATGCCGTACCACCTGCTCTCGTCAAGAATCCCCGCAAGGGCGTAGAGCACGGTGTCCACGTCGGGAGAGAAGTGGCCGTGGGGCAGCCAGAGGTCCTCGGCGGTGTTGACTATGACGCACAGCTCCCTCTGGGGCAGGAGCTGGCACAGCCCCAGGAGCAGCTTCACTCCACCAGTTCCGCCGGTGAGCAGGGTTATCATGCTAAGGCACCAGCTCAAGGGAGGAGAAGGGTATGCTGATGTTCACGGCAGCCGTGAAAACTGCAGGAATCAGCGAGTACTCCTTAGCCAGGAGCAGCGCCCTCCTCCTGCTCTCACCCAGAACCTGCTCGCCCGGCAGCAGCACTATTGCGTAAACCTCCGAGCCCTTCTGAGCGAGCAGATCCGGATGGTGCTCCGCTCTTCTGCCGTACTCTCTTATGCGCTCCGCAAGCTCTGAGAGCTCCTCCGGCGTGTTCTCCAGCACTTCAGAGAAGTCCCAGGCTCTGAAACCTGCTCTGCCGAGCACATCAAAGGCTACCTTCCTGCAGATTGCGGTGAGCTCCTCCTCAATTCCCAGAGACCTCTCGTACTCCTCTATGCCTACCACCCTTAATCTCTCAGAGGGCTAACCTCGGGTCTGATATTGCCACCGGCGATGCCCAGCATGCAACGCCATTGTACAGCAGGTGGTCCCTGCGGAAGCTGATTCTTCCGTCTCCGTCGGCATCGTAGAAGAAAGAGGTGTTGCGGAACATATAATACCTCCACCTCCCGGTGTATGCTCTGATATCGGCGTCGTCATCGGTGTCGCCGTCTCCGTCCAGGTCTCTTGTGCCGTTCAGGCGAAGCTTCAGGAGCAGCGGAGCATAACTTACGGTGTAAAGGGTGCCGTCCAGCACCTCAGTCTGCCAGACTCCAAGGCGGTGGACTGGAGATAGGAGATGTACCTGCATGGCGCTACCGGGTATCAGCCGGGTGCCATTGTACCCGAGCGCAGGTGCGCCGTCAAGCAGGGTTACTGAGGAATTTACGTAGAGCAGTGTGACTAGGTCATTTCTAACAGGCTCTTTTACGGCAAAGGTTCCTCTGAACAGTGCATCTATCTCCTGGCTTGTATTGTACTCTGCGGTGCCGTTGAAGTACACGGCGTATGTTCCGCCCGGCGGGTCTATGCGCAGGATGACGTAACTGGGATATGAGGTGGCGTTTATCATTACAACGGAGACGTTTCTGCCCTCCACGCTCCACCAGTAGGGGGGATGTGGACGGGCAGGGACCGGTGAAGGCGCTGGGGCGAGCGCCCTGGTTACCGGCTGACCCATCACAACGGCGTACCACCTGTATATCCTGCCGTCGCTGTCAGAATCATCAAACAGCGAGGTGTTCATGAAGGAGTAGTGAATCTTCGTGGATGGTACACGTATGTCGGCGTCGTCATCCAGTATGCGATTTCCGTCCAGGTCCCTTGTGCCGTCTGAACTCCTGATCCAGAACATGTCGTTGTCAGCATCGTACTGAACTTCATACAGTGTGCCCTCAATCTGCTGAACCTCGTCCTCGCCAACCGTGGAGGTGCCGGAGTGCAGGTGTACCTCTATGTTGGTGTCCGAGTCTAAGGAGCCGTTTTCAGATACGCCGGGGATGTGAACGTAGGCGTAGCCCAGTGCGGGTTCACCGTCAATCAGGCTGACCTGCGACCCCTCTGGAACGTAAACGATGACCACACGGGTGCTGGTGGTGGGCTCCTTGACCACAAAGGTGCCCGCAAACAGCTCATCTATGTCGTCACTGGTGTTGTAGGTACTGGTGCCGTCAAAGGATATGCGGTGAATGTTGCCGTCTATGGAGAGGTCAACGTAGGGCGGATTTGCACTGGTGTTAACAACATCCACGAAAACCTGCCTGCCCTCAACCTCCCAGGAATAGGCAACGCCAACGCCCTTAATCCAGACCTGAGGCATACCTATCCTGATCAGCCCGTTGACCCTGTCAATCTTCGTGACAAAGAACCTGCTGCCACGGATCCTGTCGGAACCATAGGGACCAGAAACCTTGATGAAGGACCACCGCTCGGGCGCGGTGAAGTTCAGATACGCCGAATACCTGACGCTGCCTATGCCAGCCTTCAGCTCAATACCGTTGTAGAGAAGAAGGTCTCCGTCGTAAGGTCCAATTTTTTCAACAAAATACTCTGTACCGTTTATTTTGCTGCCGCCATACGGTCCTGCAACCTGTATCATGTTCATCGGCTCGGCTGTAAAATTCATGTAGGCATAATATTTCACGTATCCCGTTGTCTGCGGTTTAAATGCTGACGTCACAGCCGGTTCGGCGCCGGAAACAGCAGAGACCTGCCATACAATCATAAATATTCCAAACCAGACATACAGGGAAGACCTCCCGTACATCTCATCCCCTCCTCTTCACTTTCAATATCCAAAATACCAGGGGACCTGCCCGTATATATACCTTTCGTCAAAAATAAAAATAGCGGAGGACGCTAAATAGCGTCCTTGCCCCTTTCCTTTGTTCTGACCCTTACCACATCGTCCACCGGCAGGACGAATATCTTGCCGTCTCCGATTTTTCCCGTGGCGGCGGTGCTGCAGATTATGTCCACCACCTTCTCCACATCCTGCTCTCTGACCACCATCTCAATCTTCACCTTCGGCAGGAACTCCACCCTGTACTCGCCAGCTCTCCACTGCAGCGCTATGCCCTTCTGCCTGCCCCTGCCCTCAACTCTGGTGACTGTCATCCCGTGGAACCCCTGGGCATCCAGCGCTTCCCGCACGGCTTCAAGCCTCTCGGGTCTTATTATCGCCTCAATCTTCTTCATCTCCGCCACCTCACGCGTATGCACGCTCGCCGTGCTGGGCTAAGTCCAGCCCTACCTCTTCCTCCTCCTCGCTGACCCTGAGACCCATGGTGACGTCTATGAGCCTTGCCAGTATGTAGCTGACCACGAAGGCGTAGAACCAGGTGGCAGCAACGCCGACCGCCTGCACCACCACCTGCATGGGATTGCCGCTGAGCAGCCCCGTAGCGCCAACGCTCGCAAAGATGCCTGTGGCGATGGCGCCCCAGGTGCCACCCATGCCGTGAACCGCCCACACGTCAAGGCTCTCGTCTATGTTCCTGCTCATTCTGAAGAGCAGGGCGTAGTAGCAAACGATGCCCGCGCCTATGCCTATGGCGATGGAGGCGAGGGGTGTCACGAATCCAGCGGCGGGTGTTATTGCCACAAGCCCGGCAACCGCGCCGGTGGCTATGCCGAGAACGCTTGGTGCTCTGTGCCTCCAGCTCAGGAACATCCAGGTCAGAGCGGCGGCGGCAGCGGCGGTGTTGGTGTTCACGAAGGCGAGAGAAGCTATGCCATCTGCCGCAAGGGCACTGCCGGCGTTGAATCCGAACCAGCCGAACCAGAGCAGCACCGCGCCGAGCACAGTCATGGGTATGTTGTGGGGCTCCATGCTGATGCTTCCGAAGCCCTTCCTGGCGCCCAGCACCAGAACGAGGGCAAGGGCGGAGATGCCTGAATTTATATGCACCACGGTGCCGCCTGCAAAGTCCAAGGCACCGAGGCTGCCGAGCCATCCGCCACCCCACACCCAGTGGGCAATGGGGGCATAGACCAGCGTCAGCCACAGCGCTGCAAACACCAGCCAGGCGCTGAACTTCATCCTCTCAACGATTCCACCGGCAACCAAGGCGACGGTGATTATGGCGAACATCCCCTGGAACATCATGAAGAGCAGGTGGGGTATGGTGCCGTTCGCCTCCATGCCCACACCCTTCAGCCCGAGGTACTCAAGCCCGCCTATGAAGCCGGCGATGTCGCTGCCGAAGGCTAAGGAGTAGCCGTAAAGCACCCAGAGCACGCTCACCAGCGATAGCGTCGCCAGTATTAGCATGATCGTTGAGAGCACGTTCTTGCTGCGCACCATTCCGCCGTAAAAGAAGCCCACGCCGGGAATCATCAGCATGACAAGCGCCGTAGCCACTATCAGCCAGGCGGTGTCACCGGTGTCTATAGCCTCCTGAGCACTCACGCTCGCCACGCTGAGCGCAACCACAGCCGGGAGTATCAGTTTCCTCAACATCTCCTGCATCACCTCTATGTACTGTGAGAAACCACTTATATAAGAGGAGTTATAAAAAAATTGTTGAGAAATCTTGACAATTTTTATGAACCATTCATAAAAATTAATAAATTTTCATAACAATGTGCGGGGTAAGAAATTAATATTTTGGGGGTGAGGTATGAGCATGCACCTCTCAGAAGCGCAGAGGCTGATAGGGGAGATATACCTCCACAGGGACAGGGAGCGCGGAGCAGAGCGCACCCTGCTCTGGCTGGTGGAGGAGGTCGGCGAGCTTGCGCGTGCGCACAGGCACGGCAGCAGGAAGGAGATTGAGGAGGAGCTGGCAGACGTGCTCGCCTGGCTGCTGAGCTACGCCAACCTTCTTGATATAGAGCTGGAGGAGGCGTTCAGAAAGAAGTACCCCGGCACCTGCACCTACTGCTCCTCTTCACCATGCTCCTGCGGGAAGTGAGCCCATGCACAGGCTTGAGGGGCTTGACAGGGTTGCGGAGCGCTGCCTGGCAACGGAGCGCTGGGGCTCAAGCGTGGTGTGCATGCTTGCAGATGCCGGGATAACCTCAACAGGCGTTGGATACTTCAGCGTTGTCGTGCCGAGGGTCAGGAGGTTTCAGAGGGAGTTCGTGAGCAGCGGCAGGATTTGCAGTCTTGAGGAGCTGGCTGAGGCAGAGCTCGGCGAGCTTATGCGCGTCTGGGGCAACAGGCGGAGCTGGAGGGCTGTGGTTGAAATCGCGGGGGTGCTGCGTGGCTACTCTGGCTCAGACCGGGAGGCGCTGAGGCGCTGGGCAGCCAGCTCTGTGCTGAGTCGCTGGAGGAGCGACCCCGTGGGCAGAATTAGGGGTGTGGGAATAAACACCTTCCAGTACCTGCGCATGATGGGGGGTGTTGACACAGTCATGCCAGACAGGATAGTGCGCAGGTTTCTTCAGGAGGTTGCTGGCATCTCGGCGGCGGACGAAGTGGAGCTGGTAAAGCTTGCTGAAGAGCACGCCAGGGGGGCGGGGATGAGCGCGGCTGAGCTGTGCTTCACTGCCTGGGTCTGGAGCTGCAGTGACAGAGAGAAAGCGGTGGAGGAGCTGCTTAAAATCTGAGCCTAAGCCGCCCTTGCGGCAAGCTTGCTCAGCCTCTTCACCCTCGCCACCATGTTGGGATGGGTGCTCATCAGCTCCATAAGTCTGTCGCTGAGGCTGAGCTTCACCTTCTTCGTGCTCAGGGCGAGCAGCTCGTTGGCATCTATGGTGCCGTTCATGTCTGTGTCAACCTGCCTGAGCTCCCTCACCTCGCGGTAGGCTCTCGCGGGGTCGTTGGCGAAGAACGCCTTGTAGCCCTGTATCTGCCTGAGGGTGTCCCTGTCCACGTGCGCACTGCCGTAAACCAGCTTGTAGAGGGCGCTTGCAAGCGCGTGCGGGGGGTTGCCCATCTTCACGCTGCCCTCGTCGGCGTAGTACTCCCTGATTCTTGAGCCGTAGAGCACCAGCAGGTTGGTTATGAAGTACAGGATGAAGGCAACCACGCCTATGAGCACGGTGTTGCCCCTGCTCCTGTCTCCGCCGTAGCCCCACATGAAACTCCAGGCGAGGTACCAGAGTATCATGGGCACAACGCTCAGGGCGGTGATAACCGCCATGTCCCTGTTCTTGAGGTGGGCTATCTCGTGCCCCAGCACCGCTCTGAGCTCCTCGCGGCTGAGCATCCTGAGAAGCTGCTCAGTAACGCACACCCTGCCGTCCCTCACCGACCTGCCGAAGGCGAAGGCATTGGGTATGGGCAGGCTGGAGATGCCCACCTTGGGCTTGGGTATGCCTGCAGCTCTCGCAAGCTCCTCAACCATGCGGTGAAGCTCCGGAGCCTCGCTCTCGCTGACGTAGCGCACCCGCATGCTCCACTCCACGATCTTCGGCGAGAGCATGTACTGGATGAAGATTATAGCCACGGCAAGCAGACCGTAGGCTATGAAGCTCTGAATGCCCATGACGCTGGCAACCATAACCACTATGGCATACAGTATGCCGAACATCAGGGCTAACAGCATGTACATCCTGAGCTGAAGCCACATGCCATTGCCCTCCTTCTGCACCTCAGATTTTTACCTGAGCATGTAAAAGATAACCACCGCAAGAATTACACCCACTCCAGCCCAGATAAGCCAGGAGGTGCCGGAGCCGGTGCCCATGCCGCAGGCAGAGCCGGAGCCGTGCTCATGGGCGCCGTGCTCCCTGTGCTCCTTCTTCTCCGGGGCGCCACCACCGCAGCAGCCACTCATCTGCATCACCTCACTCCCTTTTAAAACCTCCCACATACAAATACCTTGTGCATTCCACACTGTAAATTATCCCCGCCAGAAGCTTGATGTAATGGCATCTGAGCATCCCGCACCCCATGCCGCGGGCAGAGCAGCCGCGGGGAAAACGTTTAAATACCCTGTCCGAGAGTGTTGTTATTCCGGTGGTGAACCTTGAGAGAATGCTGCGGAAGCTCAGAGGATAGCGTGTTTCACAAGAAGCTTAAGGTGAAGCTGAAGGAGAAGGGCAAGCAGGGCAGGATACGTTTCCTGTGCGATTATCTTGAATACCTGCTCAGGAACGACCGCACCCTGCCGCCAGACTTTCCTGCCTTTGTGAGGGAAATCATGGGGCTGGACGACAGGAAGGGCTACATCCATATCAGAATCTGGCATCAGGACAGCGAGCTGGTGGAGTTTGCCGAGGCTTCGGGCTATGAGTACAGGATAGACCACTACGACTGACCATGATTGATGAGGAGTTTCTCGTGGGTGAGGCTCTGGTAGGCGAGGAGCCGGAAGTTGCGCACATTGACCTGATAATAGGTCCCAAGAGCGGTGCAGCGGGGAGAGCCTTCGTCAACGCCCTTGCCCAGCCGCGCATGGGGCACACGCCAATTCTCGGGGTCATAAGACCCAACCTGCCCACGAAGCCGGCGACGCTCATAATCCCCAAGGTGACCATAAGAAGCCTTGAGGATGCGGAGAAGGTTTTTGGTCCCGCCCAGAGTGCTGTAGCAAAGGCGGTGGCGGATGCGGTGGAGGAGGGCATTATTCCAAAATCAGAGGCTGAGAGGCTGGTTGCGATAGTTTCGGTGTTCATCCACCCGAGAGGCAGGGACTACCAGCGCATATACCGCTACAACTACGCAGCAACCAAGCTGGCGATTCGCAGGGCAATGCAGAAGTTCCCCTGTATAGATAAGGTTTTAGAGGAGAAGGATAAGTCTATGCATGCCATGATAGGTTTCAGGATAAACAACCTGAAGCATCCTCCCTACCTGGAGGTTGCGCTTGACATACCCGACTGGCGCCGGGTGGAGGGCATTATAAGGGCGCTGCCCAGGAGCGACGCCATAATCATAGAGGCTGGCACTCCGCTTATAAAGCGCTACGGCGTGGAGGTGGTGCAGAAGATTCACCAGCTCCGCCCCGAGAGCGTGGTGGTGGCTGACCTCAAGACCCTTGACACAGGCAACTTAGAGGCGAGAATGGCTGGCGACGCAACCGCTGACGTGATAGGCTTCTCGGGGCTTGCACCTCTCAGGACCATGGAGAAGTTCATAGAGGAGTGCAGAAAGGTGGGGGCGCTATCGCTTATGGACACGCTGAACGTGCCAGACCCCGTGGCTGTGCTGAAGAAGCTGAAGGTCAAGCCGGACATCGTGGAGCTGCACAGAGCCATAGACGTGGAGCAGAGCCAGGAGAGCGAGTGGGGCAACATAAGCGAAATCAAGAGGGTGTGCGGCGGCAGGACGCTGGTGGCTGTGGCTGGAGGGATAAGGGTTGAGAGGGTGAAGGAGGCGCTCGCCTCGGGAGCAGACATACTGGTGGTGGGCAGAGCTATCACCTGCGCCAAGGACGTTACAGGTGCGGCGAGAGCCTTCCTGAAGGAGATGGGCGTGCAGGAGGTTGACCAGTTCCGGGTGATGACAGACTTCTGATTTTCGGCACACGAAACACAACCTTTAAATAGAGCGCTGCCAACGGGTAGGTATTTAGGGGGGTTATTTGGATGAACAGACACGCATTAGCCTTATCTGTAGCTGTAGCTCTGTTGCTGGCGGCTGGTGTTCCTGGTGCCGCACACGGATACTATATCACCGCATCTACCACAAAGATACAGTACGAAAAGGGTGAAGAGGTTGAAATAAAGGGCACGGTGAATGCAAGCACACCTGCAACGGTTTACATCACCATATACAACTCATCAGATGTCCTGATACTGAATGAGAGCACCGTAAGCAACGTGAGTGGCAGCGTATCCACCTTTCACATGGCTATAGCCAATAACTTCTCTGCGGGCAGCTACTATGCTCTGGTTTACAGTGTGCCCGAGGAGAGCGTGAGGCTGGACTTTGAGGTGGTGGAGAGGGCGCTCTACGTGAAGGTGAGGCTGCTCAACACCACGGATGTGGTTATGGTGAACACCAGCACCGTGGTTACCTCTCCAGCCTATGCCGGGGGCAACTTCAGCGAGTTTCTTGAGGCGGGGTATGAGGTTCACTACGGAACCTCTGCCATTCTCGGAGGTAACACCTCCTACTTCGTGCTTGTAAACCAGACGGCGCCGGAGGTTTTTGACACGGTTTATGTGGATGACGACCCGCGCTTTGAGCTGTACAACTCTGCCGAAGATTCAGCGTCAGCGCCGCTGGTGGAGACACCGCTGCGTGTGGGGGACAGGGCGGGTGACTACACCGTGGTGGAAGTGGAGTTTGCCACCGGCAACAGGGTGCTTCTGGCAAAGCTCAGGCATGCTCCGATGTACTCTGCCGGGGAGCAGGTCAAGTATCTGGTGGTGGTCAGGGACTCCGCCGGGAAGATGCTGGACGGTCTGAATCTGAGCGTGGAGCTGCGCCATGCCAACGGCACCCTAATAACCTCCTCTTCAGGTGTGCTGCAGAACGGCTACCTCACCGGCAGCTTCACCGCACCCGGGCGGCCGGGGAAGTACATGATAACCGTGAACGGAACCCTGGGGATGGAGGTGTTCAGCGTTGAGGCATTCAGGCTGTTCGGCAGGATTACCGACATCAGCGGCAACCCCATGACGATTTTTGCACCTGACCCCAGGGTTAAGCTGGTGGCTATAGCCAGGGCACTCAACGGCGACCTGCTTAACCTCACCAGCGCCTCAGCCGAGCTCACCTACCCCAACGGCACCACCTTAAGCTTGGAGCTGAACGCCGAGGGGGCAGGGGTCTACTCTAAGGAGCTCAGCCTCAAGGGGGCACCCGTGGGCGAGTACCGGGTGAGCATAAGCGCTGCCTACGCCCAGGCAGTTCAGGAGACTGAGCTCGGGTTCACCATTGCCAGGAGCCGTGCTGAGCTCTATGCCATAAACGTCAGGTTCATAGACCAGGCAGACGAGGGCGGCGTGTTTGTGAGCGCCTTCCACCCCGCCGGGGAGGTGACGCTGCTTGCAGTGCTCAGCGATGTGACAAAGGGCGGGCTGATGTCCTCTGAGCCCGAGGGTGCGGGCATCATCCCCATAGACGACCCCGCAACGCCTGCTGACGAGTGCGCCAGCAGGGTGGAGCTCACGGAGCTGAAGGACGAGCGTGACGTCTCCTACCTGAGCAACGTGAGCGTTAAGATAATGAACCTCTCATCCTTCATAGACTACCTCGCTTCCAGAGGGGAGGCGCCCTCCGAGCCACCGCCTGAGAGCCTGCTGAGCCAGTGCATGGTGGTGGTGAGCAACCTGAGCAAGCAGGGCGTTTACAGAGCCCAGGTGAAGGTCACCAGGAACGGGGAGAGCAGCGTTGCTGGCGCAGCCTTCGGCGTGCAGGAGCTTTACGCCTACGGCACAACCGTTGACTTCAACGGCGAGGACTTCGGGTTCAACGTGCCCAACTCAACCATCAGGGTGAAGCTCCACGTGCAGAACCTCCTCACCAGGGAGTTTCTTCCACCTGAGAGCATAGTGGATGCGGACATAGTGAGCCTGCGCAGGGACTTCCCGAGCTACAGTGAGGTGGATGTAAGCAGCATAGCTCCAACGGTGAACGTCAGCAATGGGGTGCTCTCCTTCAGGGCACCTGACATGGAGGGGTTCTTCACGATGAAGTTCAGATTCAGAGCCAACGTCAGCGGTGAAATCAGGGAGGGTGTTGGCAGCGCCTTCTTCATGCTCAAGAAGTACATAATATGGGCTGAGCCCGCATGCAGCTCCGAGCAGGGACCCTGCGTGTTCTCCAGCACCTCAAACATCTCCCTGCGGGTTTACATGGCAGACGCGAGCAGGGGCTCGCTCCTTGACCTGGGAGCCACGAGCAGTGCGCTGTGCAGCACCTGCGACGGGCTGGTGGCGAAGGTGAAGAGGCTGAGGAATGACCAGCTCGGCAGGGAGATTCCAGAGCAGGATTACGTGGTTTACGGCGGCAGCATATCTCAGGGTAAGGGAGTGATGAACGTAAGCGCAGCAGGCGGGGAGTTTTCCACGGGGTGGTACGGGGTTGAGATTGAGGTTTACAGCCCTGCTAACCCCAACGAAAGCTACTACGGCTTCGGGTGGTTTGAGGTGAGGAACTTCTTCGTGGATGTTCTGCCTGTAAGCATAGAAAGCGGCACGCTGAGAGCCTCCTGGGGCTGGGGCGGCGGGAGCAGCTATCCCGTAAACAGCTCCATAGCCTTCGCCGTGGTGCCCCGCAACCCGGCTGACTGGAGCATACTCCCGCTGAGCAGCGCAGAGGTGGTGAATGTGCAGCGTGCAGACCTCTGGCCACCGGTGGAGGTTAACTACACGCTGCTTGGCATCTCGGAGATGCCGGTGCAGCTTGAGGGCGAGCCAGCTGCGGTGAACGTGACGGTGGTGAACATCTCCGGCATTGAGCGGGAGGGGATGTACAGCATCAACGTGAGGGTGAGCACCTCCAACGGCAGCGACATAGGCACGGCGTGGTTTGATGTGGCGAGCTTCATGGTGGAGATGAGCTACCGTGGCATGTATGACTGGCCTCCTGTCTTCGGCTCCGGCGAGAATCTGACCCTCACGCTGGAGGGCTTCAACTTTGATGGCTCGCCCCACGCCCTGAGCGAGAACTACACCCGCCTTGCCGGGATGTACGACATCAAGAGAAACAGACCCGTGAGGGTGAACTCCTCCACCATCTGTGCCGCAAACGTGTGCAACATAACCGTTGACCTGAGCCCGCTGGCTGGCGGCGAGTACGATGCCAGGGTGAAGGCTGGCGACTCCAGCGGCACCGTTAAGGAGCTGGGAGTCTGGTTCATGGTGCGCAACCTGATGGTGGGGATTCCGAGCATTGAGGAGCTGTGGCTGTGGGACAAGGACTCCACCAGGAAGCAGCTCCGCCTGGATGGGACGCCGGTTGAGCCGCCAGGCAACTACACCACCGCCTACAGCGGCTGCGTGCCGAACCTGATTGAGGATGAGTGGTTCTTCTCGGGGCTCAACCAGAGCCCCAGGACGGTGTGCTTCTACCACAACACCACACGCCTGTGGGTGAGCCGGGACACCAACTTCACCAATGCCACCAGCGCACCTCTGGGCGGTGTAATTGAGGACCCCTACGGCGGGCTGTGGAAGGTTGAGACGCTGAACCTGGAGGAGGTGACGCTGCAGGGCATTAACGTGCTCTCCCGCACCGGCGCATGGGTGAATGCCAGCCTTTCTAAGAGCGGCGTGTTCAGGCTCGGCAGGGTGGAGGAGCAGTGGCTGGGCGGCTGGGACCCGAGCACCGGCATGCCCCGGGGGCTTGACCTGAACGGCGACGGCGACACCAACGACACCGCCTACATAGCGCTTTCGGATTCGGCAAAGGCAGGGGTTTACGACACCCTGTTCTTCTCCTTTGACGCCAACTTCTCCCGGCACGGCTCTGTTGGGGAGCCACCGGAGAAGCGCACCTTCGCGGGCGGCAGGTTCACGCTGCTCAGCGTTGACCCCAGGGCGGACAGGGTCAGGGTTTACACCCGCAGCAGGGGCGACTGGGCAGAGCTGGGAGACGTGCGCCTGGGAGATGTGGTGAGGCTGCCTGTCATGGTGACGGCACCCTCCGGCGAGCCCGTGGCTGCCAACGTCTCGGTCTCCCACGTGAGGGTGGAGAGCCTAACCCCGGTGGTCATGCCCCTCTCACCGCCGGTCACAGCCACCATCAACGGCACGGGAGAGCTCATGCTCAACCTCAGCCAGTACAACCTGAGCTCCGGCAGGTATGCCTTTGAGATATCCGCCGAGGTTAACGGCACCGTGGAGAGGCTTGAGGAGTGGATGTGGCCCAGGGTTACGGTGCGTGCCTTCCTGGTGAGCAGCAGCGCGGGAAACGCAGCCTACGCCGGGGAGTTCAGACCCCTGCCCATGCTGCAGATTGACGGGAGCCAGCCCCTGCCGGAGCTGTTTGAGGTGAGCACGCCGGCAGGCAACTACTCGCTGGTGATGGAGTACTTGGATGCAGGGGCGGTGTATCTGGGCAACTGCACCTCTCCCCCTGATGCGGGTGCCGGCGAAAACTACACCCTGCAGAGCCTGCGCCTCAGCGATGCCAACGGAAGCTACTTCTTCTTCCTGAGCACCGCCAACGCCAGCACGGTGTGGTTGCGGAAGGGAGACTGCAGCTTTGACGCTCCAGGCACCCAGGTGAGGCGAACCAACGAGTCCGTAAACATCACCCTGGACGGCAGGGTGTACATGATGAGCGTGCTTGAGGCAGAGGCTTATCCCGGCGGGCAGGTGCAGCTCGCCATAGGCGCCGCCTCACCTAGCCAGGAGCTGCTGGACAACCCGCTGGTGCGGGACGCCTTCGGCGGAAGGTGGAGGGTGGTATCCTTCAGCGCCTGGGGCAGGAGCTACAACGCCATTCTCGCGGGCTCTCAGGCGTACTACCCCATGTGCGCCCAGCTCGGAGTCGTGGAGTGCCTTAAGGCTGCCTACTTCACCACCGACGGCAACTACTCCAAGGCTAATGAGACGCTGGCAGGCATGCCACTGCCGGGTGGCGAGCTTTACTTAGCCAGAGCTGGACCTTCACCCTGGGACGGCATAGTCATAGCCAACGCCTCCGCAGCCCCTGAGATGCCGGCGGTGGACGTGATGCTGGAGGACGGCTATACCCCAAGGTTTGCGGTGCTCAGGGAAGCCAGCATCGGCAGGGACCTTGACGCAGACGGCAACTCCTCTGAGGTCTTCTATGCGGTGCTGTTTGACGACCTTGCCGACGGGGTTCAGGCACCCACGGCGGTGCTGGTGGATGACGACCTGAATATGACCCAGAGCTGGTGGGGCTTCTGGGATGCCTCCCAGAACTTCAGCGCCTGGGACTTCTACGGGAATGAGAGCGGCATGCCTGAGCAGAGGGGTGCCATGCCGGCGGCTGGCTGGAGCGGTTTCATCGGCTTCGGCGTGTGGAACGAGAGCCAGAGCTACGAGCAGCCCTGGTGGAGCATCATGCTCTACAACGGCACCCACCTGCTCATAACTCAGGACAGGTGGAGCTTCAGCCTCAACGATACCGTGAGCTTCGTGGTGCATGCCTACGACTTTGAGCGCATGCCTGTGCAGGGCGCCAGCGTGAGCGTTGAGGCGGTGGTGAGGTTCACACCCCTCGGCGCCCAGGTGCTGCAGGAGGGCACCGACTACACCACCTCTGGCAGCACGGCAACAGATTCCAGCGGCTACGCGGTGGTGTCTGTGAGCCCCGTAAGCTCCTGGGAGGCTGGAGACTACTCCGTCACCCTGAGGGTTGACGGACCTGGAGGCAGCGAGAAGATTGACACCTGGCTCAGGATAGGGGGTGGTGAGAAGTGAGGAGCGCTGTGATATTTGCACTGCTGCTTGCGCTGCAGGCTGTGCACGCCGCCACGGTGAGCATCAGCCAGCCCGGGGCAGACCCGGGCACTGTGATGAAGGGCAGGTACTTCACCATAACCGTCTCGGGGCTGAGCGGCAGCGGCACCGCCACGCTGATTCTTCCGACAGGGGTCACGGTGGAGGAGGGCACCACCAAGTCCTTCAGCTCAGGCAGTGTCTCCTGGACCACCGCGATAGCGAGCCAGACGCTGACGGGGCAGAAGGTTTACGTGAGCATAAGCACAGCGGGCAGCCCGGTAACCGCTGCCTCTGACCCCTTTGACATCGTGCTCCCCCCATCCTTAGAGCTGAGCGTTTATCCTGCTTCCTTTGTTGAGCCTTCGGGAGAGAAAACCCTGCAGCTCACCATCAGGAACTGGGGCGAGACCACCGCAAGGGACGTGAGTGTGAGGCTCTCCCTCCCCCGGGGCGTGAGCATAGCCACAGGAAGTGCCACCCAGAGCATCCCCACGATTCTCGGGGGTACAGGGGGGAACGGTGAGAGCAGGGGCATCTCCTGGGTGCTGAGCTTTGACAGTCCCTCAAACGGCAGCATAGAGATAACGGTAACGCCCTCAAATGCCGAAACCAGGTCCGTGAGCGTGCCCGTGGTGGTGTACGGCGCCACCCAGACCCAGCCCGCCGGCACCGGCGGCGGGGGAGGCGGTGGCGGAGGCGCTGCTGCAGAGCTTCCCAACGTGAAGGAGATTCCGAAGATTCTTTCAGGAAGCCAGTACACCGTGAGCTTTGACTCCCGCCTGGTGCCGGGACTGGAGAGCGTGCAGATATTTGCAGCCGCTGACCAGTACCTGACCCGGCTGACGGTTGAGAGCTTCCTGAGAAAGCCGGACTGGGTGAACTTCGCCGAGCCGGAGGGCAGGGTTTACATTTACTACAGGATGAGCTACAGCAAACCGGAGACCTACGTGGAGAAGGCGAGGATACGCTTCAGGGTGAACGAGAGCTGGCTCAGGGAACAGGACATCAACCCGGAGAAGCTTGCGCTCTACAGGCTGAGCAGCTCCCGCACCTGGGAGCGTCTCTCAACAAAGCCCGAGAGGGCGGGAGACGGCTACATAACCTTCTCTGCACTTTCCCCCGGCTTTAGCTGGTTTGCGGTGGCGGGGGAGCCGGGTACCGGCTTCAGGGACGTTTTCGCCGAGGAAGAGCGCAGCGTGCAGCAGTTGCCTGAGGAGGAGCAGGCTGGCGCAAAGGCTGAGGCTGAGCAGCAGCCTGCAGAGCTTGGCGCCGAGCTGCAGCCCCCGGCGCCGGAGGAGCAGCCCTCAGCGCCTGCGGGTGAGGAGGGCGAGAAGAAGCGCTGGATATGCGCTCCAGCGGCAGTGCTCTTAGCGCTGCTGCCGGCTGTGCTGGGAAGACGCATCCGCCTGTAGCGTCATGCCTTCCCGGCAGCCTTTATCCTCTTTCCACACTTTATGTCAATGCACCTGAGAGTTCTGTTTTTGCCGGTGCCAATGCTGATCATCGGCAGCCCGCACTCACATTTCCTGTCCGTGGGCTCAATTCTTCCCCTCTGCAGCAGGGGAAAGGATACGCTGCACTGCGGATAGCCCTCGCACCCTATGAACCTCTTGCCGGTTTTTCTGGAGCGTACTATCCTGAGCTTCCCGCCGCACTCCGGGCACTCCCCCACCACCTCACTGCTCCTCTTGGTTTCAACGGCATCGCTCAGCCTGCTGCCAATTTCGCTCAGATGCTTCTTGAACTCTTCAATTATCCTCTCAAGCTCGGCTCTTGCCTCTGCCAGTGTCTTCTCAGGGTCCTCCTCGCCGCTCTGTATCTTCTCAAGCTTCTCCTCAAATCTTCTCGTGAGCTCTTCGCTGATTATCTCAGGAACGTGCTTCTCAAGAGCCTCAATCACGCTCATGCCTATGGGGGTTACGCGAATCTGCACCCCTGTTATGTACTCCCTCCTGTACAGCGTGTCCACGATATCAGCCCTGGTAGCCTTGGTGCCCAGCCCCCTGCGCTCCAGCTCTGCAACTAAGGTGGCGGGGTTGTAGCGTCTCGGCGGCTCGGTTTCGCCCTCTTCAAGCGCAACCCTCTCAACCTTCAGGGCATCTCCCCGCTCAAGCTCCGGCAGGCGGTGCTCCTCGGGTCTGCCGTAGGGGTAGATGCTCCTCCAGCCGGGCTCAAGGGTGCTCTGCAGGGTGAACCTGAAGCTCTCACCCTCTATGTCAACCTCGGCATCCAGCACGAGCCGCCTGCACGGCTCTGCAAAACACGCCAGAAACCTGCGCACAATAAGCTCGTACAGCTTCGCCTCACCCGCGGGAAGCTTCTTTGGCATAGCCCCCGTGGGGTAAATTGCAGGGTGCGCCGGGTCGTCCTTGCCGCCCTGGCGGGGTCTGAGCTTCTCCCGCTTCAGCAGCCCCTCTGCAGCCTCCCTGAAGTCGGGATTCGCCGCAAGCTCCTGGATGATTCTCCTGTAGCCTATGGTGGGGGGGAGCTTCTGGGAGGAGGTTCTGGGGTAGGAGATGTATCCGCTCTCGTAGAGGTTCTGGGCGAGGTCCTGGCACTGCTTGGGGCTGAGGCGCAGGTGTCTGTAAGCTTCGCCCTGCAGCGTGCCCAGGTCAAAGGGCGGCGGGGGGCGCTGCTCCACCTCCCTGCGCTCCAGCTTCATGACCCTTGCCTCCTTTGCATCTTTCAGCCTGCTGTACAGTGCCTCTGCACGCGAGCGCTCCTTTATCCTGCCCTCAGCATGAGCCGCCTTTATCCTGCTCCTCTCTGCCAGGAGCGAAGCGCTGAGCACCCAGAACTTCTCCGGCTTGAAGCTGGCGATTTCCCTCTCCCGCTGCACCAGTATCGCCAGGGCGGGTGTCTGAACCCTGCCCGCCGAGAAGGTGATGAAGCGCTTTGAGCTCTTCTTCACGGCGTCGGTGAGCGCTCTGGAGGTGTTGATGCCCCAGTACCAGTCCATTATGTGCCTGGCTTCGCCAGCCTTTACCAGCAGCAGGTCAACCTCTGCCAGGTCCCTGTAGGCTCTGAGTATGTCCACCCTGGTTAAAGCGGAGAAGCGCATTCTCCTGGCGCTGGTGGCTGAGCATGCGAATCTGAGAGCGTTGTAGCCGAGCAGCTCCCCCTCTATGTCGTAGTCTGTGGCGATTATGAACCTGTCCACCTTCTTAGAGAGCTCTTCAAGCAGGCGGATGTAGGCTCTGGTGTAGCCCTTGCCCTTCTCTATCTCGTACAGCGGTGCCCACTCCACATCAAAAACCGGATAGCTGCGGGAGCTCTTCTTCTCCCTGAGGGAGTACAGATGCCCCGCCGCGCTTGCCACGTAAATGGTTTCGCCGTTCACCCTTAGCTCGTAGTAGCTGACCCTGCCCACGCGCCGTGTCCTGCAGCTATCGGATAGAGCATAGGCTATGCGCCTGCTCACCTTTGGCTTCTCGGTTATTATCAGCGTCCCCATGCGGCTGCCTCGGGGAAAAATTTTTAATCTTAGAGTGCCACCCCTCACAAGTATCAATAATGTTGACGGGTGCTTGTTATGAGGTACGCGGAGCGTCTGAACAGGTTGCCGCCCTACCTGTTCGCGGAGCTTGACAGGAAGGTGGAGGAGAAGAGGAGGCAGGGTGTGGATATAATAAGCTTCGGTGTGGGCGACCCTGACATGCCCACGCCAGAGCACATCGTAAGAGCCGCCTGCGAGGCTGCCGGGAAGCCCGAGAACCACCGCTATCCGAGCTATGAGGGGAAGCTGAGCTACAGGCAGGCGGTGGCGGAGAGGTTTGAGAGGGACTTCGGGGTGAAGCTTGACCCGGAGAGGGAGGTTATAGCGCTCATTGGCTCAAAGGAGGGTGTGCACAACATACACTTCGCCTTTGTTGACCCCGGGGATGTGGTGCTCTGTCCATGCCCCGCATACCCGGTGTACAGAACAGGCACCCTCTTCGCAGGCGGGGTGCCGGAGATTCTGCCTCTGAGAGCCGAGCGGGGCTTCCTGCCGGACCTCTGGGAGGTGCCGGAGAAGAGGCTCAGGCGGGCGAGGATGCTGTGGATAAACTACCCCAACAACCCCACGGCGGCGGTGGCGGAGCTGGACTTCTACAGGGAGGTGGTGGACTTCGCAGAAGAGCACGGGCTGATCGTGTGCTCGGATGAGGCTTACGCAAGCATAGCCTTTGACGGGTACAGGGTGAGGAGCTTCCTGGAGGCGGAGGGCGCTATGGAGGTGGGGGTGGTGATAAACTCCCTCTCAAAGACCTACAGCATGACAGGCTGGAGAATCGCCTACGCCTGCGGCAGCGAGGAGGTGATTGAGGGGCTGAAGAAGGTTAAGACCAACGTTGACAGCGGGGCTTCGGGAATTATTCAGGATGCGGCGATTGCAGCGCTCACAGGACCGCAGGACTGCGTGAGGGAGGCGGTGGCAGAGTACCAGAGACGCAGGGATGCGCTGGTGGAGGGGCTGAGAAGGCTGGGGTTCAGCGTGGACAAGCCGAAGGCTACCTTCTACCTGTGGCTCAGGGTGCCGGGCGGCGACTCCATGGCTTTCGCGGAGAGGCTGCTTGAGGTGGGGGTGGTGGTCACTCCAGGCGTGGGCTTCGGAGAGCACGGCGAGGGCTACGTGAGGTTTGCGCTGACCCAGCCGGTGGAGAGAATCAGAGAAGCGGTGGAGAGGATGGAGGAGGCTGGTCTGGCAGAGTGATGGGCATGCTGCTGGCTTAGCATGCTCGGTAAATGCCGGCATTGGATATTTGTTGGCATTTGTTAACACAATCATATACTTGCGATGAACATCGCAATACTTAGCAGATGGAATGCTACATGCGGGGTTTCCATGCATGCTGAGCTTGTAGGGAGGGAGTTCCTGAAGATGGGGGATGATATAACCGTGTTTGCTCCCTACGTTGAGAGCGCAGACCGCTGGTGGCATCACAGGCTGATAAAGGAGGATGAGAGCTACGTGGTGCGCTGCTACGAGGAGGTGGACCCTCAGGGGAGAGGCGGCAGGATAGACATCCCCAGAGTGCTGGAGCACGAGTTTGATGCCCTCATCGTGGAGTCCTACGCCAGCCTGCCCTACGCCGATGTGGAGAGGCTTGCGGGGGAGGTGGATGCAGAGGTGCTGCTGGTGGTGCATGAGGGCGGCGCAGAGCAGCTCAGGTACACCTCCTTGGAGGTCTTTGACAGGGTGGTGGTGTTTGATGAGCGCTACGTGCGGGAGGTGCTCGCCGGCAGGGTGCCTGCGGAGAGGGTTGCCATTGTCCCCTTCCCCTGCCACCCGGTGTCCCGGGGTAAGGGGCGGAGAAGGCGAGGGGGCAAGCTGAGGTTCTTCTCCTTCGGCAGGCAGCCCGTGAAGGAGTATGCCCCCTACATCGCCGCCCTTGACAGGCTGAGCGAGAGCTATGAGCTGGAGTACCTGGTGGTCAGAGCAGACGAGCACCGCATAGAGGCTGAGAGGGACTGGCTGATTCAGAGGCACCAGAGGCTTGACACGTCGCAGATTTACGAGTACCTGCACAGCGCGGATGTGCACCTCCTGCCCAAGGGCGGCACCCACTACGTGGTGGTGTCCTCAACCCTGTGCCAGTGCCTCGGTGCCCTCTGCCCCACGGTGGCTCCAGCCACCAGGCACTTTGAGATGCTGCCCAGCAGGAATGGTGTCTCGCCGGTGGTGCTGTACAGCAGCGTGGACGAGCTGGTGGCGAAGCTGAGAAGGCTGGTGGAGGATGACGACTTCAGGGCTGGCGTGCTCAGGATGGCGGAGGAGTATGTGAGGCAGAACAGCTCGGAGAGGGTCGCCAGAAGGCTCAAGCAGCTCATGGCATGAGCTCACGCCGGTAAACCCTGTGCCTGAGCTGGCGAATCTCCTCGGTAACGTCTATCTGCTGAGGGCAGACCGCCCTGCAGGTGCCGCAGGTGGTGCACAGGTAGAGTCCCTCGCTCACCGCTATGCCGAGACGGTCAAGCACATCCCTGGGGTCGTGCACGAATCTGCTGAGCAGCCGGAAGAGCGCAGGTCCAGCGAACTCCTTGGTGTGGGTGTGGGCTGGGCAGGAGCTCATGCAGCACCAGCACTCTATGCATGCCTTCGGCTTCTCCAGCGCCCTGAGCCTTGAGAGCTCAATCCTCTCCACACCTCCCGGGGTGCTGCCGCCTCTGTGCAGGTAGGGGCGGAGGGAGGCTATCCTGGGTCTGGCGCTCTGCAGAGCCACAGCCAAGTCCTTTATCACGGGCAGGTTCCTGAGGGGCTCAAGGAGCATTCCATCTTCCACGTCTGTCCTGCACGCCAGAACTGGCTTGCGGTTCGCCAGCACGGCGCAGGAGCCGCACTGCCCCGCCCTGCAGGAGCTCCTGTAGGCTATGTTGGCGCCGTAGCGCTCGTTTATCTGCTGGAGCGCATCTATTATCTTCATGTGGGGGTGATGCTCCACCTCGTAGCTCTCGTAGCGTGGCTTTTCATCAACCTGCGGGTTGTACCTGAAGATTGTGAGCCTCATGCTTGTGCCTCCTCAGGGTGGCATCTTGGTGATAACGGGATCAGCCGTGCGCAGCAGCATCCCTCCATCCGCCCTGCTCACCACGATGTTCTTCACCCACCTGGGGTCCTCTTCGGGATAGTCGCTGCGGTAGTGGGCGCCCCTGCTCTCTGTGCGGAGAAGCGCGCTCCTGGCAATCATCTCAGCCACCAGAAGCATGTTCTCCAGCTCAACCGCCGTAAGAAGCTGCAGGTTGTACCTGAGCCCGCTCTCAACGCCCACCTGCTCAACACGCTGCCTGAGCTCTGAAATCTTCCTGAGGGCTTCTTCAAGGCTCTGCCTGCTCCTGATTATCCCCACCTTCTCCCACATCACCCGCTGAAGCTCCGCACGCAGGGTGTAGGGAAGCTCACCCTTGCCTGACTCAAAGCGGTAGATTCTGCGGTGCTCTTCTTCAAGGGCTGCGGTGTCTATCCTTGCGTGGCTCCTCTTAGATGCCGTCAGGGCTGCACTTCTGCCGGCAATCGCCCCGAAGACCTGGGTCTCAGCTAAGGAGTTGCCGCCAAGGCGATTGGCGCCGTGCACCCCGCCGGCGCACTCGCCGCAGGCGAAGAGGTTGGGCACCGAAGAGCGGCACTCGGGGTCTATCCTCACGCCGCCCATGAAGTGGTGGGCGCTCGGAGAAACCTGCATGGGCTCCCTCCTGATGTCCACCCCAACGTCTAAGTACTGGGAGAGCATGGTGCCCAGCTTCTGCTCTATGACCTCGTCGGGTACGTGGGTGACGTCCAGGTAAACACCCCCGTGCTCCGTCCCCCTGCCCTCCGCTATCTCCCTGTATATCGCCTTGGTTACCACGTCCCGGGTGGAGAGCTCAGCCCTCTCCTGGTCGTACCTGAGCATGAAGCGCTCTCCTAAGGCGTTGTAGAGCTTGCCGCCTTCACCTCGCACCGCCTCTGTAACGAGCAGCCCGCTGGCGGAGGGCGGATAAACCATGCCCGTGGGGTGAAACTGAACCATCTCCATGTCTATGAGCTCGGCGCCCGCGTTGTAGGCGAGGGCGTAGCCGTCCCCGGTCTTCTGGAAGGGGTTGGTGGTTATCGCGTAAACCCTCCCCGCACCGCCAGTTGCAAGTACCACCGCCTTTGCTCTGAAGAGCAGAAACCTGCCGTGTATCAGGTCAAGACCCGTCGCACCCGCAACGGCGCCGTCCGCCAGGAGAAGCCTGGTGATGGCTACCTCTTCAAGCACGTCTATGCCGAGGCGGTAAACCTCCTCCTTGAGGGCGCTCATCATCTCGTGCCCTGTCCTGTCGCCCCTGTGCACGGTGCGTCTGAACCTCTGACCGCCGAAGTAGCGCTGGTCGTACTTCTCCGGCTCAACACGGTCAAACACCGCCCCGAACCTCTCAAGCTCTATCAGACGCTCGGGCGCATGCTCCACAAGAATTTCAACCAGCTTCTGGTTGTTCAGCCACCTGCCGCCTATGATGGTGTCCTCAAAGTGGTGCTCCCGGCTGTCAGAGGGGTCAACAAAGCTGAAAGCGGCGTTGTAACCACCTTCTGCCATAACCGTGCAGCCGCTCCTGCCGAAGAGCCCCTTGACAACCACCAGAACGTCGGCACCATGCCTCCTCGCCTCTATGGCGGCTCTCGCACCGGCGCCGCCGCCTCCTACCACCAGCACGTCGCACTGGTAAACATCGTCAACAAGCTCCGGCATCGCAGAACCTCGCCAACTGATGCGAGGTTATCAAAGGGAAAGATTCCAAAAAAATTATCAAAGGTTACCCGTAACCAATGCCATCCGGGCCCGTAACTCAGTCTGGCTAGAGTGGCTGGCTCTTAACCAGTTAGTCGCGGGTTCAAATCCCGTCGGGCCCGTAAGCACCTCATGGTTTTTACTGCTCTGCTTGCGGGGATGAAGCCAGAGTCTGAGCGATTATGCAACGTACTGTGCGGGTGTGAAAGTTGAGCAATGGGGGGTGCACATGTCTAACACCGGAGTAGGGATTTGCGCCATCTTTTGATTTTTTTGCGAAAGTTGAATTGCACTCTCAGTGGGGAAGACGTCCTGTTGCGGACAGAAAGATATATGCGAGTTCAGGAGGACTGTAGTTTACTATGCCTGAGAGCTTCAGCTCAACTGGATACCAGTTGCGCTGAAATATACCCGGAGAGAGCATCCCGGCTATAATTCCTCCTCCACTCATGGCTGGTAAAGCATCCAGCGCCACAGATATATGGGTTACCCCTTATTTGGATGGACCCGCCCCAGCTTCCGAAAATTTTTTAAACGGTAGCGGGGTTATGTAAAGGGAGTTTTCCGGCTACATGGAGGACGTGCAGTGGCGAGAGTGGCGAGGAGACGCAAGGTAGATACCTGGAAGACGAAGAAGTGGTATGAGGTGCTTGCGCCGCCCATGTTCGGTGAGGCGGTGATAGGGGAGACTCTCGCGAGCGAGCCTGAGAAGCTGCTGGGCAGAAGCATAGAGGTTACAATGCGTGAGATAAACGGGGACTTCAGCAAGAGCCACATGAAGCTGAAGTTTGAGATTGTGGATGTGCGGGGCAGCAGGGCGCACACTCGCTTCAAGGGTTTTGCCCTCTCCAGGGAGTACATGCGCAGTCAGATACGCAGGAAGAGCACCCGTGTTGAGGGCATTGTTGACGTCTCAACAAAGGACGGGCACAGGCTGAGGATAAGAATCATAGCCCTCGCCTTCGGCAGGGCGCAGACCTCCCAGGAGCGGGCTATACGCAGGATACTGGTGGAGAGGATAAGGGAGTTTGCAGAGCAGCGAGACCTGGACACCTTCGTGCAGGAGGTTGTTGGAGGCAGGATTTCCGCAGAGATATACCGTGAGGCGAGCAAGATTTATCCCCTGAAGAGGGTTGAGGTCAGGAAGATAAAGGTGCTTCAGTATCCCGCAGCCGTGCCCGCATCTTCTGAGGCGTCTGCTGAGGCGGTGACAGCTTAGCTTCTGGCTGAAGGTGGGGCTGATGTATGCACTGCTGCTCCTGCTCCTGCTGGGAGCGGTTATCTACTGGAAGCGCGTGCTTGACGCCAAGGGTACGCTGCTTGCAACCTTCATGGGGGGTGCGGTTTACGCATCTGGCGGCTATGCCTGGCTTTTCCTGCTGCTGAGCTTTCTTTTTCTGGGTTTTGCCACCACCCGCTACAGGTTCGGCTACAAGAAGAGCATGGGCGTTTGCGAGGCTTCAGGGGGATGCAGGGGTCCCGCAAACGTAATCGCCAACGGCGCTGTGCCTGTGCTTTTTGCGCTCCTCAACATGGCGCACGAGTCGGTGCTGTTTGCGGCAGGCTACGTCGCCAGCGTGGCGAGCGTTACCGCAGACACCCTGTCCTCTGAGCTTGGAGTGCTCAGCAGGCAGAGGCCGGTGCTCATAACCACCCTCAAACCCGTAAAGCCCGGCACAGACGGCGGTGTAACGCTGCTGGGCGAGGCTGCTGGCGTGGCGGGGGCGCTTTTCGTGGCTCTTCTGTCAGCTCTCACCGGGGTGGCGCCCGTGAGTGTGAGCTTAGCTGCTGGCGTGGCGGGCGGAATCGTGGGGTTTAACGTGGACAGCCTGCTGGGTGCCACCTTAGAGCGCCGCAGGCTGCTGGAGAACACAGGTGTGAACCTGCTCTCAAGCCTCGCCGGGGGTGTGGTGGGCTCCGCTGCAGCGCTTGCGCTTCTGCGATAGTTATTTATTCTCCCGGCACCAGCATGAGGCATGCGTGCCGAGGCTTACCGCAGGCTGCCCCTTGAGGAGCTTCTCCTCAGAGCCTGGGAGCTCAGAAGGCGCAACTTCCGGGATGTGCTACACCTCTCGGCGCCCTCCATGAAGTGGTACCGTTCCGAGAGGTACGCCAACAGCCCCTCGTGCTTTGTCAGCGTGAGCATCACGGGCAGCGAGTGCGCTCTTAAGTGCAAGCACTGCGGGGGCAGGCTGCTGGAGAGCATGCACCAGGTGCGCACTCCAGAAGAGCTGGCTGAGCTGGGCAGGAGGCTTGTTGAGAGGGGTGCCAGGGGTGTGCTGGTGAGCGGTGGCGCCGATGCCAAGGGCTGCGTGCCTCTGCGAGGGTTTGAAGGCGCTCTGAGGGAGCTCAGGGAAATGGGGCTCAGGGTGATTGTGCACTCGGGCATAGTGGGGGAGGATGATGTTGCTGCCCTGAGACGGGCGGGTGTTGAGCAGGTGCTGCTGGACGTGATAGGCTCTGAGAGCACCGCAAGGGAGGTGTACCACCTCCAGGCAATGCCCGAAGACTACCTGCGCAGCATGCGGCTGCTCCGAGAGGCCGGGATAACCATAGCCCCTCACGTGGTGGTGGGGCTGCATGGCGGCAGGGTGGTGGGGGAGTACAGGGCTCTTGAGATGATAGCCGAAGCGGGGGCAGAAATCGTGGTGGTGGTGGCTCTCTCGCCGATGCCGGGCACCGCCTACGGGAGCGTCAGCCCGCCGGCGCCGGAGGAGGTTGCAAGAGTGGTGGCGGTTGCCAGGCTTTTAAACCCGCATGCGATGCTCAGCCTCGGATGCGCAAGGGCGCCCGCGGACAAGAGGAGGATTGAGACCCTCGCCATAGATGCGGGAGTGAACACCATTGCCTACCCGAGCGATGAGGCGGTTTCGCATGCGGAGCGGCGAGGACTTGAGGTGGTCTTTTCAGAGCTCTGCTGCACCCTTGCTGGAGCGGGAGCCTGGCGGAGATGAGGCTGCTTGAGCTGGGCTACATGGGCTGGAAGCAGAGCCAGCTCGTGTACCATGCGCTGGCTGAGCTGGGCGAGCCGGCGGTGGTGCTGCAGAGAACCGCCCACACCTACTTCTGCCTGGGGATGTTCAGCCCGGCTGAGGACCTGAATCTGAGCTTTCTGGAGAGGCGTGGCATCCCGTGCTTCAGACGTGCCATAGGCGGTGGCACGGTGCTCCTGGACAGGGAGCAGCTCTTCTACCACGTGGTTATTCCCAGAGAGAGCGAGCTTGCACCCGTGAGGGTCTCAACCATGTACCGCAGGTTTCTCAAGCCGGTGATTGACACGTATGCCGAGCTCGGAGTGAAGGCAAGCTACAGACCTGCCAGCGACATCGTTGCGGAGGGCAGGAAGGTCTCCGGCAACGGCGCAGGTGTGGTTGGCGAGTGCCTGGTGCTAAGCGGCAGCATGCTGCTGGACTTCAACTTTGAGCTTATGGCAGAAGCCCTCAACCTGCCGGGGCGCCTGAGGAGAAGGGCGCTGGAGCTGATGCGGGAGAGGCTGGGAACGCTGAAGCAGCTCGCCGGAGAGGTTGATGCGGCAGAGCTGAGACGAATGCTCGCGGGCAGGTTTGAGGACCTCTTCGGCGGCTTTGAGAGCGGAAGGCTCAGCTTGGAGCTGGTGCGGGAAATGCGCAGGCTTGAGGGCAGGTACACGAGCAGGGAGTGGCTCTACGCCCGGGGCAGGAGGCGGCAGGGGACGCTGCTCAAGATAGCGGAGGGCTGCTACCTAATTCACACGAAGCTGGCGGGCGTGGAGCTGAGTGCGGAGCTGCAGGAGGGTGTGCTGGGGAATGTGCGTGCTCTCAGAGGCGGCAGAAGGCAGCGGGAGCTTGAGGATGCGCTTGCGGGGGTGAGGGCTGAGAGGCAGAAAATCTTAAATATCTTAGCCGAGAGACTTGGCT
This sequence comes from archaeon, assembly GCA_026989875.1. GTDB lineage: Archaea > Hydrothermarchaeota > Hydrothermarchaeia > Hydrothermarchaeales > BMS3B > JAADFH01. The sequence continues at coordinate 30,758 of JALSIP010000015.1, forward strand.
GTACCGAGGAGATTGAGAAGGCGGCAGAGCTTCTTGCAGGAGGATGAGGGATGAAGAGCGAGACTGAGCAGGTGCTCAGGGTGGGTGAGTACGTTTTTCCCCTTGACAGGTACTACTGCTCCTATCAGAACTCTCACCTGTGGCTCAGGATGGTTGATGAGAACATCGCCGAAGTGGGCATAGATGCCTTCCTGAGCGAGACCGCCGGCAGGCTGAGCTACCTCAGCGTGAGCTCGGAGAGGCTTGAGCGGGGAAAGAGCTTTGCAACCATTGAGTCTGCGAAGTTCGTGAGCAGGCTCGCAGCACCTGTGAGCGGCGAGGTGGTGGAGCTGAATGCGGAGGTGCTGGCAAATCCCTCCAGGGTTAACGAGGCGCCCTACGATGCCTGGATTCTCAGGGTGAGGCTCGCCTCGCGGGAGGAGCTTGAAGCTGAGGGCATGCTCAGGAGCGCTGAGCAGATAAGAGCCTGGATTGAGAGAGAGATTGAGAGGCTGGAGGAGGAGTAGTGGAGAGCCCGGAATACGTTCAGACCTCCACGGCTGGTGCAATAACCCTGGGGCTGATGAAGGGCAGGTTCCACCGCGGGGCAAAGCTGAGGGCGCTGAACCTGCTCCTCACCTACCGGGATGGCTGCAAGGGGGCGTGCGCATACTGCGGGCTCTCCAGAAGACGGGTGGAGGGCGAGAGCTTCATCAGGGTGGAGTGGCCGGTGTATGCGGTTGATGAGATTCTTGAGAGGCTCAGGGGCAGGGAGCTGGTGGAGAGGGTGTGTATCTCCATGCTCACCCACCCCAGGGCATACCGGGACACCATAGAGCTTGCGGGGAGGTTTGGAGAGCTCATGCCGGTGTCTGTGCTCGCTTCGCCGATGCTGATTCGCTCGCCGGAGCAGCTTGAGAAGCTCAGGGAGGCGGGCGCAGATATGTGCGGCATAGCCGTGGACTGCGCCACTCCGGAGCTCTTTGAGAGGCTCAGGGGCAGGGGTGCAGGAAGCGGGCACCGCTGGGAGCAGTACTGGAGGGTGCTGGAGTGGGCTGTGGCATGCTTCGGCAGGTACAACGTGAGCGTGCACCTGATTGTGGGGCTGGGCGAGAGCGAGCAGGAGATGCTTGCCACGGTGCAGCGTGCCTACGACCTGGGCGCTGAGGCGCACCTCTTCGCCTTCTACCCCGAGCCGGGCTCGCCAATGCAGCAGCATCCCAGGGTGCCCTTAGAACAGTACCGCAGGGTGCAGCTTGCCAGGTACCTGATTCACACCCGGCAGGCGAGGTTTGAGGATATGAGGTTTGACAGCCGGGGAAGGGTGGTGGGCTACGGGGTGGACGCAGAGACGCTGAGAAGGGTGGTGG
>JALSIP010000016.1 GCA_026989875.1 archaeon
ACGCATTTCGTTGAGGGGCTGCACGTTGGCAGCCGTGCCCAGGGTGTAGTACTTCTTCGCCTCCCTCCAGGAGGTAATCCTGCTGAAAATCTCCCTGTAAATCCTGCGGTAGCAGCTCAGCTTAGCAGGCTTGAAGGCGCCCCTGCCCGAGACCACCAGCGCCTTCAGGCGCTTGCTTCCGAACACCGCACCCATGCCCAGCCTGCCGAAGTGTCTGTAGGTTTCGGTGTTCACGCAGGCGAACCTGACCAGGTTGCTTCCCGCCGCCCCTATGCGGAGCACGCTTCTGACGCCGGCGCCGCCCTCCCGCTTGGCGATTATCCTGCCGACGACTATTGAGTCCCTCACACTCCATATCGCCCTGGCATCGCGGAAGTGCACCCGGTCGTTGTCCACCACCACGTACACCGGCTCCTCTGCCCTGCCCGTGATAACCACCGCCAAGTAGCCCGCGTTTGCTATGCATGCGGCAACCCTGCCGCCGGCGTGACTCTCGCCCAGCGTGCCGGTGAGCGGGCTCCTGAACATTCCGACGCACTTTGAAGCCATGGGGTATGCGGGGGTGAAGAGACCAGTTGAGAGCACCACAGCATTCTTCTCGCCCAGCGGGTCGGTGTCTGAGCTCACGTGCTTCCGCATCAGCCTCACCGCAGCACCCACACCGCCAAGCCACTCCTCAACCTCAAACTCCTCGGTCCAGTGCTCGTACTCAGAGAGGTTGATGAAGAGCACCTGTCTCCTCATGCCTCCGCCTCCGAATACTCAAGCACGCCGTGGGCGCAGAAGGGCACGCAGTAGCCGCAGTGCACGCACACCGAGACCTTCCCATCCCTGCGCCTGAAGACTGCCCCCAAGGTGCAGGCTTCAATGCAGTTGCCGCAGCCCATGCACTTCTTCTCCGCATACCTCACCCCGCCGCCCTTCCTGGGGCTTAGAGCACCCGTGGGGCAGACCTCCGCGCATGGCGGATGTTCGCAGGCTCTGCAGAAGATAACGGTGGCACCCCTCTCAAAGCCCGACAGGCTGACCGCAAGTATCCCCGAGTGCCCGGTGCCAACCCTCCCCAGGCGCCTAGAGCAGGCGTACATGCACAGCTGGCAGCCCACGCACCTGTCCAGGTCTCTGGCTTTAAGCCGCATCATCAGGTGCAGAGGTTTATAACCCGCAGGTAATAAAGGTTATCTTTCGGATATCTGGAAGTCATAGCTGAACCACCACCCTCTCCACCTCAACCCCCATACTTCTGATGGCGTCCACCGCTTCCTCCGCATGCCTCTGCGTGAAAAGCGGCGGCAGAAGCCAGAGCCTCAGATGTGCTCTGAGCCCGTGGGCTGAAAGCACCCAGAGGGACTGGTACAGCCTCTCCAGGGCATCCTCCCTGCCCGTGAGCTCCCCGTACCTGGAGTCAAGAGGCGCCCGCACGTGCAGCTCAGCCAGCTCCACCAGCCCCTCCTCCGCCGCATGCTCCAGCGCCTCTGGAGCGTAGCCGGAGGTGTGGAGCTTCACCCTCACCCCCCTGCCGTTAAGAGTTCTGAGCATGCGAAAGCATGCGGGATGCATCAGAGGCTCGCAGCCCCTGATGCTTGCAGCGCCGAGCATGCCGGCAGGAAACCTGCCCCTCCTGCTCACCTCCAGCCGTCTGCAGCTCAGGCAGGAAAAGGGGCAGGTGTGCAGCTCAACCACCATGCACGGCTCCTGCATCTCGCACACCGAGATAGCCTGCATCACCATCTGTAGCACCACGCTCTCAGCTCCGTGCTCTCCAGCATTCTCTCAGAGAGCTTCATCAGCGCCTCGGGCAGAGGCTGCGCATCAGCTAAGGGAATCACCGCAAGCGCTCCACCACTGCAGAAGCGGTGCATCACGCTCTCAACCTCTATGTTCACCTCCTCCTCTGCCGCCTCCATCTCCCTGAACCTATCCAGAGCACCCTCTATGCCCAGCATGGTGAGCACCATCTCCCTGCCCCTTCTGCTGCTCTTCCTGCACAGCCCCGCCAGCACACCCGCAATCCTGCTGGCAAGCCTCAACTCATCCCCGCTTTCAGAGGCAAGTAGCCCTGCCGCCTCGCTAACTCCCGCAACCCCCAGTCCGAAGCACCAGCGCACCTGCTCCCTGCGGTGTACCATGCGCTCCTGCTTGAGCTCAAAAACCTCTGCAGCAAGCTCAAATCGCTCCTCCAGCCATCTGAAGAACCTGCCCTCATCGCCTCTGGCTTCTCTGGCACCCCGCAGCAGGTTCAGGCTCACGCACTGCAGGACTCCAGTCTCACCCTCCCCGGCCTCAGGCTCCAAGAGGCTTGCTTCAGGACGCAGCAGCCGCACCTGCTTGCACGAGGCGGCGGCTTCATGCACCGCCTGCAGATAGTCCTCACCGCCATCCAGCCTGAAGTACACCTCGTGCCCGAACTCCCGCATCTCGCCCAGCCTGCGTGCAATCGCCATTCCGAGCTCCACCGCCTCCTCGCCGTGCTCGCCCTCAGCCCTTCCAGAGATGCACATAGCAATGGGGTGCGCCTGCACCGAGAGGTGCTCAAGCAGCATGGCTGCAGTTTTTTCAGCAGAGCCTCTGAGCGCGGGTGCTAAGAACTCGCTCACGCCCTCCAGGCAGATGCCAGCAGAGTACCTCTCTTCCGCCATCCTCAGCCTGCGCAGAATCTCAAGCATGCCCTCCGCCGCACTCTCCGGGGAAGCAAGGTGCCTCAGGTCAGCCAGTCCACGCCAGGCGCGCAGCGGAAAGTCCTGGAGGGCGTGGATGTGAATCTCGCCAGCCATGTGGGCATCTGCAAGCGCCAGCGGAAGCACGCTGAGCAGCGTGTACTCCCTGAGCACCTTTTCAGCCAGCGCCCTGTGCACCTCGCCGGCGCTGCCGGAGCGCTGCACCAGCTGCTTCACATCATGCACCGGCGCGCCCAGGCGGGTGTACCTTGCCCTCGCCTCCTCAAACCCGTGCTCCAAGAGCTTTACATTCACCACCTCACGTATCAGAGGCGCCGAAACGAACTCCAGCCTGAGCCTGCGCAGCTCCATCTCCGCCTCCTTAGCAATGTTCTCAGCCACTTCCAGGGGCATGGAGGTTTCAGCCACCAGGGAGTTCACAATCTTCTCCCTGCTGAACCCCTCAATGGTGTTCCTGGAGGTGCGCACGTGCATGCTGTAGTAGCGCCTGTACCTCTCCGCAGCCTCCCTGTCAAGCTCGCACAGCGCTGAGAACACCTCCTCTCTTATCTCATCGGTGGAGCTGCAGCTCTTTAACCTGCTGCCCAGCCTTCTCACAGCCTCCACTGCAGTCCAGAAGTCAACACCCGCATCCACGCACTCAGACACAGCAGCATTCGGCACCGCCCTGCTCACGCCCACACCCCTTAGACTTTTTAATATTCTGCAGAGCAGAGATTAGTGAACCTATGCACGTACTTCAGATATAAAGCTTTCGGCAGACTATGCTAACCTGCACGGGAAAAATTTTTATACATGCGAACCAAGACTCTGCACATGGACGAGATAGATGTCAGGATACTGCGTGCGCTGATGAAGAACTCGCGCACACCTTACAGGGAGATTGCAAAGGAGACGGGGATTTCAGACGTGGCTGTGCACAAGCGCATAAAGAAGCTTGAAAGTGAGGTTATAAAGGCTTTTACCGTGCTTGTGAGGCAGCAGGCTCTCGGCAGGAGCACGACCTGCGTGCTTGGGATAAAGTGTGCCTCTGGGGATGTGGCTGAGATTGCGAGGAGGCTTGCCCGGATAGAGGATGTAACCGAGGTTTACACCACCTTCGGTGAGTACGATATTGTGGCAAAGCTTCGCTCTGGTGGCATTTCCAGCCTCAGAGAAGTGGTTGAGGGGCACATCTCCCGCATTCCCGGGATACACCAGATAAGGGCGAGCATAGTGTTTGAGTGCTACAAGGAGCAGCCAGAGCTGGTGATGTGCTGAGCTACTCAATCCTGTTGGAGTCCAGCATGCTCATGAGCTCGCTGAGCTCAATTGCACCGATGCCCACAACGCAGTCGGCGGCACCGTAGGAGACCAGGAGCAGGTCATCAATTTTCTCAGCGCCGCAGGGGAAGACGGTGTACGGGCGGTCGCCGTAGATTTCAAAGCTCTCCCTGGGCTCCATGATGTAGTGCGGGGTCACTGCAGTCACCTCCCCCGCATCGTTGGTGAGAACCCCTATCACCTTGTACCACTGGCTGACCTTCTCAACGCAGTGCACCAGCAGCAGGTGCTCACCTGAGCCCACCTGCACTGGGGGAGTGGACCAGCCCACCTTCGCCTCAAAGGCTGCGGGTTCAAACGCCACTACGGTATCCCTGACCGGTGCCTCTATTATCCCCTCGTGCTTCACGTACAGCACATCCTCCGGCACCCGGCTTATAGCCAAGTAGAACTCGTCGTTCATGTGCGGGCGGTGGAAGAGCAGAAGCTCCTTCTTCCCCTTCATCAGGAAGGCATCCTTGTCGCTGACCACATTCCCCCTCAGCCCCTCTGACATCCTGAAGGTGCACACCTTCTTCCATCTGCCGTGCCTGTAGACAGCGGTTACGGGCAGCGTGCGCTCAACCCTCACCGTGGGGTTGAAGTAGCTCACCGTCCTGCCGCAGTAGGTCATAACCATCTCGCCATTTATGGTGTAAACCCTGGGGTCCTCAACCCCCCAGAAGTCGTACTTGTTGTCCGGGTAAACGGTTATCTCAGCCCTGTACCTGCCGGGGCGCTTGCTCAGCAGCTCCTCTAAGGGCATGCAGAACTCTGCCACAGCGCTGGCGTAGGTGAAGTAGCCCAGGATTATCCTGGCATATATCCTGACCTCATCCCCGGTGACCAGCAAGCCCGGATTGAAGATGGTGGTGGGGTTGCGTATGGGATGATTGGTCAGCTCCACATCCCTGGCTGTTATCACAGCCAGCCTGTCAACCATATCCCTGGTTCTGGGAGTGCGCAGCCTGTTTATCTCCCAGTTAACAACATTGAACATGCTACCTTTCTTGGGTGGAACGGGATATTTATACCTTATCTTTCGGAGCCGGAGGGGCTCCATGCCACGGGAGCAGACTCTGACGAAAAGATATTATGCATACGGGCCTGCCGGGATTTATAGCAGTTTCTGGTATTAATCTCCTCTGGAACTCCTGAACCGATTAATAGCACAGCAAGAATAAACTAAACCCCTCTCCTCTCCATGTACTCTTCTATTCTAACCATAAACTCCCCCACATCTCCAAGGCTTTTTTCCACAATCTCCATGATATACCTCATATCAGCCTCCCAGTACCTGTGGATAAGAAGATTCATGAACTTTGCCATCTTTGCAAGCTTCTCTGCCAGCTCTTTTTGGATAATTCCATGCTTTCCCAGCGTTATGAACATCTCCGCATACCCTTCAGCCCTCTCAAACCTCTCCGCCGCAATTATGTGGTTGGCGATGTCTATACAGGCTTCCACTATCTCAAAAAGAGAGAATTTCAAAGCCTGAGAATCCTTGTAACTTGCCTCTATTATGTCTCTGTCTATCATGCTCCGAGCCTCATTCTGTCGTACTCCCTGTAGCGGGGGAGGAAGTCTATGTAGGCTTTGGTAACGTAGGTTTCAAAGGCTACTCTCGCCTTCTCATCCCTGGAAAAGATGAGCCTGCCATATCTCAAAACCTGGTTGAGAAACCTCAGCCGCTTGTGATTCAGGATCACCACCTCCACTCTTCTTAAATTGCACTCCCTCTCAATCTTCCTGGCAATTTCTATCCATAAAACG
>JALSIP010000017.1 GCA_026989875.1 archaeon
CCGTCTCATCCAGAGCTATGGTTTTCCGCTCTTTCGACTCCATGCTGATCTTCAAGCTCTCTTTGAACCTGCTCACCCAGTCTTGCTGATTTTTTTAAAACCGACAAAGCTTTCGCCGTCCTGCGGTAACTGCTCAGAAATATGTAGTTAACTATGGCTAATACCTTCAATTCCACAGGATATCTGTCCCTCCGGAAAATTCCCAACCCCATTATGTAATCAAATACCCCAACGCTCATGCTTGGTAAAGGATTCAACGGCACTGATATATAGGTTACCCCTTATTTGGACAGGTCTTAAAATCCCGACGAAATATTTAAATTTTAAAGGTTTTGAATGATTCTGTCTAAGTGGAAGTGGGGTGGGGTTATTTATTATTGATGATAATGATGCTCCGGTCGGGATTCGAACCCGAGTCGCCGGCTCGAAAGGCCGGCATGATTGGCCGGGCTACACTACCGGAGCACCTTGCTGCCTTAGAAAGCTAACATAATTCACAACGTTAAACTCGCTCAGGTATATTAGGAGAGCACAGCACATGAGCCCCAGAGAGAGAGTAGAGGCGGTGCTGAGCGGGGAGCTTCCCGACACCGTGCCGGTGCTGCCTGTGGTGGACGGCTACCATGCTCCAAAGGTTCTCGGCGTGCCCAACTGGGAGTGCTTCAAGAACCCGGAAAAAATGGCGGAGGCTATTTTAAGCGCTCTCAGGCGCTACGGTTACGACGGTGCGGTTGCTGAGATGGGCATAGGCTACAGCGGGAAAGTTCTGGGATGCAGGGTTGAGATTGAGGGCAAGGACGTGCCCCTCTTCGTGGGCAACCTGATAAACTCCCCCGAAGACCTGGATAAGCTCACCGTTCCCGACCCCTGGGAAGAGGACAAGCTCCTGCCTGTTGAGAGGGTTGTCAAAGCCGCCGGGGACACGCACTACATTCTGGGGGCGGTGCGTGCACCCTTTGAGATAGCCTGCATAGTCAGGGGCTACGTATCGCTGCTCGGCGACATCTACGACTCTCCGGACTTCGTTCACAGCATAATAAAAAAGGCAGAGAAAATAACCCTTGAATTCGGGAAAGCGCTGATAGAGGCGGGTGTTGACGCCATAGTGCTCAGGGACTCCTTAGCCTCCTCCAGCGTGATCTCCCCCGGGCACTATGATGAATTCGCCCGTCCCTACGAGGAGCGGGTGATACGCGAGTTCAGCAGGAAGGTGAAGGTTGTGCTGCACATCTGCAGGAACGCCGCCCCTATAATTGAGAAGATGGCAGACACAGGTGCGCACGTGCTTGAGATAGACTCGCCCGTGAACCTTGCAGAGGCGAAGCAGAAGGTTGGGAAAAGAGTGGTGCTCAAGGGCAACATAGACTCCGTGGAGGTTCTGGAGAGAGGCAGCAGGGAGGGCGTGGCAGCGGCGGTTGAGGCGTGCATGGAGGCTGCGAAGCAGGGTGGGGGCTACATCCTGAGCTCCGGCGACTCCGTGCCAAGGGCTGCGCCCATAGAGAACGTGGAGGCTCTCGTAAAAGCAGGAAGGAAGTATGGTGGTTACTCATGAAGGTCATACCCGAGCTTGTTGAGGCGCTGGTTGCCGGGGACAGAGAAGCCTGCATACGGGCTGTTAAGAAGGCGCTTGAGCCGGAGGGCGACTACGAGCTCATCCTGCGCTCTCTGGCAGAGGGTATGGACATAGTGGGCAGTAAGTACGAGAGCGGCGAATACTTCATCCCCGAGATGCTGCGCTCGGCAAGGGCTGCAAACGCCGTCATGGAGCAGCTCCGCGCCAGCATGAACGGCAGGGGCGAGAGGGTGAGGGCGGGCACAGTAGTCATAGGCACCGTCAGCGGCGACATTCACGACGTTGGCAAGAACCTGCTGGTCACCTTCCTCCGCGCCTCCGGCTATACCGTCCACGACCTCGGTGTGGACGTGCCTGCCGAGAGGTTCGTTCAGGAGGTTGAGGAGAAGCAGGCAGACTTTCTGCTCATGTCAGCTCTAACCACCGCCACAAGGTATGCCATGAAGGAGGTAATTGCGCTGCTTGAGGAGCGCGGTCTCAGGAGCAGGGTGAAGGTCCTGGTAGGCGGGGTCTCTGTAAACGAGAAGTTTGCGAGGGAGCTCGGAGCAGATGGCTATGCCAAGGACGTCAGAAGCACCATCTCCCTCCTCAGAAAGCTCTCGGAGTAGGTGGGCATGATTCTGGCAGACAGCAGCACGCGCGTGCTGGTGCAGGGCATAACCGGGAGGCAGGGCAGGTTTCACGCCCGCCTCATGCAGGAGTACGGCACGGCAGTGGTTGCTGGCGTCACCCCGGGAAAGGGTGGGGAGAGCGTGCACGGCATACCCGTTTACGACACCGTGCGGGAGGCGGTCAGGGAGCATGACGCCACCGCCTCGGTGGTCTTTGTGCCAGCCCCCCTTGCCATGGACGCCTGCTTGGAGGCGCTGGCACACTTAGAGCTTGTGGTGGTTATAACCGAGGGCATACCGGTGAAGGACACCATGCTCCTGAGAGCACGGGCAAAGAGGCTCGGCTCAAGGCTCATCGGTCCCAACACCCCCGGAATAATCTCGCCCGGAGAGAGCAAGCTGGGCATAATGCCAGCGTCGGTGTTCCGCAGGGGCAGCGCTGGCGTGGTCTCCAGAAGCGGCACCCTTGCCTACGAGATAGCCGCCGCCATGAGCAGCAGCGGCATCGGTCAGAGCACGCTCGTGGGCGTGGGGGGGGATGCTGTGGTGGGCACGTCCATGGCTGAGGTGCTGCAGATGTTTGAGTCAGACCCCGAGACAGAGGCGGTGGTGCTGGTGGGCGAAATCGGCGGCGAGGCAGAGGAGCGTGCGGCAGAGTTTGTGAAGGAGATGAGCAAGCCTGTGGTAGCCTACATCGCCGGCATAACCGCGCCCCCCGAGAAGCGCATGGGGCATGCCGGAGCTATAATCTCCAGGGGTAGGGGGACAGCAGAGAGCAAGATCAGAGCCCTTGAGCGTGCCGGGGCGAGAGTTGCAGAATTTCCGCAGCAGATTCCCGAGATTCTGCGTGAGGTTGCCTGAATGCCGGAGCCACTTTTCCTGCGTGCCTGCTGGCGTGAGGAGGTTGAGCGCACGCCCGTATGGCTGATGCGTCAGGCTGGCAGGTACATGCGGGCTTACCGGGAGATGCGCAGAAGGCACAGCTTCATGGAGCTCTGCAAGAACCCCAGGCTGGCGGCTGAGATAACGCTGCAGCCCGTGCGCGCCTTCGGCATGGATGCGGCTATAATCTTCAGCGACATCCTGCTCATAGCCGAGGGCATGGGGGTGAGGCTTGAGTACACCAGAGCCGGACCCAGGCTGGAGCCGCTGCGCACGCCCGAGCAGGTTGAGAGCCTCAGGGTGCCCGATGTGAGCACTCAGATGCCCTATCTGCTTGAAGCCATAAAGCTGGTGAAGCAGAAGCTGGGGAGCACGCCCCTGATAGGCTTTGCGGGGGCGCCCTTCACCCTGGCAAGCTACCTGATAGAGGGCGGAACCTCCAGGAGCTTCATGCAAACCAAGAGGCTCATGTTCACCTCTCCCGGGACCTTCTCCGAGCTCATGCGCAGGCTAACCGATGCAGTTGCGGAGCTGCTCAACGCCCAGGTTGAGGCGGGTGCGGATGCGCTGCAGGTGTTTGACTCCTGGGTTGGCTGTCTGAGCCCGGGGGACTACGAGAGGTACGTGCTTCCCCACATGAGGGAGCTCATGAGCGGCATAGACGCCAGGGGAGAGGTGCCGGTGATACACTTCGTCAATCAGGCTGGCGGCTTCTTGGAGAGTGTCAGCAGGGCTGGAGGAGACGTCATCGGCGTGGACTGGCGTGTGCCCATAGACATCGCCTGGCGCAGAATAGGCTACGGCTTCGGGATACAGGGCAACCTTGACCCCATGGCGCTGTTTGCGCCCGAACACGAGCTTGAGCTCAGGGTGGAGGAGGTGCTTGAGCGTGCTGGCGCTCGCCCCGGGCACATCTTCAATCTCGGGCACGGGGTGCACCGTGCCACACCTGAGCGCAGGGTCAGACTATTAGTGGAGCTGGTCAGGCGCCTCAGCAGCAGAAGGGCGGGATAATTCACACAGAAAGCTTTATTAAAGCACGGGGTTAGTATGCAATTGCATGAAACTCAGAGAGCTTCTTGCAGAGCACAGGCACATTATTCTTCTCACTGCGGTTTTTCTCACAGCTTTCGCCACCAGATACATGACGAAACACCAGTACCTCTTTGACCCTGACAGCTACTGGTGGTATCAGCTTGCAATTTACTTTGCGGGCATAGATGACGGCAGACTTCAGTACTTCCACCACACTGCCGCAGGCACGGTGTACGAGCTCGCCTACTACCCCACGGGCAGGCTCATAGACAAGGAGCTCCTCCTCCTGCCCTGGGCTATAGGCAAGAGCTATGACCTGCTGATGGCTCTGGGCATGCCTGCGAGCGATGAGGGGCTGCTTAGCTGGATGTTCGTCTTTGGGCCCCTTATGGGCGCCCTCACGGCTGTGGTCGCCTATTTCCTCGGCACCGAGCTCACCCGCAGCAGGAGGGCTGGAATGGTGGCGGCGATATTCTACTCCTTCTCCCACCTCGCCATGACCAGGAATACCGCGGGCGACACGGGTCAGGAGAGCTTGGGAACGCTGCTCCTCTTCCTCTTCCTGCTGCTCTTCCTGCGCTCCCTCAGAGCTGACAGCGAGAAGAAGCGCATCCCCTTAGCCCTGGGCTCGGGTGTGGTGTTTCTGTTAGCCGCCAACACCTGGGGCGGCACCAGCTTCTACTGGGGGCTACTTCTGGTGGCGGTGCTGGCTTACCTGAGCTACTGCATTCTCACCCGAGAGCCAGCCGAGAGGTATGCAAACCTGTGCATCACCTACATCGCCTTCATCACCACGGGTGCCCTTCTGCCGGCGCTCACTGGTGTGGGGAGAACCTACGTCATAGGTCCGCCATCACCAGCCAACATCTTCCTCTCCCTGTCCTTTCTGCTGCTCACAGTCTGTGCGGCGCTGCTCGCGCTGCAGAGCAGGCAGGTGGGGGCGGAAAGAATCAGGGCAGGCTTCTTAGCCGCATGCGGGGGCGCGCTGCTGCTGCTTGCACTCCTTGGCGGCGCCAGCTTCTTTGAGAGGTTCTGGGACTTCGCGTACAGGCTGATTTTCAATCCCGCTGAGAAGGGGCTCACCGGCAAGACCGTCGCCTACTACCGCCCCACAGGCTTCCAGGAGTTCAAGGATGCCCTCGGGCTGCTGCTCTTCGTCATACCCGCAGGCATGGCGGTGGCGCTCAGAGACCTGCGCCGCAGCAGAAACTTTAACCTGGTTTTCATGCTGTTTTTCCTGATTCTGGCGGTTGTGGCGTACCGCTGGATGATACGCCTGTCCTTCTTCTTCGCCTTCATCCTTCCGCTTTTCCTGGGATGGATGTACGCCAGCTACCTGAGAAAGCAGCTTCCCAGGGAGAGGACAGAGCCCCAGGCAAGGCTCGGCACCATAGCAGCCTTCACTCTGCTCGCCTTCCTGCTGGCACCCAACCTCACAGGCTCCCTCCAGACCTTAGAGGCGCAGAAGTACGCAGACCAGGGCGTTGCACCCTGGAAGCTTGCGGGTGACTGGCTCAGGGAGAACACGCCGGAGGATGCCCTGCTGGTGCACTGGTGGGACTACGGCTACTACATGCAGACCTATGCGGTGCGCAGAACCATAGTTGACGGCGGCAATGTTGGACCCAAGGTGCCG
>JALSIP010000018.1 GCA_026989875.1 archaeon
CGCCTCACTTCCGGCATGCACGCCGCTCGCCGTGAGGTCTGCCACGCCCCTGGGTGGTGAGTGCGAAACCAGCACCAGCGTGCTGCACGCAGAGACCATGCGGTATCCCCGCTCCAGCAGTCCTGCAATCTCCTCCTCAGGCAGCTCGGAGGGTGTGTTAAAAGGCGTCCTGGAGGAGCCGCCTGCGCCGAAGAACCCCACCTCTCCCAGCCTCACACCCCTGCCGTGCAGCGAAACCCCGAGAGCCTCAAGCGCCTCCGGCACGCCCTCAGAGTCGCAGTTCCCGTGCACCGCAAGCACCCTTGGTGCAGCCTCCATGAGCCTTCGCAGCAGCCTCTCAGCCTCCGCCCTGCCGCCGAAGTCTGTGATATCGCCGCACACTATGAGCAGCTCCACCTCTGCCTCAGCCAGCCTCTCCATACCCCTCAGGCTTCCGTGCAGGTCGGAGATGCAGGCTATCCTCATGCCCACCACCACCTCACGCCGAAAAATCAGCCAGGCTCTTCTGCTCCACGCTCTCATCCACGAATATGCTCTGGATGCTCATCCTGAGAATCTTCACCCTCTGTTTCAGGTAGTCGTCCAGTGCATACCTCTCCAGCAGCCTCTCGGTAACCTCCAGGTACTTCTCCACCCCGCCTCTTGCAACCGTGAGCACCAGCTTGCCGCCGCATCTGGTGCATCTTCCCAGCAGGGGCACTCGCCTGTACTTTGCGTTGCACGCCACGCACCTCACCCGCTGGGTTGCGAAGGCTCTCAGGTTACCTGCCAGGTCAGGCAGAAAGTGGCACTCCACCACCCTCCTCGCCACATCCCTTTCATCAACGCTGCGCAGCCTCCGTGCGAGCTCAAGCTGCTTCTCCAGCTTCTCCACCATCTCCCCCAGCGTCTTGTAGGAGGAGGTGACCACCCCTGCGGAGATGTCGGAGGTGTCGTGGGTGAAGCCCAGCCCGTGCAGAGCCCGCTCGCTTCCCAGCCTGCTCCTCACCGTCTCCACCAGGCTCTCAACCTCCTGGGGTCTGGCATATCGCAGAGTTGCATCATAGAACTCCAAGGGATAGCGCCACACCACATCCATGTTGTGCGCCTCGCTGTCCACCTCACTCGGATCCAGGCGGGTGGTGAGCACGAGGGGTGCATCCATGGTTCCGCCGCGTGTGGCGGGGAGGAAGTAGCGTGAAAAGTTCAGGAAGGCGTCCATCAGCAGGAAGACGCTGTCCTCATCGCCGTCGCAGTTCCTGCGCTTTGCGGCGTGGAAGTAGGGGTGCGCATACCCGGCGTTCGCCTTGGTGAACCCGATTATCCTGCCCAGTATCGCGGCAGAGGTGTGAGGTGCCAGCCCCAGCACCAGGTGCCCGACCAGGTCCTCCTTCCTCTCAGCCCTGTAGTAGGGCTCAAGCCCGTAGAGCCTCTCCAGCAGCTCGTCCACGAAGCGAGCAACCCGCAGCAGGTATTCGGCGCCGCTCTCGGGCAGAATAACGTCCTGGGGCAGGAGCTCCAGCAGCTGATGCTCCTCCTCAAGTTCCCTGCCACGGATATCGTGAGTGTATCCCAGCTCCCTCAGCTTATCCACGCTCACCCCTATCTCCGCGGGTCTGAAGTGCGTCAGGGGCACATCGGTGGCGTCAAAGCGTGCCGTGCCGTCCTTGAACACGTATACCCCGTGCTTTGCTCGCAGTATGCCCTTCTCCAGCGCCTCGGGTATCTTGTAGCGGGAGGTCATGCCTATAACCCCCCGCAGAACCACGCCCCCGTTCAGCCTGCCAGCCCGGCGCTCTGCCTCTGCGAGCAGCCTGCCCAGCTCCACCTCCCGCTCCGCATACCACTCCACCCTTCCCCCGCATCTCGGGCAGGTGCCCTCCTCGCCTTTCACCGCACTGCCGCAGCTCATGCAGGCTCTCTCCAGCTCAGCCTCACCGCCGCAGGGGCATCCGCCTGTGATGACCTGCCTTCCGCAGGCTCTGCAGCGCCTGCTCGCCACCTCCACCCTTATCCTGCCCGCCTGCGCAGCCCTGTAAACATCCCTGCTCTTACCTCCGTACTGCCCCACCGGGAAGAGGACATTCACCGGGGGGGACATCCTGCGCTCCTTCGCCTTCTCGGGTCTGCCCATCCTGGCGCCTATGTAGGTGGGCGCTTTCTCCCTGACCCTTATCCCGAAGGAGTTGACCAGCTCCATCGCCGAAGCTGCCCTTTCAGCCGCCTCAAGAAGCCTCTCCATGCTTCCGCCCAGGCAGCGCGCAAGCGCCCTGTACTCGCCCAGCACCACCTCCTCGCCCTCCACCCTGTGGGGCACGCACAGCAGCTCAAGCACCCGCTTGGGCTTATCCCTCAGGGGCAGCCGGAGCTCCCCCCTCTCCACCCTGCCGCCGAAGAGCCACCTGCCCAGCTCCACCAGCGCCTCCACATCAACATCGTGGTAGAAGTAGGTGTAGCGCGGGTGCAGGGGTATGCCGAGCTTTTCGCTGAGCTCTATGGCGGTGTCTTCATCCGGCACCTCAGCGGGGTTCAGGTAGATGCGGTACCCATCCTCGGCGCTGCCCTCAAGCGCGCGCTCAAGCTCCTGCACCCACCACTCCTCACAGTAGCCCGCTGGAGCGAGGGGGTGGTTGTTCTCCAGGAAGTCGCCGTAGTTCACAAGTATATCCCCCAGAAACAGGATTTCCTCCACCTCCTCCCTCAGCCTCTCCGCCTGCTCCACACTCTCCAGCCTGACGACGCTGCCATCCCGCAGCTTCACAACCGGGGGCTCTATGGAGTCGCAGGGTGTCACCGCCGTGCCCTTGCCTGGGCGCTCGGTCTTGAGCTGGGTGCCTATGGCTATGAAGCCCGAGGTTATGACCATCGCAGCCGGGTGCACACCCATGCTGGCAAAACCTGAAGCTCTGCTTCTCCCGTAGCGAAGCCTGAAGCCACCCTTAGCTGAGGGATGGGAGAACACGGGTCTGCCGGCAACCAGGTCCTTGAGGTACTTGTAGCTGGGCTTGAGCTCCTGCTCTTCATCCTGGCTCTTCTCCACCTTCGTGCCAGCAAGCTCCTCAAGCCACTCCCAGCCCTCAATGCCCAGCCTGCGCACATGCTTCATCACCTTCGGAGCCTTCTGCAGCAGCCCCTCAGCAAGCACAAGAACCGCTCCGCCGCGCAGCTGATTGGTCTCAACCCTGGGGAGGTCGCGGTAGCCGGCGACCTCAACCTTCTCCGTGGGCTCACCCGTAACCTCCACAGGCAGCGAGCTCACCGCCTTCCTGATTTCTTCTGCGCCTGGCAGGTACTGCAGCCTGCTTGCCTCCGCATGGTACAGCTCCACCTCCTCAACGAAGCGCTCCACCTCCTCCTTGGTGGCGGCATACTCAGCAAGCCCGAGCGCACGTCTTACCATGTCCCCAACCAGCACAGCCAGCGCCTGAGCCGAGCCCCCGGCGGAGCGTATCGGTCCGGCAAAGTATATTGCAAGGTACTCGCTGCCGTCAGCGTTCTTCTTTATGGCAACCTTCACGATGCCCTCAAGAGGTGCCGCCACTATGCCCTCGGTGAGCACGGCGAGAGCTGTCCTGAGAGCCTGCTCCGCAGCCTTCTCCTTAGACTCAAAGCTGCCGAAGCGCCCCTCAACTATCTCACGGGCTATGACTATGGCAGCCTCCTCGGCACTCTTCTCCCGGCAGAGCTCCCTTATTCGCCCAGCCACTCCGGCAGGACCCACCAGACCCTCAACCCGCTCTGCCATGTCCTTTGCCACCGGGATCTCCACCTCAGCCACGGGGTCGTAACCCTTAGCCCTCGCCCTCCTGGCAATCTCAAGGGCGTGCCTGAGCTTATCCTCAAGATGCGAGAAGTACTCCTCCATCATAAGCCTCACACAAACCTCATTATCGTGGTGCGCATGCTCTGCAGGTCAACTATGGGCACCCTCCCGGGAGTGGGCTGGATGTTCATCCTCCTCTGGAACTCTGTCTGCTCCTGGAAGGTGCCGGAGTTCACCACAAGCGTGCCCCGGTAGCTTGAAACCTCGGTTCTGTGCACATGCCCCATGTGCAGAATCTCCGGCGGCTCCTCAAGCACCAGGTGGTCCTCCAGCTCCGGCGCTAAGGGCACCCTGCCGCCATAAACCGGCGAGAGGTGGCGTTTTCTCAGCATAAGCTGCATGGCTCTTGCAGGTGAGGTGTAGCTCAGCCCCGGGATGCTCGCTATCATATCATCCAGACTCCTGCCATGATAGCTAACCACGCTCACGCCGTGAACGCTGGCAAAGCAGGGGTTGCCCACCATGTGCACCCTGGGGTTCTGGTAGAGCTGGGGTGCAAACTCCTCCTCAATCGCCGGCTGGGGCTCAGCCTGCCTCGCGGCATCGTGGTTGCCGGGAAGAACAACCACCTCTATGTGCTCGGGTAGCCTGGCTATAAGCCTGGCGAACAGGGCGTACTGCTCCTGAATGTCCTTTACTGCAAGCTCCTCCTTCTGCTCCGGGTATATCCCAACCCCGTCAACCAGGTCGCCGCCCACAAAAACGTACTTCACCCTGCCCGCAAGCTGCTTCTGACGGGAAGTGCCGAGCTCCCCGCGCAGCCACCTGACGAAGCGCAGAAAAACCTCCTTCAGGAACTTGGTGCTCCCCACGTGCACATCAGAAATAAGAGCCACCGCCACAGGCGCATCAGAGCGCTTGGGCTCCCTGTGGGGGACCTCGGGAAAGAATATCTCCTTGGCTATAACCATGTTGCCACCGTTGGAGAGGAATCCCCTGACCCCCAGCACCTCATCCCTGGTAACCTCCCTCACCTCCCGCATCATCTCCCGCTCCTCAGAGAGCACGACCACCGGCACCGTGCCCGTGGGGTCCTCAAGCTCAAGGATTACGTTGCCCCTGCGGCTGGTGCGCACATCGCTCACCATGCCTATGAGGCTGACCTCCCTCTGCCTGCCCTGAAGCACATGCTCAACGCTCACCGCCTCCCTCAGCTCCTTGCGACTCTTCAGAATAGCTGACAGCTTCTCATACCTGCTGCTGAAGTAGCTGACAAAGCTCTCTATGTTCCCCTGGGACATTGACCTGCCTGTTACGTCATTTTTACGCTTTATTAAAAGCTCTGACTCATGCTCCTCTGCTTCAACACGCTTTCTTCGCCTCCTCACCTCAACCTTCTCAGGCTTCTGGTCAGAGCTTTCACCGTGTACAAGCTCTGGTGTGAGAACGCTGGCGTTTGAGCGGCGCACTATGGTGAGAAGGCGGCTTATGGTCTCCTCCAGGTTCTCGCTCTTCTTTATCTCAGCAAGCACCTGGGGATGCAGGTTCACGCCGCTCTCCAAGAACCTCTCAACAATCTCTGTATCCTTCATAAGCTCAGTCAAGGGTCTTCTGCCGCAGGCTTGCCGAGGAGAGCCTGCTCAGACGCGGGTCCTCCTCCACCACCCTCTTTATGTCTCCCAGCGGCACCGCCAGCTTTATCTCCCTGGTTCTCCCGTACCTGCCCTTGCTTATAACTGTGGAGTTGAGTATGCCGAGCATGTCCAGCTCTGACAGCAGGTCGGAGATGCGGCGCTGGGTCAGGGGATCAACCGCCACCTCCCTGCACAGG
>JALSIP010000019.1 GCA_026989875.1 archaeon
TATGAGGCGCTTGTGCTTGCTGTGGCGCTTGTAAACCTCGCAGGCACTGCCTTCGGCTTCTATTACTACAGGGAGATGTTTGAGCTCTTCCCGGTGAAGCTCTGGCTGTTTATCCCGGACTCGCCCTTAGCAACGCTATTCTTCGCTTTCTCGCTCTTCCTCATCTACCTCAAAAAGCGCTTTTACACCTTCTACCTCATTGCCATGGCGCAGAGCGTTAAGTACGGCTTCTGGACGATGTTTGTCATCCTGTACTTCAGCGACTACTTCCTGGCTCCCTACCACAGAAGCTACTACTACCTGATGTTTGTGCTGCACTTCGGCATGGTTATTCAGCCGGCGCTTGTGCTGCACAGGGTGAGGATTGCAAAGAAGGAGCTCGCCATCGCCGCCGCCTGGCTGGCGCTGAACGACTACTTTGACTACCTCCTCGGCACCAACCCGCTGGTTGTGTACGACTTTGCCCCCGAGAAGGTGGCGCTCACGGGCATGGTAACCTTCTCTGCGGGAATGGCAACTCTGGCGCTGCTCTTCCTGCTCTCAAGGAAGGGCGAGGTGTTCGCAGCCTTCTGGAAAAGGGTGCTGGGGGAGCGCAGGAGATAAATGTGGGTTTTTGGAGCTTTGAACAAGCTCATTGATATTCCTCGGGCGCTTTGAGCATGCCATCCTCCATGTACAGCACCCTGTCGGCGAAGCTCTTCACCCTGGGGTCGTGGCTCGCTATTATTGCACTCTTCCCCTGCCCCACCCTCTCCCGGATCAGCTCCATCACTTCCCTACCCTTCTTTGAGTCGAGATTTGCCGTCGGCTCGTCGGCGATGATTATCTCGGGCTCAGTCACAACCGCCCTCGCCACAGCTACCCGCTGCTGCTCGCCCCCCGAGAGGTCCTCGGGCAGGTGGTGCATCCTCCCGGCGAGGCCGAAGGCTGCAAGGAGCTCCTCTGCCCTCGTGCGTGCCTCCTCCTTGCTCACCCCCTTTATTATGAGGGGCATCATCACATTCTCCAGAGCGGTGAGCGCACTCAGGAGGTTGAAGTGCTGGAATATGAAGCCTATCTTCTCCAGCCTCAGTCTGGCGAGCTCCTTCTGACTCAGCTCGGTTATCTCCACACCATCAATATAAATCTCCCCCGAGGTGGGTTTCAGCAGACCGCTGATAAGTGTGAGCAGCGTTGTCTTTCCGGAGCCGCTTGGACCCATGAGCAGCACCAGCTCGCCCCTGTCAATTGAGAAAGACACGCCGTTCACCGCTCTCACGGCAGTTCTTCCAGAGCCATACACCTTTGTCACACCTTTCGCCTCTATCAGCATGCCGCCCCCACCTATGCCTGGAAAACCGTCGCCGGGTCCACTCTCTCAAGCTTTCTGATTGGCACCAGCGAGGCAAAGATGCTCATGGCTATGATGGCAACGAAAGATACCACCAAGTTGGAGGAGTTGATTTCCACATAGAATTCTGGAGCAACAGCAGGCACAAGCCTTGCCGCAGCCAGGGAGAGGGCGGCGCCACAGAGAAAACCGAGAATTCCGATGGTAAAGGCCTGCTCCATCACTATTCTAACCATAAAACCCTCACCGGCACCAATCGCCTTTAGAATTGCATACTCCTTTATCTTCTCCAGTGTTGCTGTGTACAGGGTTAGACCTATAACAGTAACACCTATGAAGAAACCTATGAGCACCAGGGGCAGGAGGATAACGCTGAAGCTCTCGTCTATCACCTCCTTGTGGTTGTCTATAAACTCCTGCTTTGTGAGCACATCCGCCTTTATGCCACGCGCTCTCAGCCTGTTCTCTATATTGGTGGCGATTTTTTTCGCAAAGAAGGGATTTTCCACCTCCACCATGTAATAGTTCAGAAAGTCTCTGGCACCGAATATCTCAGCAGCATCCTCCTTTGTTACAAAGGCATAGGAATATACCAGCACAAAGGTGTCCTTTGATATGCCAACCACGGTTAGTTCCACACCTCCCGCCTTTATCGTATCGCCTATGTCAATACCCTTCCTCATAGCAAACACCCTGTCCACCACCACCTGCCCCCTTCGCGGAATCTTCTTCCCCTTTATAATTTCCCAGGGACCACCTACGCCACTGCTGGTGTCAAAGCCGATGATGAACACCGTTTCCTTGCTTTCTGAGACCTTGGAGACCTCAGCCATTACCGCCCTGCCTATGAACTCGTGCACCTCCTTGACACCACCCACCTGCATTATCTCGGTGTCCAGCCCCTTGGGGAGGAGGGAGTAAGTGTGCCAAGTGTCGTGAATGCCCTCCTGTCCCACCCAGAGGTCTGCGCGGGTCTTCTTCAGGTACATGGTGCTCTCGGTGAAAATGCCGTAGTAAACACCTATCAGCGTCATCATCAGCATCGTGGCGAAGGCAACGCCTCCGACGCTTATAAGCAGCCTTCCCCTGTCGTGGAACAGGTTCTTTCTTGCTATTGAGACCACTCACCTCCTCCTCCAGAACCATGCGCCTAAGGCTATGAGGATTAGCAGCACAGCAGCGGCTATTTTACTCAGCGGCACACCTCCTGCAGGGTGATGCACCTCTATCTGCTTTTCCTCCTCAAACTCCTGCCCGAACACATCTCTGTAAGTGAGCGTGAGGCTCACATTGTACCTGCCGCCAGCACCTCTCTGCGCCACCTCAATTATCTCCTCATCTCCTGACTCCAGGTCCCCTATGAAGCTCTCCGCCCTTCCATAGGGGGAGCTCGCCCTCACCACCAGATTCTTTGCCGGTGCATTGCCGGTGTTGGCTATGGAGATGAACACCTTCCCTGCCTCTGCCCTGAACAGTGTTGCAACCAGTGACGCCTTCCCGGTCACTTCCACGCCAAAGGTGCGGTTCCCCCTCACCTCCACGCCCGAAGAGTCGTACCTCAGGCTCACATACAGAGGATAATAACCCGGCTCTGCATTCTCATCCACGAGAACACCAAAGTATATATTCCTGCTCTCTCCGGCACCTATTGAGCTGAAAAACTCTGAGCTGGACGAAGCCGGAAACAGCACCTCGCTGCTCCAGCTTAGAAGCACATTTCTGAGTTCCTCATCGCCTTCATTGGACAGGCTGAAGAGGAGTCTCCCGGCTCTGCCGGTTTTCAGCGCCTCGGGCTTAAGAGCTACCCTCAGGTAGTCCTCCTCCCGGCTCCTGACCTCAATGCCCAGGGTGTGGTTCTCGCTCCTCTGGTTGCCTGTTGAGTCGTGGTATGTGACCGAAAACTTCAAAATCGCCGTTCCGGTGCTCCCCGCTCGCACGCTCAGAGGTACCTTCAGCGTGGCTCCAGAACCGAGGCGGCGTATGAAGATGCTGGAGGAGCTGCCGACGGGTACAACACCCTCACCACTCCAGGATATGCGCAGGTCGCGAAGCTCACCGCTGGGGTTGTGAATTTTAAGCGTGATATTCTCTGTTTTCTCAGCCTCAATTTCAGCAGGCAAGAGACTGAGCTGCAGGAAGCCTTCTTCGGTAACCTCGATGGGGATGTCATACCTGATGCTGCCGCTCTGGCTGATGTAGTTGGCACTTAGAAAGATTTTAACCACATAGAACCCCGGGACGGTGTCTTCGGACACCCTGAATCTGAGTAGCACCTGCTTCACATCACCCGGATACAGGGCGCCAAGCCTTGTGCTGAAGTCGTAAACCTCAAGCGGAGCATCAGCTTCAACCCTGGTTAGATAGAGATAGCTTATCGGCTCGGTGCTAGGGTTTGTGATTTTCAGTAGTATATAACCCGAGGTTCCGGGCTTTATAACCTCCGGCTGGGTTGAATATTCCACATAAACCTTCTCTGACAGCCCTGCACTTACAGTAATAAAGCTCATAAGGACTGCGACAACAACTGGCAAGAACTTTAAAGATGACACAACTCTCCCCCTAATCTTTCTTCATAAAATTAACTTTATAACGTTCTAACTAATAACGTTTATCATTTACACAATGTAAGTAAGATAATAGTGTTAGATAGGGATTTAACGAGTTAACATAAGGAGGACAACATATCCAAATTTATAGGAGAGAACAGCCGAATAAGGTGAGAAGAAGTCTGTTTACACACTCAGAGATTCGCCTAAGTGGTACTTTGTGGATTCTACACGTAGAAGAGCATACCTATGCGCCTTGCCGGCAGATGGTTATGGGTGAACCAATGGTAAGCGAAGACTGTCTATTAACCTCCCATAATAACTCACCCATCCTCAACCCTGCCATGGTGCAGCCGCACCACCCTGTCCCCTGCCTCAGCCACCTCTGAGTTGTGGGTTACCACCAGCAGCGTTCTTCCCTCCTCCGCCAGCTCCCTGAAGAGCTCCAGCACCGTCGCCTCGTTAGCTGCATCCAAGCTGCCCGTGGGCTCGTCAGCCAGTATGAGCTGGGGGTCGTTCACCAGGGCTCTTGCGATGGCCACGCGCTGCTGCTCGCCGCCGCTGAGCTTTGCCGCTTCAGCATTAGCCCTGTGCGTCATGCCCACCCGCTCTAAGGCGAGCAGCGCCTCCTTCTCATCAGCCATGCTGTGGATGTACTGCGCCAGCATCACGTTCTCCAGGGCGGTGAGGTAGGGGAGAAGATGGAACTGCTGGAACACCATCCCCACCCTGCGGCGCCTGAATTCTGCTCTCGTCTCTGCGTCCATTGCCGATACCTCCTCCCCCGCCACCAAGATGCTCCCGCTGGTGGGCGTGTCCAGCCCCGCTATCAGGTTCAGAAGCGTGCTCTTCCCGCTGCCCGAGGGACCCATTATGCTCACCCACTCTCCGGCATTTACATTCAGGGAAACCCCGTCCAAGGCGACCACATCTCCGTACCTCTTCACCACATCTCTTAGCTCAATCACCTCACTCACCTCTCAGCTCCTCAGTCACCTCCTGCTTCCTGAGCTCAAGCAGGTAGAGGGCAGCAACAGTAAGAAAGCTCAGAATAGAGAAGAGCACCAGCGCCAGGAGAATTCCCGCATCCATGGCTGGAGCAGTGTCAGCTGCTGCCTGAAGCACCGCATAGGAGAGTCCCAGGGTGGCGAGTGCCGCCACAGCTCCTGTGACGAGCGCGAGGGCGGCGTACTCTGCGAACACCAGCTTAGCCAGCATTCCCTGCGAAGCCCCCACCGCCCTGAGTATTCCGAACTCCCTCCTCCTGGCGCCGGCGTCCATCCTCCCCAGGTTCAGCGCACCCAGCAGCGCCGTGGCGAAGGTAAAGGCAGACACCTGCGCCAGCAGCTTCTCTATCCCCTCTAAGAAGGCGTACTTCGCCCTGAGGAG
>JALSIP010000020.1 GCA_026989875.1 archaeon
GAGCTCGTACTCTATGTTCATGTACTCAATAGGCGGGGTGAGGGCGGTGCCATTGCCACCGTAGTAGTACAGCTCCCCCGATTTCAGCAAGAAGCTCTGCTCCTCTTCTACAACTGTAAATATCCTGCCATCCCTCACTATCACATCCATCTCGCCGTTTTTCGCAAGGTCACCCGATGCCTGAAGTATCATATCGTCTCTTATGTATTTCATGAGCCTGTCAGGGCTGACACCGCATGCCAGCGCATAGGCGTGGTCCTCTGTCATTACAAAGTAGGTTTTTATGCCTATGTTTTCAAGCAGGGAGATCAGGAGTATCGTCAGGTCCTCGCAGTCACCGCCGCGCAGGTATATGGTGTCCTGTGGACTCTGGATGAGCTCCCTGTACCTGGGGTCGCTGTAGTAGCTGTAGTTTTCCACCAGATAGCGGTAGATGGCTGTAATCTGACACTCCACATCTCCCGAAGGACAGCCGGAAGTTATGGTGGCTGCAAGCTTCCTGAGCTCCATGTTCTCGGGCTCTATTTTGCTGAGGTACGGCTTTGCTGCATCATGGGAGCTGAGCTGAACATCCGAAGCTGTGGGCTCCTCCCCGGCGCCTCCCTGCACCCCATCCCCCGTGCAGCCCGCAAGCAATGCGAGCACCAGGAGCACAGTGAGCAGGCGGATCACGTAATCTATGCTTAGAGTAACGTTCGCATTAATGGGCGCAGGCTTTAGCTGGTATCATCTCCCGTTCAGCGCCTTTCTCACCCTGTCAACCACCACCTCTGCGAGGCGCGGGTCTGCTCCTATGGCATCTGCATAAACAATCTCAACGTCCTCTGGTGCCCTAACCTTTGAGTATCCGAACTCCGGCACGTGTCCGTCCTTTTTACCCAGCAGCACCGGGATGTCATCCCTCACGTGCAGACCCGGCACGATGAACAGCGGCACCACAACGATTCGCCTGTAGCCCTCGGCTATCAGACCCTCCACCGCCTCAACCAAGTTGGGGCGGTGATGCTTCATGTAGCCCACACGCACCTCATAGCCCGAGCTCTCACTGGCGAGTCTGGCTATGGTCTCGTATATCCCCACCGTCTCCCTGACCCTTGAGCCATGTCCCACTATAACCACCGCTGTGCGCATACCCGGCTGTAGTCTCTCCCCCAATATATACCTGGCGGAAATTGTTGGAGGTGTTACCATCCCGGGTAACAGCTTGCAGAGTGTCTGAGATAGCACCCCGGGGTGCTGGAAGTGCGTGCTGTCTGCAGGGCTGCCGGAGCGGGAGGTGTACGGGTGAAGGGCAGGAGAATCGGAATCACCGCCCTCGTTCCACCGGAGGTGGTGTACGCCTGCGGCTGCAGGGCGCTTGACCTGAACAACCTCGTGCCTGAGAGCATGGTGAGACCTGAGGACAAGCTGTGCGCCTGGAGTGCTGTGTGGCGCGAGCTGCTGCTGAGGCGTGAGGTTGAGGTAGATGCCCTGGTGGTGGTGGCTGGAGGTGACTGCTACACCTCGCTGGTTGACGCCCAGCGTGTAGAGCTTGCGGGCATACCGGCGCACCACTTCATCTACCCCTTCAGCGGGGACATCAGGCTCATGAGGGAGCAGGTTGAGGCGCTTGCGGAGTTTCTGGGCGAGCTTGAGCATGAGGTGATGGACGAGGTTGCAGAGCTCAAGGCTATGGCTTTGCGGGTTCATGAGATGCGCTCCCGCGGTGAGCTCGGCTCCCGGGATGGCTTCCTGATAGAGGTTTCTGCGAGCGACCTGATGGGCAGCCCTGCAAGGTACAGGGAGGCGCTGGAGAACCTTGGAGAGGTGGATGTGAGCTACGAGCACCGCATAGCCCTGCTGGGCGTGCCCCCGATATACAGCGACTTCCACGAGGTGCTGGCAGAGCTGGGCATGCACGTGGTGTTTGATGAGATGCCCTACGAGTTCATACGCCACACCGGCAGGAGCATGGCAGAGGTGGCACGCAGCTACGCCCGCTACACCTTTGCTCTCCACCTCAGGCGCAGGCTGGAGTTCCTCAGGAAGCAGCTCAGAAGGCACAGGGCGGAGGCGGCGGTGCACTTCCACCAGTACGCCTGCCACCACAGCTTAGAGGAGCCGCTGCTGCGCGGGCTGTGCAGGGAGCTAAGGATACCCTACCTGAGCATTGAGGCAGACCTGCCGGGCAGAACACCGGAGCAGGTGCGGCTGCGCTTGGAGGCGTTCGCAGAGAGGCTCGGTGAAGAGTCATGATAGTGGGTGTGGACGTGGGGAGCAGAACAGCAAAGGCGGCGTACCTTGAGGATGGTGAGTACAGCTTCAGAGTTGTAGAGACTGCTAAGTGGCGCACCCTGCTTGGTGGCAGAGCTGCGGAGGCTGCTACAGGCTACTTCAGGAAGCACGTGCCTGCCGAGCTGAGGGTTACAGAGATTACCACCGCCATCCACGGCACGCGTAGGCTGCTCGGTGAGGTGGTGGATGTGATAGTTGACATCGGGGGGCAGGACACCAAGGTTATAGATGTGCGGGAAAATGGATTCAGGATGAATGACAAGTGCAGCGCTGGCACCGGGGCTTTCCTGGAGCTGATCGCAAAGCAGTTCGGTGTGGCTCTGGAGGAGCTGGGAGGGCTGCACCTCCTCGCCACCCGTGCCCCAGAGATAAACTCCACCTGCAGCGTGTTTGCCCAGAGCGAGGTTGTTTCAAGGCTGGTTGAGGGATACTCGGTTGAGGAGGTGGTGAGGGGCGTGCACTTAGCCTTTGCCAGGCGGATTGCGCAGATGGTGCCGGAGCATGCGCAAAAGGTGGCGCTGATTGGAGGGGTGGCAAGGAACTCGGGGGTGGTTGAGGCTCTGAGGGAGGTTCTCGGCGCCGAGGTGCTCGTGCCTGAAGAGCCGCAGGTGGTCAACGCGGTGGGTGCGGTGGAGTACTACCTGAGGAGGAAGAGCGGGTGAGGCTGAAGCTTGTTGGAATAGGTGGGGTGAGTGCTGCCACCTTAGAGTGGCTGTGCGGTGAGCTTGAGCGCAGACTGGGCTGGAGGTGCATTCGGGGTGAGACGCTGCAGGTGTGCCCGGGCTACAATCCCCTGAGGGGGCAGTACTCTGCGGAGGTGCTCCTGTGGACGCTTTCAAAGAGGCACGCGGACAGGGTGCTGGGTGTAACCTCCGAGGACATCTATGCCGAGCCGATGAACTTTGTGTTCGGACTTGCGGAGCTGGGCGGCAGGGCGGCGGTGGTTTCAACCTTCAGGCTGAGATGCGGCGAGCATGAGAGGTTCAGGAGCAGGCTGCTCAAGGAGGCGCTGCACGAGCTGGGGCACACGCTGGGAATGAGGCACTGCCTCTCAAGAGCCTGCGTGATGAGCTTCTCTAACAGCATAGCGGAGGTGGACGAGAAGGCTGCTGAGTTCTGCAGCAGGCATGCCAGAAAGCTCAGAGGGTAGCTTCTGGAGCGGGATGAGCAAAGATTTATATACGCATGCCCTCAGGAAAAATGCGTATGCTTGAAGACATCCTGGAGAGAGCGGTGGCTGCGCTGTACTTCTTTCTTCCTGCCTACGTTGCGAACACGCTGCCCGGAATCTTCGGCGGGGGCATGCCCTTGGACATGAACCGGCGCTTCATAGACGGACGGCCGCTTCTGGGCAGGGGGGTGACGGTCAGGGGTACCCTCACGGGAATCACGGGCGGCACCGCGGTGGGGGCACTGCAGGGTAACGTGGTGCTTGGCTTCCTGCTCTCCACGGGTGCCCTTGCGGGGGATGCGGCGGGCAGCTTCTTAAAGCGGAGGCTCGGGCTTGAGCGGGGGGCACCCGTGCCCCTGCTGGACCAGCTCAACTTCGTGGTGGGGGCGCTGCTCTTAGCAAGTACCGTTGCACGAATACCCTTAGACTACGTGCTCGTGCTGCTCGTGGTGACTCCAGCGGGACACCTGGCGGTGAATCGCTTAGGATACCTGCTGAAGATTAAAGACGTACCCTGGTAGTGGAGGTGATGAGTTGAAGCTGCTGAAACGCAAGCCTGCGGTGTGCGCCTCCATAATGGCGCGCAGCACCGAGGAGGTGATACCGCTTCTGCTGGAAGCTTCTGAGCTGGCGGATGTGGTGGAGATAAGGGCGGATGCGCTGAAGTTCGGCTCAGGATACGCTGCAGAGGTGAAGAGGCTGCTGAGAAGGGTGAGGGAGATGGTGTCCCTTCCAGTTATTCTGACGGTGAGGAGCGAGCGGGAGGGCGGGCTTTTTGCCGGCAGCGAAAGCGAGCTTGCAGAGTGCCTGCTGGCTGGCGCTGAGCTGGCAGATGCTGTAGATGTGGAGCTGCGCATGACACCGCACCTGAGGGATGGGGTGATAGAGCACGCCAGAAGCTCGGGGGTGCAGGTGCTGGTTTCGTGGCACGACTTCCAGCACACGCCGGAGCTGGCGGTTATGAGAGAAATCGTGGAGGAGGAGCTCGCCGCAGGTGCTGACATACCAAAGCTCGGAGTGATGGCAAGAAGCTGCGGGGATGTGCTCAGGCTGCTTCAGCTAACCTGCGAGTTCGGCTCGCGCATGCCCTTCGTGGGCGTAGCCATGGGTGAGGCTGGCAGAATCAGCAGGCTGGCTGCTCCTGCCATGGGCTCTGCAATCACCTACGGCTACGTTGGCGCTGAAACCGCCCCCGGGCAGCTCAGCGTGAGGGAGCTGGTTGAGGTGCTGCAGGTGCTGGGGTTGAGGAATGGTTGACGCCAGAACGAAGGTGTTTGCGGTGATAGGCTCGCCGGTGGAGCACAGCCTCTCGCCGGAGATGCACAACGCCAGCTTTGAGAGCCTGGGGCTCAACTGCATATACGTCGCCCACAGGGTGGAGAGACATGAGCTGGGGGATGCCATCGCGGGCTTTAAGGCGCTTAAGTATGGTGGGGTGAACGTTACCCTGCCTCACAAGTGCGATGTCATGGCTTACATGAGCTCGCTGAGCAGGGAAGCCAGGCTGACAGGCGCTGTGAACACCATCGTTTTCACAGAGGCTGGCACCGAGGGGCACAACACCGACGGCAGAGGGGCGCTCCTTGCCCTGCAGGAGGCTGGCGTCAGCGTGGACGGCGCCAGGGTGCTGGTGCTGGGCGCGGGTGGCGCCGCAAGAGCGATATGCGTTGCGCTGGCGCTTGCAGGTGCAAGAGTGAAGGTGCTTGCCAGAAAGCCTGAAAAAGCCATGGAGGTGGCTGAGCTGGTGCGCAGGGCTGGCGGACAGGGCAAGGCTGGCGAGCTTGTTCAGGAGCGCATAAGGGAGGAGGTAGAGAGCTGTGACATCGTGATAAACGCCACCCCGGTGGGCATGCACCCGGAGCCTGAGAAGACGCTGCTCACTAAGGAGCAGCTCGGCTCAAAGCCGGTGGTGATGGACATAGTCTACAACCCCAGGCAGACGAGGCTGCTGAAGGAGGCTGAGCTTGCAGGGTGCAGAACCGTTGACGGCGTGGGAATGCTGGTGCACCAGGGAGCTGAGGCGCAGAGGCTGTGGCTGGGTGTTGAGCCGGATGTGCGGGCAATGCGCAGGGCGGTGCTGAGGGCGCTTGAAGGTGAATGATTTTTACGTTGGCTGTAACACGTTAACGGGATAAGTCTAAATAGTGGATGTTTCAAAGTAGCTGTGCAGGGAATGCTGTATGCTTGAAGCTGTGGTAACTCTGCTGATATCTGTAATTCCGGGCTTCTTCCTGTCTCTGCTGATATTCCGCAGGCTGGACGTGGTTGAGAGGCTCGTGAGCGCCTACGTGCTCAGCTTCGTGTGGATTGCTCTCAGCCTCTTCGTGCTTGACAACCTGGGCTCCCTGTGGTATCTCTACCCTGCGACCATGCTCACTCCAGCCAAGGGTGTGGCGATTCTGGCTATTCCCGTGCTTATATCTCTTCCCGTGCTGTTCCGGCGGGGCCTGAGAGCCCTGAAGGCTGACCTTCTTCTGCCGCCCAGCACCGCAACGCTCGCTGTGCTTCTCCTGGGTCTTGCGCTGGCTTCAGCGGTTGCGCTGGAGAACTTCTCAACACCCCAGCCACCTGCTGAGGATCCCTTCTTTCACATAAAGATGGCGAACCACTACGCCAGCTACGGGCACTCCCACAGGGTGGAGAGCATCTGGGAGGGCGTGGCGAAGGAGAAGGCGATGCTGGTGAGGAAGGCGCAGCGAGCCATTCTGCCCGCTGACTACACCTACGCCCCGGGGATGCACTACTTCCTGGGGCTGGCAATACTGCTCTCCCGTGGTGACCCCTTCTTGGTGGGCAAGCTGTTCCCGTCGGTCGTAGCCTTCTTCCTCGTGCTCTCCTTCTACTTAGTTGCCAGGTACGTGATAAGGGATGAAGCCTTCGCCTTTGTTGCGGCGCTTGCCTTCACCTCAGCCAAGTACGTGGTGCTGCGCACCGAGTATCTGGTGCCGGAGAGTGTGGGGATGGTGCTGATGTTCGCAGCCTGGTATGGAGTGTTCAGGTTCCTCAGGGAGGGCACTCTCAGGCATCTGATGCTTTATTTTGGGATGATGCTGGGCATCGTCATAACCCACCACAACGTCGCCCTCATAGCCACCCTGCTGGTGCTGAGCACGGGCATGGGTGAGCTTTTGCTCCTGGGACGCAGGGGGGTGAAAAAGTTTGCGCTCCTCAGCATGCCGCCGGCGCTCGGACTCTTAATTGCAGGCTGGTGGGTTTACAGCATGGGCATGACGCTTGAGCCCTTTCTGAGATTCTCTCCCCAGGCGAACCAGCTCACCCTCGGCTTCTTCCTGGCAAACGCTGGCACCACCACCTTCGTAGCCACCGCTCTGGGCGTGGCTTCCTTAGGGTACCTGATGCTAAGAGGCAGAAGCAGGCGATACCTGCCGGTGCTCATCGCCTTTCTGGTTATCCTGTTCTACACCCAGTTCCCCAGGTTCAAGCTGCCCATAGCGCTGTACGGCTCCAGATACCTCTACTACCTGGTGCCTGCTGCGGCGCTGGTGAGCATGGTGGGGCTGAGGGAGCTGGTGAGGTATGCAGAGACCGGCAGGAAGAGCAAGCTTAAGCCCTTAGCGATTTTTGTGCTGTTCTTCATGTTCTCAGCCCAGGCTGCACAGGCAATGTTCATAGATCGCCCCGCGTGGTACAGGGTGCTTTCTCAGGAGGAGTTTGAGGCTGGAATCTGGCTCGGCAGCCAGCTCGGCGAGTATGATAGAGTGGGTGTGAGAAACTGGTGGGCGGCGCAGGGGTTGATAGTGCTTCATCCGCATCAGCCCGTTTACTTGGAGACCCAGTATCCACCGGCGCAGCGCTACATAGATACGCTGCTCAAAAATCAGCCCTCCTACATAATAATCAACCGCAGCTCAGAGATATATCCGCTGGTGAGGCGGATGAGGGACCTGGTGCTGCTGCACCAAAATGGCGAGGTTGAGGTGTATCGCTTAGCGCCGCCGGAGCAACCTGTGGTGACGGTGGATGACATAAGGGTGGAGCCGCTTATCGCGGAGCGGAGCACGCCGGTGCAGGTGAGGTTTACGGTGAGAAACCTGTACTCCACGCCACTGGAGGGTGTTCTGCAGGTGCAGATTATAAGGGTTGAGAGGGAGGGATGGAGCATAGCCTACGAGGAGTACAGGAACATCAGCCTGCAGGGCTACACCAGCAGGCACGTGAGGGTGGAGTGGAGGGGTGAAAAGAGCAGAGCCAGATACAGGCTGGGCATAAATGTGCTCAGCGGTGACCTGAAGGACAGGTACTACTCGGTCTGGTACCCGGACACCGCACTGGTGGTGAAATGAAGCTCTGCGCGGTTATACCTGCCTACAACGAGGAGCGTACCGTGGCAGAGGCTGTGCGCAAGTGCCTTGAACATGTGGATGAGGTGATTGTGGTTGACGATGGCTCCACCGATGCCACTGCCGAGGAGGCTGAGCGTGCAGGGGCTGTGGTTTACAGGCATGAGCACAACGTGGGTGAGGGGGGTGCCACGAGAACCGGCATAAAAGCGGCGCTGGAGAGGGGGGCGGATGCGATAGTTACCGTGGATGCAGACGGACAGCACGCACCCGAGGAGATGCTCAGGCTGCTGAAGCCTGTGATTGAGGGCAGGGCAGACATAGTATTCGGCACCAGAATGCACAACTTCACGGGTCCGAGAAGCAAGTGGCTGGGCAACCTGCTCCTCACCTGGCTCACCTCAAGGAGGGTGTCGGATTCGCAGTGCGGCTACAGGGCGATGAGCAGGAGGGCTGCCCTCGCGATAGACATAGAGAGCAACCGCTACGAGGTTGCCTCTGAAATTGTGCTCAAGGCTGTGGAGCTGGGGCTGAGGATTGAGGAGGTGCCGGTGAGGTGCATCTACAGGGATGCCAGAAAGGGCACGGGTGTTAGAGATGGCATAGCAATAGCCCTGTGGGTGCTGCGCTGGAGGCTTAAAAGGCTCCTGAGAAGGCTGAGGTCATGGTGCCAGAGGTGAGCGTGGTGGTCGTGAGCAGGAACCGCAGGCGTGAGCTTGCAGCCTGCCTGCGCTCGCTGCAGCGGCAGAGCGTGGAGCATGAGCTGGTGGTGGTGGACAACGCCAGCACCGATGGCACGGCTGAGATGGTGGAGCGTGAGTTTCCGCACGCCAAGCTGCTCAGGTTGGCGAGCAACACGGGCGCGGCTCGTGGCAGAAACCTGGGCGCTGCCGCTGCTTCCGGCAGGTACATAGCCTTCATAGACAGCGACGCTCTGGCGCATCCTGAGTGGCTGGGGGAGCTGCTGAGGGCGATGAGGGAGGAGCCTGAGGCTGCGGTGTGCGGCTCAAAGGTTCTCTGGGATTCAAGGGTGGTGCATGCCGGCGGGAGGTTCACCCCGGTGGGGGCGGGTGTTGATGTTGGTCTCGGGGAGCCTGATTCAGAGAGCTTCAGCAGGCGCTGCTACTCTGCCTTTGCATGCTGGGCGGGTGCGATGGTGAGGCGCAGAGCCTACGAGAGCCTGGGGGGGCTGGATGAGTGGTTTTTTGTGTATCACGAGGAGCCGGACTTCTGCTACAGGGCATGGGTGGCGGGGTGGAAGGTGCTGTACGTGCCCACATCCGTGGTGTATCATCCGCTGCGGCAGGGTGAGTCGCCCTTCAGGGTGTACATGTGCCAGCGCAACCGCCTGGGCATGGTGCTGAAGAACTACCAGCTCAGGCAGGCTCTGGCGGGTGTGGCGCTTAACCTGGGCTACAGCGCCCTGCTCTTAGCCAGATACCTGCTTAAAGAGCCGCACTGCGCTGCCGCAGTGCTGAAGGCATACGTGGCTGTGCTGCTCTCACTGCCCGGGCTGATGCGCAGGCGCAGAGCTGTGCAGAGGGGGAGGAGGCTGAGCGACAGGCTGCTGAGGGAGCTGGGGGTGATGCTGGGTTTTAAAGAGACGGTGGACGAGATGCGCCGCCTGAGGGGGGTGGGGCTGTGAGGTGGCTGGGGCTGGCGGTGGCTGTGCTGGCAGTGTGGATGGCAATGCATGCGCTGGTGTTCACGGGAACGGTGGTGCCTCCGGATACCTACCTCTACGCCTTTTACCTGCCCGACATCTCCGGGAGCCACGCCTGGGAGCATTTTCCTGCCTACGTTTACGAGCTCAGAGACGCCTCCGCAGCCTTTCTGAGCATGCTGGCTTTGATGAGCCAGCTCAGCGGAATGAGCACGGTGGAGCTTGCCTTCATCCCCGCAGGTGTGGCGGTGGTGCTTCTCAGCTATGTGCTCGCCAGGTGCTTCACCGGCACCAAGAACGCCGCACTGATAGCGCTGCTCGCGGCGGTTTACCCCTACGGCAGGGTTATAGCGGACAGCTTCTTCAGCAGGATGATGCTGGGTGCGGCGCTTGCTCTGGGTGTGCTGCTCTGCTACTTCCGCTGGATGGAGGGCAGGGAGAGGGGGAGGTGCCTGCTCGTTGCGGCGCTGCTGATGGTTGCCCTCGGGCTGCTGTACTACACCGTCTTCTATGTGGTTGTGATTCTCATGACGCCCATGCTTAGCTTGCACATGGTGCATGCAGGGCTCAGCGGCAGAAGACTGAGAGGGGAGGCAGGGTTTGCGCTGGTTTTCTATGCTTCAGCTCTTGCAGCGCTGGTGCTTTCAAAGGGTGGAGTGGAGCAGCTTTTAACCACCTTCAGCATGCTGCTCACCAGGGGCGGAGTGCTCGCCTCAGAGCCCAGCAGCTACACGGTTAAGGTGTGGTATGGCGGAAGGTTCCTGAGGGAGCTGCTGCTCTTCCTGCTGCACCTCCTCCCCTACGCCGCAGCCGCCCTGCTGTTCGTGGTTATGCTGCTAAGGCACCGCAACCCCACCCCGCAGGAGGCAGCCACCGCAGGCAGCATACTCGGTCTCGCAGCGGTGGCTCTTGCCTTCTACTTCACCGGCAGCAAGCTCCCCAGGTTCCTGGAGATGAGCACCTTCTCCCTGGTGCCCATGCTGGCGCTGCTCGCGGAGAGGGTGGGGGAGAGGCGGTTTGAGAGGCTGATTGCCCTCTCGCTGCTTGTCGCCCTGCCCACCTCCATCTACGGTTTAACCACGCCCAACCTGAACGCCCAGAAGATTGATGCCCAGGAGATGCACGCCTGTGCCTTTGCTGGCTATGCCCTTCCCAGGGAGGCTGAGATATACACGGACATGAAGGGAATAAACTGCTTGGTGCTCTTCGGCAGCCACTACAACGTCAGAACCTCCGTGAACTACGGGGGTACGGTTACCACGAGGAGGGTGGAGGAGAGCATCAGGGTGCTTTATGATGACAAGTACAAGCCCCCTGAGGACCTGGAGTACGTGCTCGTGGGTGAGTACATGTACAGGGTGGCGGTGGCGCCCTACAGCGTGCTGGAGCCCACCAGGAAGGAGGTGCTGGAGAGGCTCATGCAGAAGAACACGGTGCTCTACAACAACGGAAGGATGCAGATAGTGAAGCTCGTGCACTGATTTTTTGATGTTACACTTCCCATGTTGCAGAAGCTTTCCTGCACGGGGTAAGTTAGAATGTGCGGACTTGGCGGAATCCTGAACAGGTACGGCGAGAGAATGTCAGGCAGGGAAATCATAAGGATGTCATGCATGATGCGTGACCGCTACGATGGCCGTGGAGGTGGGTTTGCAGGATATGGCATATACCCGAGATACGCCGAGTACTATGCCCTGCACCTGTTCTTCAGGGATGAGCTGGCAAAGGAGCGCACCGAGGAGCTGCTGAAGGACAGGGTGGCGATAATAAAGGATGAGCGCATACCCATGCGCAGGGTGAAGGAAATCCCCCAGGAGAACATCGTCTGGAGGTACTTCGTGGAGGTGCCCCACAGGTTCAGCAACCGGCGGGAGTACCTGGAGAAGGAGGAGGACTACATCACGGAGCTGGTGTTCACCATAAACGACTGCATAGACGGCGCCTTCGTGGCGAGCAGCGGGAAGAACATGGGGGTGTTCAAAGCCACGGGCATGCCGGATGCTGTGGCTGAGATGTACAGGGTGGAGAAGTACAGAGCCTACTGCTGGATAACCCACGGGCGCTTCCCCACGAATACGCCTGGCTGGTGGGGTGGTGCACACCCCTTCAACCTCCTTGACTGGAGCGTGGTGCACAACGGCGAAATAAGCAGCTACGGCACAAACAAACGCTACCTTGAGGCGCACGGCTACAAGTGCAGGCTGCTCACAGACACAGAGGTTGTGGCTTACCTGTTTGACCTGCTGGTGCGGAAGCAGGGGCTAAGCCTGCGAAGCGCCGCCATCGCCCTGACCCCGCCCTTCTGGAAGCAGATTGAGCGCATGCCTGAGCCGAAGCGATCAGCCTTCACAGCTCTGCGCATGACCTACTCCCAGGCAATGCTGAACGGCCCCTTTGCGGTGATCATCACAAACAGGGACACCATGGTCGGGTTAAACGACCGCATAAAGCTGCGCCCCCTCATCGCGGCGAGCAGCGATGACTGCGTTTACTTAGCCAGCGAGGAGGCCGCGATAAGGGAGGTGGAGGAGAACATCAACCGCCTGTGGGCGCCGAGGGCGGGGAATCCAGTGATTGCAAGGCTTGATGAAGAGGTTAGAGAGGAGGTTATTCACTGAATGGTGCGTAACTTTCCCCCGGAGTTTGTGGTGCGCGTGGATAGAGAGGCGTGCATAAACTGCCTGCGCTGCGTGCGTGAGTGCCCCTTCGGGGTGCACGAGTACGACAGGGAGAAGAAGACCTGGAAGAGGCACCACGAGAAGTGCGTCGCCTGCCTGCGCTGCGCCTACATGTGCCCCACGCAGGCGATAAGCATTGAGCGCTCGCCCATGGAGTATGCCCCCCACCCCGTGTGGACCAACAGGGTGAGAAAGGACATAAAGACTCAGGCTGAGACCGGGGCGGTTATTCTGACAGCCATGGGCAACGAGCTGCCGTACCCGAGCTACTTTGACCGCTTGGTGCTGGATGCATGCCAGGTTACCAACCCCAGCATTGACCCGCTGCGGGAGCCCATGGAGCTGCGCACCTACATAGGCAGGAAGCCCGAGAAGGTGGAGCTGGAGGAAGAGGACAGCAGCATAAGGCTCAGAACAAAGATTGCACCCAACCTGAAGCTTGAGACGCCGATAATGTTTGCGCACATGAGCTACGGCAGCATAAGCATTGAGGCTCACCTGAGCATGGCGAGGGCTGCGAAGGAGGTGGGAACCTACATGGGCACCGGCGAGGGGGGGATGCACGTTGAGCTCTACCCCTACGCGGACCACATAATCACCCAGGTGGCTTCGGGAAGGTTCGCGGTGCACGAGGAGTACCTGAAGCGCGGGGCGGCTATTGAGATTAAGATAGGACAGGGGGCAAAGCCCGGGATAGGCGGACACCTGCCGGGGAAGAAGGTCACCGAGGAGATTTCGCAGACCAGGATGATACCCGAGGGCAGCGATGCCATTTCACCGGCACCGCACCACGATATCTACAGCATTGAGGACCTTTCCAGGCTGATATATGCACTTAAGGAGGCAACACGCTACAAGAAGCCCGTTTTTGTCAAGATTGCAGCGGTGCACAACGTTGCCCCCATAGCCGTTGGAATAATCAGAGCCGGTGCGGATGCGGTTGTGCTGGATGGCTTCAGAGCAGGCACCGGGGCGGCGCCGCAGGTGCACAGGGACCACCACGGCATACCCATTGAGGCTGCCATAGCGAGCGTTGACAGGCGCCTGAGGGAGGAGGGCATAAGGCACTGGGGCAGCATAATAGCCAGCGGGGGTATAAGAAGCAGTGCAGACGTGGCAAAGGCTATCGCCCTGGGTGCGGACGCGGTGTACATAGGCACCGCCGCCCTGATTGCCCTGGGATGCACCGTGTGCAAGAAGTGCTACACCGGCAGGTGCGCCTGGGGTATAGCAACCCAGGATCCCGAGCTCAGGAAGCGCCTTGACCCTGAGGAGGGCGCCAGAAGGGCTGCCAACCTGCTCAGAGCCTGGAGCCACGAGCTCAAGGAGATTCTCGGCGCCCTCGGGCTGAACTCCATAGAGAGCCTGAGGAGCAACCGGGACAGGCTCAGAGGCGTGGGGCTTACCGAGCCGGAGCTGAGGGTGCTGGGTGTTAAGCCGGCGGGTGAGTAGCATGGAAGTGCCGCTGAGAAAGGCTAAGGTGAGCAGAGAGGGCGAGTTCGTGGTTGTGGACGCTAAGGGTGTGCACTACCGCGAGCTGAACGAGCTGATCAACGAGCTGGTGGAGAGGGGTGAGAGGAAGCTCAGGCTGCTGAACGTGAATGGTCAGCGCTACATAGCCGACGGGCTCAGGTGCGAGTGCTACATTGAGATTCACGGGGTGGCTGGAGATGATCTCGCAGCCTTTGCAAACGGACCCACGGTGGTGGTTTACGGGGATGTGCAGGATGGCGCGGGCAACACCATGAACGCGGGCAGGATAATCGTGCACGGGAGCGGCACCGACATAATAGGGCACAGCATGCGCGGCGGGGAAATCTTTGTGAGGGGGCACGTGGGGTATCGCGTGGGAATACACATGAAGGAGTACCGCGAGCAGGTGCCGGTGCTGGTGGTGGGCGGCACGGCTGGCGACTTCTTGGGCGAGTACATGGCAGGCGGCAGGATAGTGGTGCTGGGGCTTGAGAGGCTGGAGACCTATCCCGAGATTGCGGGGGAGTGGCTCGCCACAGGCATACACGGCGGTGCCATCTACCTGAGGGAGGAGGTTGACGAGGACAGGCTCGGCTACGGCGCAAGGACAGAGAAGCTCGGCGCCTCTGACAGGAAGTTCCTGAAGGAGGTGGTGGGCGAGTTCTGCAGGCTCTTCGGACTTGAGGCAGAGGAGGTGCTGAATGCAGACTTCACCAAGGTGGTGCCGAAGTCGCACCGCCCCTTCGCCGAGATGTACTCGGATGCGAAGGAAGGGTGAGCCATGATAGATGTAATCGGGGTGTACAGGGAGGGGGTGAGGCACTTCCTCAGAAACCCCGCCCTGGCGGTGCCCTTCGTGGTGGCAAACTTCCTGGTTTCGGGGCTGCTGTATGCGATTTCAGAGCTGGGGATGAAGCCCGGGGCTGAGCCGGGGGTGATAGGGGTATCGCTGCTGGTCTTCGGGCTGTCAATTGCCCTGAGCGGCATAGCGCAGGGTGTGGGCGTGAGGATGGCCATAGAGATAGCCGCCAGAGGCAGGAGCTCCTTAGCTGAGGGTGTGAGGGTGCTTGAGGGGCGGGCGGTGCAGCTCATACTCGCCTCAGCCTGCGTTAGCGTGCTGGTGCTGCTGGGGCTGGCTCTGCTGGTAATCCCTGGCATAATTGCAGGCTTCCTGCTGATGTTCACCATCCCGGCTCTCGTGATAGAGGAGCTGCCAGCCCTTAAGGCGCTGAGAAGAAGCTATGACGTGGTGATGGAGCACACGGGTGATGCGCTTCTCTACGGGCTCATACTGGTGATTCTCAACCTCCTGGCAGGCATTGCAAGCAGGCTGTTCCAGGGAGTGGAGGTTCTGTACCTCTTAGTGCCCCCGGTGGTGGATGCCCTCGCAATGGGTGTGATAACGATGGCGGGTGTGCTGTTCTTCTTGGAGGCTACGCGCTCAGCTCAAGCATCCGCTGAAGGCTGAGCATGGCACGCTCCGCAATCTCGGGGTCTATCCTCACAGCATTCCTGCGCTCCCTGAGCTGCTTCATAAACTTCTCCCAGGTGTTCATCTTCATCGTCCTGCAGATGGCACCCTCGTACAGGGGGTAGAAGCGCTTCTCCGGAAGCTCCCGCCTCAGCCTGTGCACGAGCCCCACCTCGGTGCCCACTATGAACTCCCTGGCGCTGCTCTCCTTAGCTCGCCTCACCATCTGCTCGGTGCTGCAGATGTGGTCTGCAAGAAGCTGCACCTCCGGCGTGCACTCGGGGTGGATGAGAACCTCTGCCTCAGGATGCTCCTCCCGTGCACGCTTCACGTGCTCTGGTTTAAAGAGCAGGTGGGTTATGCAGTGCCCGCGCTCTGGCACGGGTATGAGCTCCTTGTCCCTCACGTGCCTCTGAACGTGCCAGGCTAAGTTTACATCAGGACCGAAGATTATCTTCTTCTCGGGCAGGCTCCTGACTATCCTGACGGCATTGGCAGAGGTGCAGAGCACATCCGCCTCCGCCCTCGCCTCCAAGCGGGTGTTGATGTAGAGCACAACCGCCGCGTCGGGATGCTCCTCCTTCGCCTCACGCACCAGCTTTGCAGGAAGCTGCGCAGCCATGGGGCAGTGCGCCTCCAGGTCGGGCATGAGCACCGTCTTGTCCGGGTTCAGGAGAGCGGCACTCTCTGCCATGAAGTCAACCCCGCAGAAGAGGATGTAGGGCTTGTCTATGCGCTGCGCCGCCCTGCACAGCCCGAGAGAGTCGCCGACGAAGTCTGCCACCTGCTGGATTTCTGGTATCTGGTAGTTGTGGGCTAAGACTATGCAGTCCCGCTTGAGCTCCCTGACCTCTTCAAGAACTTCCTGAGTGAGCAAGAAAACCACCTGCTACTCCGGGGAGTATTAATTTTGAAAAATATTGTTGCATGCCCTTTACAGGTTGCAGAGGTTATGCTGCGCTTATAGCCTGAAGATGGACGGCGAGGTACTTACCGAGAGCATGCAGGAGTACCTGGAGGCGCTGTGGGTGTTCCTGAAGGAGGAGGACAGGGAGTACGCCAGAATCAACGACATAGCAAAAGCCCTTGAGGTAGCACCGCCCAGCGCTGTGGAGATGCTCAGGCGGATGGAGAGGCTGGGGCTGGTGGTGTACCGCCCGAGGGTGGGCATTCAGCTCACCCGCAGAGGCGAGGAGCTCGCAAGGGAAGCCATAAGGAGCCACCGCCTGGCTGAGCTCCTGCTCACAGAGCTGCTGGGCATGGAGCTTGACCAGCAGGTGCACAGAAATGCCTGCGACCTGGAGCACCACATAAGCAGCAGCGTGGCAGAGGCGGTGTGCATAAAGCTGGGGCATCCCGAAACCTGCCCCCACGGCAAGAAGATTCCCAGAGGCGAGTGCTGCAGAAGATAGCCCCGTGGTGTAGCGGCAATCATGCGGGACTTTGGATCCCGCGACGGCGGTTCAAATCCGCCCGGGGCTACTCTATGGATGCATGCCGGGTGAGCATCTCCTCCTCGGTCTTGCCCAGCCTGACCATGAGCTCGGCTATGACCGCATCCAGGAACACCATCACCGCCACCTCAAACAGCGTGCCCAGCGGAGCAAGGGGGTAGTGCTCGCCCTTTATCTGCCTCATCACGAAGTCCTTCTCACCCCGCAGCTTGGTTCTGCCCTCCACAACAACGGTTATGTCTGCAAGCTTTCCCAGGGAGGAGCGGGGGTAGGTGGTTATAACCGCAACTTTTGCGCCTATCTTCTTGGCTATCCTCGCCGCATTCACGGCACTCGTGGTCTCCCCCGAGCCAGAGATGGTTATCAGCACGTCCCTCTTCTCTATTGCGGGGGTGATTATCTCGCCAACCACAAAAACGTTTATGCCTAAGTGCATCAGCCTCATGGCAAATGCCTTGCCCACAAGCCCGGACCTTCCGGCACCGTAGATGAACACCTTCTCTGAGTCAAGTATCGCACGCAGAAGCGCCTCAACCTCTGCCTCGTCAAGCGCCTCCACCATGTCCTCAACATGCCTGGTTATCGTC
Organism: archaeon; assembly: GCA_026989875.1. Classification (GTDB taxonomy): domain Archaea; phylum Hydrothermarchaeota; class Hydrothermarchaeia; order Hydrothermarchaeales; family BMS3B; genus JAADFH01. The sequence goes on from JALSIP010000020.1 coordinate 17,073, forward strand.
CTGACCGCCTCTCTCAGAACCTCCATAGCCCCGGCTGCCTAAGCCAACGTCATAAAGGTTGTACTGCCTTTATGAATTTTTCATAAATTTTCATAAACGTTCTCAATCAGGTTTTTAAGGTGGGAGTGGCTCTCCTGAATTATGGTGATGTGCCATGAGTGACATTGAGCAGGCGAAGAAGAGGCTTGAGGAGGCTAAGGTTAAGAACGTGCTGTGCTTCTTCAGCGATGTCAGGGGAATACTGCAGAGCTTCACGATACCCGCCAGGGAGTTCATTGAGGGTGACGCCTTTGAGACGGGCATAGGGTTTGACGGCTCATCCATCCGGGGCTTCAAGAGTATTGACATGAGCGACATGGTGTGGGTGCCAGATGCCAGCACCACCAGACCCGTGCCCTGGATAGAGGACCCGATACAGAAGTCTGCGGTTATATTCGGTGATGTTTATGAGGCTTTTGGAGAGAAGGGCGGCGGAAAGGTTTCGGATGTTGACCCCAGGGGCTACGTTGCCAAGCGTGTTCTGGAGCAGGCGGAGAAGATGGGCTTCAGGGCGATATTCGGTCCCGAGATTGAGTTTTTCGTGTTTGAGAAGGTTGACCCCACGAAGCTCCAGTACGACCTCTGGGTTTCGCCAGCCGGTGGAGAGGGCGACTCCTGGGGTCCGCCCAGGGTGGTGCCAGAGTCGCCGGAGATAAGGGCTGGCGGCGTGATTCTCCGCCCGAAGGAGGCTTACTTCCGTGCTCCTCCCGAGGACACCACCAACGACTATCGCAATGAGCTCGCCCACTACCTCACGGAGATGGGGGTGGAGATAGAGTACCACCACCACGAGGTTGCCACTGCAGGTCAGGTTGAGCTGGACTTCAGGGCAAAGGAGCTGGTGCAGTGCGCCGACTCCTTCTACGTGTACAAGTTTGCAGCCAGAAACATAGCCAAAAAGTACGGCTGGATAGCCACGTTTATGCCCAAGCCCCTCTACTTAGACAACGCCAGCGGAATGCACACCCACATGAGCCTGTGGAAGGGTGAGCCCTTCAAGGGTGAGAACGCCTTCTTTGATGAGAACGACGAGTTCGGGCTGAGCCAGACGGCGAGGTACTACATAGGCGGGCTGATTGAGCACTCCAAGGCGCTCACGGCTATATGCTGCCCCACGGTGAACAGCTACAAGCGCTTAGTGCCGGGGTTTGAGGCACCCATAAACATAAGCTGGAGTCCGAGAAACAGGAGCGCCCTGGTGAGGGTGCCGGTGTACTTCAGGAGCCCGAAGGCTACCAGGTGCGAGTACAGAGCCGCAGACCCGAGCTGCAACCCCTACTTGGCGTACTCCTGCATGCTCGCGGCGGGGCTGGACGGGATAAAGAAGAAGATTGAGCCGGGTGAGCCGCTCAGAGCAGACATGTACGAGCTGACGCCAGAGGAGAAGCAGAAGTACGGCGTAGGCGAGCTGCCGACCACGCTGAGGGATGCGCTTGACCACCTCACAACCGACGAGGTGCTGCAGCGTGCGCTGGGAAGCCACATCTACGAGGCTTTCGTGGAGATAAAGACAGAGGAGTGGAACCAGTACTGCCTTTATGTTACGCCCTGGGAGATTATGAAGTATCTGGACTACTGAGGTGGTGAAGATGGGAGTTCATAGGGTTACGAGCGAGGCTGCAAAGGCTTATGCGGCGAGAGAGCGCGTGCTCGGCGCCGGGATAAGCGTGCTTGGCATCGCTGCCGAGAAGGCTAAGAAGCTGGACAGCGCCACGCTTGAGAGGTGCGGGGACCTGAGCGCACAGCTCCTCTCCTACGCACCCGGCTATGCCGGAAAGCTCATGCTGGTGTCTGCCAGGCTCTTCTGGGCTCTGGCAGGCGTGGAGGAGCGCGAGGCTAAGCTCACAAGCCTGGAGGAGCTGGAGAAGGAGATTGAGGAGCTGAAGAAGGCGCTTGAGGGATGAGGTACAGGGCATGTGCAGAGCTGCTGGGCAGGTATGAGGCGGGTGAGTTTCCGGAGGATATAGCAGCCAGATACGGGGTGCCTGCAGAGCAAGTTGTCAACCTGAACTCCAATGAGAACCCGTATCCGCTGCCGGAGAGCGTGATTGAGGCGATTGCAGGGGCGGCGGCGAGGGCGAGCAGGTACCCCAACCCCGCATATCCTGAGCTGAAGCGCTGCATAGCCAGCTACCTGGGCACTGAACCTGAGTGCATAGCCCTGGGGGCAGGCGCGGGGGAGCTCATCTCCCACGTCTGCACTCTTTTTATTGAGCCTCTTGACAGGGTGCTCATACCCGTGCCCACCTACACCATGTACGCCTTTTATTCAATGCTCAGGGACGCAAGCGTTGAGCTGCTTGAGCCCGAGGAGGGAGTTTATCCAGCACCTGATAGCATAGCCGAGCGCGCGGATGATGCCAGGCTGGTGTTTCTGTGCTCGCCCAACAACCCCACTGGAGGTGTGATTGAGGCTGATGAGGTGCTGGAGATCGCGGAGGCTGCGGAGGTGGTGGTGGTTGACGAGGCTTACGCGGAGTTCTGCTGCGGCAGCATGATTGAGCACCTGCAGGATGCCGAGAACCTGATAGTGCTGCGCAGCTTCTCCAAGTTCTTCGGACTTGCGGGTCTGAGGGTGGGCTATGCGGTTGCTTCCGAGAAAACCGCCGCCATGCTTGAGAAGATCAGAAACCCCTTCTGCGTTTCCAGGGTGGCTGAGGCTGCGGCGATTGCAGCACTGAGAGAGGCTGAGCACTTCCGCAGGACTGCAGAAAGGCTCGCAAGGGAGAGAGAGCGCCTGCGGGAGGGGCTCGGCGCACTGCCTGGAGTTGAGGTTTACCCGTCATGGGCAAACTTTCTGCTCGTGAGGCTGCTCAGCCGAAGCGCGGACGAGGTTTACACACACCTCCTGAAGAGGGGAATAATAGTCAGGAAGGTCTCTGGTATGCCAGGGCTGAGGGGGGAGTACCTGAGGATAAGCGTTGGCACTGAGAAGGAGAACTCCAAGCTGCTCACAGCGATGAGAGAGGTGTGCCGAGACGCTTAAACGCCTGCATCAGCTCGTGCAGCTTTCTGAATCTGGGGCTGCGCTGCAGGTTTTCTCTGACCACCCTCGCCAGGCACTCCCGCGTTCTGCGTTCCACGAGCCTCTCATGCAGCAGCTCTGCCTCCCCGGGGAGGCTGTAGTCCGAGAGCCTGACACCTGCCTCACGCGCACCATGCAGAAACCACTCTTCAAGCCTGGGCATCAGCACTATAAGCACAGCACCCGTGCGATTGTGCCTGAGAAGCCTTATGCCATGCTCCTCCATCACAGCCTCCATCTCGTCCATGTACCCCGGCTGTGCGCTTTCCGGGTCTTCGTCCACCATGCCGGCTCCACCCCGCCTCTGCAGCATTCTGCACACCCTGCCCTTGCCCCCGGCATGTCTTATCCTTCTCCTTCCCACGCCCACGGCTCTCAGAAGCTCAATGTCGGGAGAACACTCAACATATATCAACGCCCACCACCCAGGCTCTCAAGATTGAAGAATACCCCTGCATCCAGGTCAAGAATCTCGGAGAGCTTTCTTTCAGGCACCGCATCGGCGATGGTTTCATGATCCTCAAGGCGTGTTATAAACACCTTTATCTCCTTTTTTGGTGTTTTTTCCACAAGAGACAAAAGCATGTAAGGATTGTGGGTGGAAATAAAATACTGGTTGGAGGTGTCTCCGGCAATCAGCTCTGCGAGATACTTTGTATAAAATGGGAATGCCTGTGCCTCAGGTTCTTCAAATATAAGCACTGAGTCGCTATTCGTTTTTATTGCAGCGAGATAGAATATCAATCTGCGTAAAGTTTCTGAGAGAGTGATGTATGGGTGAGATATTATCACGCCGTCAGTTTCTCTCTGTAGCTCTATCTTGTTCTCATAGGGCTTAAGCACGAGCTTAAGGTTAAACTCCTCCAGCATACCAGAAACCACGCGCGCCAGCTCCCTGTTAGATCTGAGCACCGTCACCAGATTTCTGCCGTCTGGTGGTCTGAGAAACCCCGGTTCTGAGCTGCTGAAGGCAGGTATAGGGTGCCTGTAGAATTTGATGGGGGGCTGCCTTTTAATAACTGTAACATCGCCGGGTGATGGGCTGCTGTAGTGGCAGGAAAATGTGAAGCTGGAAGAGTCGCACCTGAATACCTCACCTTCCGCTTCCATCTTCCAGAACTCTTCACCAGCCTCAACCAGGATGCCCTTAGAGACGTCAGCATCGCGGAAAAGGTCCACCATTGTTTCAAATCTGAGCAGCGACCTCGGGTTACCTGAGTACGGCAGGGAGAACATTCCCAGAGCTTCAAGCAGGTTTGACTTGCCTGTATTCGGCTTCCCGATGAACACATTCACCCTGCGGCAGCTCAGCTTAAGCTCTCTAATGGACTTGAAGTTCGTGATGTGAAGGGTTCTTATCATCAAGTGTTCCCTATGGGACACTCTGATATTTAATACTACTCCTTAACCCCCGTCACCACCTCTGACTCGCTGAGCCTCCTTGTGCCTATCTCCGAGAACCCCGCCTGCTCCAGCCAGCGCCTCACCTGGCTCAGCCTGCGCACTCTCCCCCTGCCCGTCACCAGCATGTGCACCCCGAAGAGCGCCGACTGCAGCCTTGGCGTGTCGTCCAGCATGAACCCGTGCACTATCACCACACCACCCTCAGCAAGCCGCTGGTGCACCCTGCGCAGCAGCCTCATGCACTCCTCCTCTTTCAGGAAGTGCAGGATATTTGAGACGAGCGCCGCATCGTAACCCGAGCCGAAGTCATCCCTGAGGAAATCCGCGCTCACCACCCTCACCCTGTTCTTCCAGCCCCTTTCCTCCAGAATCCTCCCGGTAACCTCCGCTGTATCGGGATGCTCCACCACCGTAACCTCAAGCCCGTACCTCCTGGCAAAGGCTATGGCGTAGGCACCAGAGCCGCCGCCCAGGTCAACCATGCTCCTCCTGCCCCTCAGGTCAACACACTCAGCCAGCTCCTCAGCCCTGCGCCTGGCGCACACGTCCAGCGCCTGCAGAAACTCCTCCCGGCTCTCCTCCTCGCTGTACCTGAGGAAGACCCTCTCATCCAGCTCCGCCCACCTGCGGAAGTTCCTGTTCGCATGCTTCAGCCAGCTGCCGAGATAGTCGCTGCTGCCCCTCACCAAGTACTTAGCTGCAGTCTCGGAGTTCACGTAGCGCCCGTCCTTCCTCTCAACCAGCCCCAGAGCAATCAGAGCCTCAAGCAGCACCTCCAGCGCATCCCTGCGTGCACCTGCAAGCTCCGCCAGCTCCTCTAAGCTTCTCGGCGCCGTGAGGTGCTCAAAGAGCGAGTTAGCCGAGGCTGTCAGCACCACCTTTGCCGCCCTGTAGGCTTCCGCCAGCCTGAGAAGCTCTATATCACCGCACCCCTGCTTGCGCTGCTCACCCACCTCCTGTACACCTCCAGATAGCTCCTTCTGCCCGCCTCTGCTTCGGGCTTCTTCCAGCTACGTCTGCGCCTCTCCAGCTCCTCCTCTTCAACAAGAACCTCCAGCTTCCTCGCGGGCACATCTATCAGCACCTCGTCGCCGTCCCTGAGGAGTGCAATTGCACCGCCGTCGTAAGCCTCCGGGCAGACATGCCCTATGCAGAGCCCCCTGGTGCCGCCGGAAAACCTGCCGTCAGTTATCAGGGCAACCTTCTCAATCAGTCCCAGACCCGCTATGAGCGAGGTTGCAGCCAGCATCTCCCTCATGCCCGGACCGCCCTTCGGTCCCTCGTAGCGTATCACCACCACATCTCCAGCTTCAATCTCTCCTCTGGCTATAGCCTCCACAGCCTGCTCCTCACCATCAAAAACCCTCACCCTGCCCCTGTGCCTCCGCATGCTCTCCGGCACGGCGCTCTGCTTCAGCACCGCCCCCTCGGGTGCAAGGGAGCCGTACAGCACCGCTATGCCTCCTTCAGGATGGTAGGGCTCGGAGGGGTCTCGCACCACCTCTGCATTCTTCTCAGGGTTCAGCACCCTGAAATCAGCCAGGTTCTCCTCCAGCGTTCTGCCCGTGACCGTAATCACCTGCAGATTCAGAAGGTGGCGTATCTTCTGCATCACCGCCGGTATTCCCCCAGCAAGCTCCAGGTCAAGCATGAAGTGCTCTCCACCGGGACGCATGTTCACTATGTGGGGTGTGCTCTTAGAAAGCTCATCAAATACCCTGATATCCAGGTTAATCCCCGCCTCCCTCGCAACCGCCGGCAGGTGGAGCACGGTGTTGGTGGAGCCGCCTATTGCCAGGTCAACCCTCACCGCATTCTCAAAAGCCTCGTAGCTCATTATACTACCCGCCGTTATGCCCTTAGCAAGCAGCTCCATCACCTTCATGCCGCTCTGCTTTGCTATCCTGAGCTTCTTCGCATCCACCGCATGCGAGGTTGCGCATCCCGGGAGGCTCATGCCCAGCGCCTCGGTAATGCATGCCATGGTGTTTGCTGTGAACATGCCCGCGCAGGTTCCGGCGCCGGGGCATGCGGCGTCCTCAAGGGCTGCAAGCTCCTCTTCCGAAATCTTCCCGGCCTTCACCTCACCTATGCCCTCAAAGACGCTTATCAGGTCAACCCTCCTGTCCCCCACGACGCCAGGGCACATGGCTCCCGCGGTTACAATCACCGCAGGGAGGTCAAGCCTGGCGCAAGCCATGAGGTGTCCCGGTACTATTTTGTCGCACCCCGGGATGAACACCAGAGCGTCAAACCTGTGCGCCTGCACCACCAGCTCTATGCTGTGGGCGATGACCTCCCTTGAGGGCAGGGAGTAGCGCATGCCCTCATGCCCCATGGCTATGCCATCGCATATACCTATGGTGCTGAACTCTAAGGGAGTGCCGCCCGCAAGCCTGACTCCCGCCTTAACGGCATCGGCGATGCTCCTGAGATGCACGTGCCCAGGTATGAGCTCGCTCCAGGAGTTCACCACACCGACCAGAGGGCGCTCAAGCTCCTCGTCCGTCAAGCCGGTAGCCTTCATCAGGCTCCTGTGAGGCGCCCTCTCCACACCCCTCTTTATCTCATCACTCCTCATGCGCTACACTTATGCTGTGCGTGCATATAACCTTAACGAAAACTTTTAAAGTGCAGGAAGCAAGAAAAACTGGAGGTGGTGCAATGGAGGAGCAGCTTGAAATTCTCAGCCTGCTTGAGGAGAACGCCAGGCTGAGCCTGCGTGAGATAGCCGACGCCACGGGGGTTGAGGAGGAGAAGGTGAAAAAAATCGTTGAAGAGCTGGAGAAGAAGGGGGTGCTCCTCGCCTACAGGGCGGTGGTTAACTGGGAGAAGGCAGGTGTGGAGAAGGTGTGTGCGCTCATAGACGTGAAGATAACTCCCGAGCGCGAGCACGGCTATGACTCTGTTGCGAGCAGGATAATGCGCTTTCCTGAGGTCAGAAGCCTCTACCTGGTGTCCGGCACCTACGACCTCTCGGTGCTGGTTGAGGGCAGGAGCATGCGGGAGGTAGCCAGCTTCGTGGCTGAGAAGCTTGCCCCACTGCAGAATGTTACCAGCACCACAACCCACTTCGTGCTCAAGAAGTACAAGGAAGCGGGGGTAATGCTGTACGATGGTGAGGAGCTCAGGAGGCTGGCTGTAAGCCCATGAGCGCCGGCAGCAAAATCGCGAGAAGGGTTGCAGGCGTGCCACCCTCGGGAATCAGGCGGTTCTTTGAGCTGGTGCAGGGGGTTGAGGGGGTGATCTCCCTGGGTGTGGGCGAGCCGGACTTTGTCACGCCCTGGCACATACGTGAGGCGTGCATATACAGCCTGGAGAGGGGCTACACCATGTACACCTCCAACTACGGCATGCCTGAGCTCAGGGAGGAGCTCAGCAGGAGCATACGCAGAAGGTACGGTGTGGACTACTCTCCCGAAACCGAGCTTTTGGTAACGGTGGGGGTCAGTGAAGCCTTTGATTTAGCTATAAGGGCGCTGGTTGACCCCGGGGATGAGGTGCTCATACCCGAGCCCTGCTATGTCTCCTACGTGCCCTGCACGGTTTTTGCAGGCGGCAGACCCGTGAGCGTGCCCACAGGCGCTGAGGACGGCTTCAGGGTGAATGCCGAGAGCATAGAGGAGAGGATTTCTGAGAGGAGCAAGGTGCTGGTGCTGTGCTATCCCAACAACCCCACAGGCGCAACCCTGCGCAGGAGAGAGCTGGAGGAGATTGCGGACGTGGTGGTGGAGCACGACCTCATGGTGATAACCGACGAGCTGTACGACCGCCTCACCTATTCCGGGAGGCACGTTGCATTCCCCTCGCTTAATGGCATGAAGGAGCGCTGCGTTTACCTGAACGGCTTTTCAAAGAGCTACGCCATGACCGGGTGGCGCATAGGCTATGCGGCAGGCTCGCCGGAGGTGATTGAGGCGATGATGAAAATCCACCAGTATGTGATGCTGTGCGCCCCGGTGATGAGCCAGATGGCAGCGCTGGAGGCGCTGCGCAGGGGTGACAGCGCTGTTGAGAGCATGAGGCGCGAGTACGACCGACGCAGGAGGCTTATAGTGAAGCGCCTCAGAGAGGCTGGGCTGGAGTGCTTTGAGCCCGAGGGCGCCTTCTATGTGTTCCCGTCGGTGCGCTCCTCGGGGATGAGCAGCGAGGAGTTTGCGGAGAGGCTGCTGAAGGAGCAGAAGGTGGCGGTTGTCCCGGGCACAGCCTTCGGCAGCTCGGGCGAGGGGCATGTTAGAATGGCTTACGCCACGTCCCTTGAGAGCATTAATGAAGCCATGGACAGGATTGAGAGGTTCATGAGGAGGTGAAGAAGATGGAGGTTAAGCCGGAGAGCTTCTACAGGCTGTGTGTGAGGAGCTGCGTGGTGGTCAGCACAATCTCGCCACGAGGCATAAGCAATGCCGCACCCTTCAGCTTCAACATGCCGGTGAGCTTTTCGCCGCCGATATTTGCGATAGCCTCGCAGCCGTCCCACGACACCTGGAGGAATATAAGGGAGACTGAGGAGTTTGTGGTGAACTTCGTGGGAGAGGAGCTGGGGGAGAAGATGCACATCCTTGAGCAGGATTTTCCGTACGAGGTGAGCGAGATTGAGAAGGCGGGGCTGACGGAGATGCCCTCCAGAAAGGTCAGGCCTCCCCGCATTGCCGAAGCCTACGCCTGGCTGGAGTGCAGGCTGGAGCACAGCGTAACCCTGGGGGACCATGTGCTCATCGCCGGCAGGGTGGTGCACGCGGAGGTCAGAGACGAGTGCATTAAAGATGTGGTGGATGTGGAGGCTGCCAAGCCGCTGCTGCACATCTCCGGCAGCGCTTTCGCCGTGCCCGAGCTGAGGAAGTTCAGGAGAGCCTGAGGTTGACGGCTGGCTACACAGCCACGGAGGCTGTGGTGTACAGCCTGCTTCTTGGAGCCGGAGTGCTGGCTCTGCGCCAGGTGATTGCAGGGCTTGCGCTGAGGATGAGCGGGAGGTTTTTCGCCGCAACCCTGCCTCTGGTGCTGCTGGGTGCTCTTACACAGACGCTCAGCGACTCCACGATGCTGGGCTTCAGCCTGAACGCACCGGTGATTTTTGTCACCACCGCCGCTGCTGCACTGCTCCTGCTCGCCTCAGGTGCCGCCGCCGAGCGTCTGGCAGGGCTCAGGTACGAGTGGGTGAGCGGCGGCGCAGGCGCTGTCATGCTCGCATACCCCGCTCTGAGGCTCTTCAGGGAGCTCAGATATCCCGAGGCTGGAGTGGAGGTGGGGGTGCTGTTCTTAATCTCCACCCTCACGGTGCTCATCCTCCTCTTGGCCGCAGGCTACACGCACCCCTGGGGCTTGCTTGCAGTTGCAGCGCACATGCTGGATGCGAGCTCAACGGTGGTGGGGATTGAACGCTACGGCTACGTGGAAGAGCTGCCGCTGGAGGGGATGGTGATGAGCCTCGCGGGCACCGCCTACGTTATTTTCCCGATGAAGCTCATAGCCCTCGCGGTAGCCTTCTGGGTGGTCAGCAGGGCATGCTCGGGTGATGACAGAAGGTTCTGGTACTTCGTGTTCTTCGTGCTCGGATTCGCCCCCGGCGTGAGGAACACCGCCACAATGATGACGCTGGGGTGATGAATATCTTTTATGAGGTCAGCCTGGTAACGCAGGTTAAGCCGGGGTGGTCGAGTGGCTAGGCGGCGGACTGCAGATCCGCTTACGTGAGTTCAAATCTCACCCCCGGCTTGCCTCAACATTCTGCAGGCTTGGAGTTGCACGCCTCATTAACCCTGGGAGGGTCTGGAACTCAACGCAACAGGAGGAACTGGCGGAGGAAGCCTCGCCTTCTCGGCAACCACGCTGACGGCAGGCAGCACTCCCAGGGATATGTTGTTTTCTAAAGCCACTCTCACATCAAGAGGCAGGTTATTGTATCCCTGGCTGTTCCAGATGTCATATATTTGGTGTATTTTATCTGCGCTTTCATCGCTGAAAAGCACCAATATACTGCACTCAATGGCTCCAATCTCCCTTCTTCTTCCAGCCTCTTCCTCATAGTAACCTATGGATATTTTGTGCCTGCTCCGGATTGAATTTTCGCTGTAGAGCTCCGGTGGCTGGCAGGAGTGGTTGAGGTCAATTCTGATGTTGCGTACAGGCTTGATGTCCGGAATTTCAGCGCTGGTGCTTACTTCCAGCTTCTTGAGCTGAATCTCTATGCGCACCTTCATGACCTCCCGTAGGAGGCTTGATGCAGCATGATGGTGGTAGTATGCTCCTGAGGTGAGGCAGCCCACATCACAGAAATACCCCCTCCCCGAACCGCCTGCTTGTCCGGGTCCAGCCTTAGCGGCGCTATCACCACATCTCCGAAGGAGAATGACTCAAACAGCGCTTTCACAAACCTCTGCCCGAAGGGAGAGATTCTGTAGAAGGAGCGCCTTCTGTCCGTGAATCCCCTCTTCATGACGTTCTCAATGAGCCCTCCTTTTTCAAGTGCCCTGAGGTGCGGCCACATAACGTTGTTCTTCAAGCCAAGCAAGTCCCGGAGCTCGGCAAAGCTAAGTTCACCCTTTAGAAGCAACACCCCAATAATCGCCTGTCTTTTCTTATTATCAATGGCTTTAATTGCGTCTCTGATCTCCTCCGGGAAGATGCCCGCGTAGCACGCTACCGCATCCTTGCGTCCCGCATCTGTTCTGTCCGTCATGACGCTTTCACCCCTTAAGGTCAAATCTTTCCGACCTGTATGGATACTGTAATCAAGAAGCTATATATAAAACTTCGGTTTCAAATTTGGAATAATGCAGGAACACATCCTGGAGAAGCTTAGCGGCTGTGATAATATTCTGAAGAAGAAGCCAGGGTTAAAGATTCTCATACTTGGTCCCTACAGACCACAGGAGGCTCATGAAAGGCTGATAGAGGTGAAGGAGTATCTCATCAGCAGGGGATACAGGAGCACCAGACTGGCTGAGGATTTTGAGCTCCCGGAGAGAACCGCTGAGGCGATATTTAGAAAGAGCAAGGAGCTGATGG
>JALSIP010000021.1 GCA_026989875.1 archaeon
GCTCACCGTCTTCGGCGACGAGGAAGCGCCTGAAATAAGCGATGTTACCTACGTTCGCTCAGCCAGAGCAAGTGAGAGCGTGAAGATAAGCGCAACCCTCGGCGACGGGCGGAGCGCAATTTACAGAGCCGTGCTCTTCTACCGCGTGAACGGCTCCGCATGGCAGAGCGTGGAGATGCTTCCCGAGAGGAGGTATGTTATGGAGCCCATTGGCGGCTACGGCTTTGAAGCTGAGCCCTTTGCAGCAAGCATTCCAGCGCAGGAGGCAGGAAGCGTGGTGAGCTACCTCGTCGCCGCTGTGGACAGCGTGGGCAACTACGCCTTCTCAGAGGTGAGGAGGTACGAGGTCAAGCCTGCACCGGCTGCAGAAACGCCCGCCGGAAAGCCTGCACCCTCTGAAAAGAAGGGGATATGCGGTCCCACACTGGTGCTGCTTCTCGCCTTAATCCCATTCTTAAGGAGGTGGTGGCATGAAGTATGAGATAGACCACAGACCCAGCTACTCCCTGCTCAGGGTCAGGCTGGGCGAGGGAGAGAGCATCACCGCCGAGAGCGGTGCGATGGTTTACATGAGCCCGAACATAGAGCTTGAGACCAGGAGGAGGGGAGGAGGCGGTCTGAGCGGACTGCTCAAGACCATAAAGGTCGCCGCCCTGGGGGCGGAGAGCTTCTGGATAAACACCTTCACAGCCAGGGGAGGCGAGGGAGAGGTTGCCCTTGCCCCCGCGATACCTGGAGATGTGCACGTGCTTGAGCTCAGCGATGAGGGCTACATAGTGCAGAGCGGCGCCTACTTAGCCAGCACCCCGGGCATAGAGGTGGACACTAAGTGGCAGGGCTTCCGCGGGCTCCTCGCGGAGGGCGACCTGTTCATGCTGCACATCTCCGGCTCGGGGAAGCTCTTCGTCGCAGCCCTCGGCGCCTTAGAGGAGAGGGAGCTTGCTCCGGGTGAGCGCCTCACCGTGGACAACGGTCACTTAGTGGCGTGGGGTGAGGGGATGCGCTACGACGTCCGCAAGGTTGGCGGACTCAAGAGCCTCGTGGCGAGCGGCGAGGGTCTGGTGGTGGACATTGAGGGTCCGGGCAAGGTGGTGCTTCAGACCCGGAATCCGAGCGCCTTCATCAACTGGCTGCTACCCTTCCTGCCCAGGGGCGAGCGCACCCACGGCGGGCTGAGGCTGGGGATATGATTAAGTTAAATGCACATCGTCGCCCTGGAAAGGTTGAAGAAAGAAGTAAGGGTGAAGAAAGATGTTGACTTCAGATAAAATATTAAAAAAGATTGAAGAAAACAAAGATGTAATTGAAAAATTTGGAGTTAAGAAGATCGGCATATTTGGCTCGTATGTAAGAAACGAGCAAAAAGCAGGAAGTGATATAGATGTATTAGTGGAATTTGAAGAAGGTAAGAAGACATTTGATAATTATATGGATTTGAAATTCTTTTTAGAGGATTTATTTAATTGTAAAGTTGATATAGTAATTGCTGGTGCAATAAAACCCGATTTAAAACCATACATACTAAGGAGCGTGAAATATGCCACGGAAATATAAAGTATATTTTCAAGATATCCTTGAAGCAATACGTAAAATTGAAAAATACACTGAAAACTTGACTTTTGATGAATTCATGGAAGATGAATTAATACAGGATGGAGTAGTAAGAAATCTTGAAATAATAGGTGAGGCTGTAAAGCACATACCGGAAGATGTTAAGAAAAATTATCCAGACATAGAGTGGAGAAAAATAGCGGGTCTGAGGGATATTCTTATTCATGCATATTTCGGTATAGATTTGGATGTTGTGTGGGATGTTGTTAAAAATAAGATTCCAGAATTAAAGGAAAAAGTGGAAAATATACTAAAATCTGGTGAGTTAAAATGATAAAGATACAGAGACGGTAAGCACTCTGCTGTATATTGCACCTATCGTGATTGCTTAACAGGAGGGTATATGGCTTGCTAACGTACCGCGAAGCTCTTGATGTCCTCAGGAGCAACATCTTCATCCCTGTGCCCCTGATACTGGCAGACCTCGCTGCAGGCTTTGCGGCGGCGTTTCTGATAGTGCTGCTGCTGGTCTCGGGAATAGGCGTGGCGGTGCTGCGCGAGCGCGGCGCTCTTCCCGAGCTCAGCGTTGCGCTGCTCCTCCCGGTGGCGCTCTTCCTGCTCCTCCTGCTCTTCGTCGTGGTTTTCATAAAGTTCTGCGCTCAGGCGGTGGCTGTGGCGATGACCCTGAGCACGCTGAAAGGCGGAGAGGGAACTGCGGGAAGCGTGGACGAGGGCATCGCCGTGGTCAGGAATAACCTTAAGAGCCTGCTCGCCTTAGCCCTGCTCCAGCCCCTCGCCGTAGCTCTCGGGCTTGTGCTGCTTGTACTTCCCGGTATCCTCCTCTGGCTCATGCTCTGGTTCAGCGTGGTTGCGCTGGTGGTGGAGCAGAAGGGCGCAGTAGCGGCGATGCGCAGCAGCATGGCTGTGGTTAAAAGGCATCCCCTGGCTTCCCTCATCTTTGTGCTCATCGCTCTTGTTATACTCCTGCTCGCTGGCGGAGTTGCGCAGCTGCTGCTGGCGATTCCCCCGATGGGCTACCTCTTCGGGGCGCTGCTCTCCCCGGTTGTGGACGGCATCGCCTCAGCTTACGTAACAGTAGCTGCGACGATTTTCTACACCCAGCGGGCGCATGATTAAGCGGCGGTGTACACCCTCACCCCCAGCTTTTCCGCTGCTTCACGTGCCGAGGCGTCAATGAAGGGGGAGGAGATAATCACCTCATCCACCTTATTCCCGGTCACCCTTTCGTACAGCTCCGCCTTCTTCTTCAGCGCCGCCACGTCGCTGGCTCTTGCATGGGAGGTAACCTCAAGCGCTATTCGCTTGCCGTTCTTTATCAGGATGTCAATGTCCACCACCGCAGAGTAGCCGAACACGTAGCCCTGAGTGTCGCTGTGGACCCACTTCTCCACCTTTGCCATGAAGTCCTTTTCAAGCAGACCACGCAGCGTCTCTCTGAAGGCGCTCTCGCTCATCATACCCCACCTCGCTCCTATTGCTCCGAGGGTGGTCTTTATACCCCTGACCTCTTCCCACAGTTTCTTCTGGCCTTCCCGGAGGCTCTTGACTTCTTCCCAGAGCTTTTCCTGACCTTTTCTCAGCTCTATTGTTTCCTCTCTTAGGCTCTTCACCTCTTCCCACAGTTTCTTCTGACCTTCCCGGAGGCTCTTGACTTCCTCCCAGAGCTTTTCCTGACCTTCCCGGAGGCTTTTCACCTCTTCCCACAGCTTTTTTATCTCCTCCCTGATTTCTCTCTGACCTTCCAGCAGCTCTTCATAGCCTATAAGCCCGGCGACTGCGTGACGAAACTCCTCATCCTCCTTAAGAAGCTTCAGAAAATCCTTCTTGAGCATGTAAAGATGCTGAAAGCTAACGTTATAAAGCGATAGCATCTCTCGCCATTGCCCCGCCGGAGCAGTAATATTTTACAAGGTGATGCTGCAATGGGCTAAGTAATGGAGCAAGGGCGGGAAAAGGAGAGCGGCGGGGGTGGGGGCGAGCGCAGGTTCAGGAAGGTCAGCATCGTGATACCCGCCCTGAACGAGGAGGGGGTTGTCGGGAGGACCATCTCCCAGATAGACACCGAGGGGCTGAGGAGGCGGGGGCTGGAGGTTGAGGTAATAGTTGTGGACAATGCCAGCACAGACGCCACCGCGGAGGAGGCTGAGCGTGCAGGGGCGAGGGTGGTTTACGAGCCCAGGCGCGGCTACGGCAGCGCCTATCTGCGTGGTCTCAGAGAGGCAGAGGGAGACATAATAGTGATGGGCGACGCCGACGGCACGTATCCCTTTGACCGGGTGGTTGAGTTCATAGAGCCCATTCTCTCCGGCAGGGCAGACATGGTCATAGGCTCCAGATTCAGGGGCAGGATGGAGAAGGGTGCAATGCCAGCTCTGCACCGCTACATAGGCAATCCGCTGCTAACCTTCATAGGCAACCTGCTTTTCGGCACAGGAATAAGCGACTTCCACTGCGGCATGCGCGCCATAACCAGGGATGCCCTGAACCGGCTCACCCTCTGCACCACCGGCATGGAGTTCGCCACCGAGATGCTGGTGGAGGCTGGGAGGAAGGGTCTCCGCATAGTGGAGGTGCCCATAGAGTACAGGCGGCGAGGTGGCAGCAAGCCCAAGCTGAGCTCCTTCAGGGACGGCTGGCGCCATCTGCGCTTCATGCTGATGTACAGCCCCAACCACCTCTTCATCTTCCCGGGCAGTGCAGCCTTCACGCTGGGCATGCTGCTCATGCTTGTCTTCCTGCGGGGACCGGTGAGTGTGGGCGAGATAACCTTAGACATCCACCCCATGATTCTTGGCAGCCTGCTCACACTTCTCGGCTTAAACCTCCTGCTTGCTGGCATAACCGCCAAGAACTTCGCCATGGTGGAGGGCTTCATAGAGGAGGACCGCCTTATCAGCTTCATCCAGAGACACTTCAGGCTTGAGAGGGGGATAATTCTCGGGCTCGCCGTGGCGCTTGCGGGCTTTCTCATGAACCTCCAGATACTGGTGCGCTGGTACGCCAGCGGCTTCGGCGAGCTGCCCACCCTGAGGACGGCGATATTCGCGGCGACCGTCTTCATAGCAGGAGTACAGATAATATTTTCGGCGTGGTTAATGAGTATTATTGGTATAGAGAGAGGCGAAAGATGGAGGCTCTGTCAGGTGAGCCGCCGAGGAAGGTGAAGGTATGCGGGTGTTTGTGATAAACGAGCCGTTCGTTAAGGACTTCTGCAGGACGCAGCGGTGGGCGGCAAGAACCAGAGGGAGGGTGCTCAGGGCGCCTGACTGGTTAGCCTACGCCACCGCCGTGCTTGAGAGGGATGGTTACGACGTGAAGCTCTACGACTTCCCTGCCGAGGGCTGGGGGAAGAAGAAGCTGAGGGAGCTGATAAGGAGGGGCAAGCCGGACGTTGTTGTGCTGGACTCCACCACACCCTCCATCTACTCAGACATAGAGTGTGCAAGAATCTGCAAGGAGGAGGCTGACAGCTTTGTGATAATGGTGGGACCCCACGTCACCGCCCTGCCTGAGGAGACGCTGAGGGACGCCGGAGGGAGCGTTGACGTCATAGCCAAGGGCGAGTACGACTACACAGTACGCGACATAGTCAGGGCACTGGATGAGGGGAAGGAGCTGGGGAGCGTGCCGGGCATAGCTTACATGGAGGGCGACAGGGTGGTGCACACGGCGCAGCGGGGCTTCATTGAGAACTTAGACGAGCTGCCCTTCCCTGCCTGGCACCACTTGGACATAATGAAGTACTTTGACGGGGGCAAACTCTACCCCTACATGGACATGATCTCGGGAAGGGGATGCCCCTTCAGGTGCATCTTCTGCCTCTGGCCCCAGGTGATGCACGGCAGACGCTATCGCTTCCGCTCGCCTGAGAATGTGGTGGATGAGATGGAGTATGATGTGGAGAACTGGCCCCAGATAAAGAAGGGGGAGATATTCTTTGAGGATGACACCTTCACCGTGAACAAGAAGCGTGCGATGCAGGTGTGCGACGAGATTCTGGAGCGGGGGCTGGACGTAACCTGGTCAGTAAATGCGAGAGCAGATACCGGAGACCTGGAGCTTTTCAGGAAGATGAAGAAGGCGGGCGCCAGAGAGCTTCTTGTTGGGTTTGAGTCGGGGGACCAGCGGATACTGGACAACATGCGCAAGGGGCTGACACTGGAGCAGTCCAGGGACTTCGTCAAGCTCGCCCACAAGGCGGGGCTGGTGGTGCACGGCTGCTTTGTGCTCGGGCTGCCGGGAGAAACTAAGGAGACGCTGGAGAAAACCGTAAAGTTCGCCCTGGAGCTCAACTTAGACACCGTGCAGTTCTCCGCGGCGATGCCCTTCCCGGGCACAGAGTACTACAGGATATGCGAGGAGCAGGGGCTCATAGAGGCGAAGTCCTGGTCAGACTGGCTGGACGACGGCGAGCAGGCGACGGTGGTGAGGTATCCGAATCTGAGCAGGGAGGAGATAGAGTACTATGTTGATAAGGGGCTGAAGAGCTTTTACCTGCGTCCCGGCTACATGGTGAAGTTTCTGCTGGACACCCGCTCCCTCTCGGACCTCTACAGGAAGCTCAGGGGCGCGAGAAACTTCTTCTCCTATCTGATAGCGCAGAAAGTGGGAAGATGAGCTCGGAGCCCGCGGTGTGTGTTGTGGTTCCCGCCTACAACGAGGAGCACCACATAGAGAAGTGCATACGCTCGCTGCTGGAGCTTGAGTATCCCGCCGAGAAGCTCAGGCTGATATTTGTGGACGACTGCTCCACCGACTCAACTCCCGATATAATAAAGAGGTACGCCGCCAGGCATGAGAATGTGCACTACATGAAGACCTGCGGCTCCGGACCGTCAAGGGCGAGGAACCTGGGGATGCTCGCCTGCGATGCCGAGTTCGTTGCCTTCACGGATGCCGACTGCGTGGTTGAGCGGGGATGGCTGAGGGAGCTGCTCAGGGGGTTCGTGGCTGAGGATGTTGCGGGGGTTGGCGGCTCCCAGAAGAGCCCCGCTGATGAGCACCCCTTCGGAAGAAGGGTGCAGCGCTTCTTAGAGCTGAGCGGCATACTCGGCGAGTACACCAAGAGCTCGCGCGAGCTCACGGAGGTGGAGCACAACCCCTCCTGCAACGTCATTTACCGCAGGCAGGTGTTGCTGGAGCTGGGGGGTTTCCAGGAGGACCTCTGGCCGGGGGAGGACGTGGAGCTTGACCACCGCCTCAGGAAGGCTGGCTACAGGCTGATGTACTCCCCTTCAGCGGTGGTGCGTCACTACCGCCCGCAGAGCCTGAGAGCCTTCGCCAGGATGATGCTCGCCTACGGCGGGGTGCAGGCATACCTGCTGAGAAAGCACGGGTTCTTCAGGAAGCTCCACTACCTGCCCTTTGCGCTGCTCGCAGGCACGCTGCTCTGGGCTGGAGCGCTCTATCTGCAGCCACGGCTTCTGCTGCTGCCGGTGGTGCTGCTCCTCCTGGGCTATCTCAGGCTGTTCTCAATAACCAGAAGCCTCACGGAGGCGGCACACCTGCTGCTGCTTGTGGTGGTGGCGGCTGTGGCGTGGCATGCCGGGTTCTTCAGCAGACTTCTCAGGTACGGGGCAGTAAGCTATAAATAAGTGGTGCTACAAGAATGTTAACGTTCAGAGAGGCTGGTGAGGTTGGCGTACAACTTCTTTGACTTTGAGAAAAGGAGGAAGAAGAGGAGGAACCAGCTTGCCGCTGCAAGAATGAAGAATGGCAGTCAGCCCGTCATGGGCGGCATACTGGGAGAGCTTCTGTCGCAGGCGGGCAGCTACATTGACAGCTTTGACAGGATAAGGCAGAGTGAGGAGGAGTTTGAGGGCACGGTGGTTGAGGAGGGAGAGAAGTACAGGATTCTGCGCCGTGAGGGCGAGAAGCTCCCCGTGTACATCGTGCGCCTGCCGGAGCTCACGGCAGAGGACAAGCAGGTTCTGCGTGACCTGGAGAGGAGGGCGGTAATTGAGATAAACATAGACCCGGACATGATTCTTGACCGTGAGAAGAGGCGCACCACCTTCCTCAGGGAGGTGGAGGCGCTTATAGACCTGAAGTACCCGCAGATTCCGCGTGAGAGACGACATGACTTTGCGGAGCTTATCGTGCAGAACATGGTGGGCTACGGGCTGCTGGAGCCGCTGCTCAATGACGATCAGCTTGAGGAGGTAATGGTGATAGGCACAGGGAAGCACGTTTACGTGTACCACCGCAGGCACGGGATGTGCAAGACCAACATAATCTTTGAGAGTGATGCGGAGATTGAGAGGATAATCAACCGCATTGCCAGAACCATTGGCAGGAGGGTTGACCTCACTTCGCCGCTGCTTGACGCCAGGCTGCCAGACGGCTCAAGGGTCAACGCCACCATCCCGCCCGTCTCCCTTGACGGTCCCTCCCTGACAATAAGAAAGTTCAGAAAGGACCCCTACACCGTTGTGGACATAATAAACTTCGGCACCATGAACACCGAGCTTGCCGCCTTCCTCTGGCTGATGGTGGAGGGGTACGGGGTAAAGCCGGCGAACTTCTTGGTGAGCGGCGGCACGAGCAGCGGCAAGACCACGACGCTGAACTGCTTGGGGAGCTTCATTCCGCCGAGCGACAGGGTGATAAGCATTGAGGACACCGCAGAGCTCCAGCTTCCCATAAGCCACTGGATACGCCTTGAAACCAGACCGCCGAACGTGGAGGGCAAGGGCGAGATAAACATGGAGATGCTGCTGAAGAACTGCCTGAGAATGCGTCCCGACAGGATAATCGTGGGCGAGGTGCGCGGAAAGGAGGCGAGAACCCTGCTGGCGGCGATGAACACGGGTCAGAACGGCTGCTTGGGTACGGTGCATGCCAACACCGCCAGGGAGACGGTTACCAGGCTCACCTCAGCACCCATGAACGTGCCCCAGATAATGATTCCGTCCTTGGACTTCATATTCATGCAGAACCGCTTCTCCTACAAGGGCAGGGTGATAAGGCGCATAACCGAGATTGCCGAGGTGGTGGGCATAGAGGATGGGGAGGTGAAGCTGAACATAATCTACGAGTGGGACCCGAAGGACGACACCATCAAGCAGACGGGCGTGCCCTGCATGCTGAAGAACAGGATAGCGGAGCTCAGGGGCGTGCCCGTGAGGAAGGTGGACGAGGAGATTGCCAGGCGCAGGCGGGTGCTGGAATACTTGGTGAAAAACAAAATACGCAGCATTGAGGAGGTGGGCAGGTACATCAGGGAGTACTACATAGACCCCGAGCGGCTGCTGAGCAGGATTGCGCCAAAGAAGAGGAAGGGCACCACGGGCGAGGTGGTGGCTGAGGAGCGTGTGCTTGACCAGAACTCCCAGCGCACCATACTGCTCCAGAGGGATGAGAAGAACCCGCTGTACGTGGTGCCCATACCGGACCTCACGCCGGAAGAGATGAAGCTGGTGGAGGAGATTGAGAACAAGGCGGTGAGCGAGATTGACATTGACCCCGAGAGCATACCCGACAGGGAGGAGCGGAAGCGGGTGTTCATGAAGAAGGTGCTTGAGGTTATAGAGCGCCACTTCCCGCAGGTGAAGCTATCCAGACGCAAGGACATAGCCAAGATAGTTGTGAACAACATGGTGGGCTACAGCCACTTAGAGTTCCTGCTCAACGATGACCAGCTTGAGGACATAATGGTGATAGGCACGGGCAAGCCAGTTTACGTGAACCACAGGGAGTACGGGATGTGCAGAACCAACCTGGTGTTTGAGAGCGATGAGTCCATTGTGAGAATCATAGAGAAGATTGCGGTGTCGGTGGGGAGGAGAATAGACAAGTCCTCGCCTTTGCTGGATGCACGCCTCAGCGACGGCTCCAGGGTCAACGCCACAATACCGCCGATCTCCTTGGATGGTCCATCCCTGACCATAAGAAAGTTCCGGGCAGACCCGCTCACTGTGGTGAACCTGATAAAGCTGCGCACCCTCACGGTGGAGGTGGCTGCCTACCTGTGGCTGGCGGTGGAGGGGCTGGGCATAAAGCCGGGCAACATCCTCGCCGCGGGCGGCGCTGGCTCGGGTAAAACCACAACCCTGAACGTGCTCTGCTCCTTCATACCCGAGACCGAGAGGGTGATAACCATTGAGGACACCGCAGAGCTCACCCTGCCCTTAGAGCATGTTGTCAGGCTTGAAACCAGACCGCCCAACGTGGAGGGGGAGGGCGAGGTTACCATGGATGACCTGGTGAAGAACTGCCTGCGAATGCGTCCCGACAGGATAATCGTGGGCGAGGTGCGCGGAAAGGAGGCGAGGACGCTCTTCACAGCCATGAACACAGGTCATGACGGCTGCATGGGCACGGTGCACGCCAACTCCGCCAGGGAGACGCTGGTGAGGCTCACGAATCCGCCCATGGAGGTGCCGGAGATAATGCTGCCAGCCCTGGATATAATACTGATGCAGAACAAAATCTACCACCGCGGCAGGACCCTGAGGCGCATAACCGAGATAGCCGAGGTGGTGAGCAACGAGCAGGGGGGTGTGAGGCTGAACAACCTGTACGAGTGGCGCCCCAAGCCGGACAAGCTGGTCTCAACGGGGCAGCCCAGCGTGGTCAAGCAGAAGCTTGCACGCCTCAAGGGCATAAGCATAGCCGAGCTTGAGGAGGAGCTGCGCAGGAGAGAGAAAGTTTTATCATGGATGGTGAAGAATAACATAACCGACATCAAGGAGGTCTCCGAGGTGTTCAACCGGTACTACTCTGACCCCCAGGGATTCCTTGAGGGGATTGAGGTAGAGGTTAGAGCAGGTAGGTGAGATGACCAACATACTTGTGAGGCTGGTGGAGAGGCTGGGAGAGCTCACCGTTACCAGCGCCGAGAGCGTTGCCAGACGTGCCCAGGAGCTTGCGCTGGTGCAGAGGGAGCAGGAGGAAGCGGTTGAGCGGATGCAGGAGAGGCTGGAGAGGGAGAGGGAGGAGCGAAAGCGTGCCATTGAGGAGAGGCTGGAGAAGCTGAGAGAGGCTGCCATGCTTGAGGAAGAGGAGGAGAAAGAGGAGGAGCTGGTGGTTGAGCGCGAGGTGCTGAGGGAGCCCTTCACCTCCCGCTTGGTCAACATAATCTCTGACCTTTTCTCAGCCTACACCACCACACCCTCGTCCTTCTTTGCGAACATTCAGGAGGACCTCTACAAGGCGCACATCCTCATGCCAGCCTCAAAGTACGTTGCCTTTGCCGTGGGGGCGAGCGTGATTGTTGCTGGAGTCTCAGCCTTTGTTCTCAGCATCCTTTTCGCCACCATGTTCGGAGCGGTGAGCTCGCTAATGGGCGTGGTGCTGGGGCTGCTGCTGGGCATGGGCGTGTTCCTCTACGCCAGAATCTACCCTAAGTCCAAGGTGAAGGCACGCTCCGATGCCTTTTCCAGAGAGCTGCCCTTCGTGCTGCGGCACATGGCAACGCAGCTCAGCTCGGGTGTGGGACTGCTTGAGACCATGAGGAGCGTGTCCCAGAGCAACTACGGCGTTGTGAGCGAGGAGTTCAGGCGCTCCCTGCTTGAGATTGAGCGCGGCGCCACGGTGGAGGAAGCCTACGACAGGATGAACCTGCGCATAGACTCGCCGGGGCTGAAGAAAGCCTCCAGGCAGATAATTTCAACGCTGCGCACCGGTGGCAACCTGGCGAACACCCTCAAAATCATAGCCGAGGAGGTTTCAACAGAGATGAGGATGAAGCTCAAGGACTACATTCAGGTGCTCAACACCTTCTCCCTCATGTACATGTTCGCCATAGTGGTGGCGCCGGTGCTCATAACCACCTTAGTCATAGCCATGGGCATAGCCATGCGCTCCCTGCCCATGCCCCCAGAGCTGATGTGGGTGCTTTATCTGGCGTTCTTCGGTGTGGGGCTGTACATGAGCTTCATGATAAAGAGGTTTGAGCCGAAGGTGTAGGAGATGGCTGAGGAGAGCAGACTCAGGAGGATAATAAGCCGCTTCAGGGTGCCGTCCTTCCTGATACCCAGGCGGTTTCTGAGCTCAATGGAGCTGATGCTGGCTAATGCCAACATAATGCTCTCAGCCTCCGAATGGGTGGGAATATTCCTCTTCCTCGCTGTCTTTCTGTTCATCCTGCTCACCCTGGTGTTCAGTCCCCTCGCAGGCGGAATCGTGGCGCTCACGGTCATAGCGCTCATGGTTGCCATACCCAGAATGCAGGCTGAGAAGCGCAGGGCGCAGATGGAGGAGGCGCTGCCGGATGCGCTGCACCACATGGCTGTGAGCATACGCACGGGCATGGTGCTGGAGGCGGTGATTCAGGAGATTGCCGAAGCCGACTACGGCGCCCTGAGCGATGAGTTTGCCCAGATTACCTTGGAGATGCGCAGGGGCAGGAGCCTGAAGGATGCCCTGCTCAGCTTTGCAAGGCGCAGCGGCTCGGTGCAGATACAGCGTGCCATGCAGCTGCTGCTGGAGGGCATAGAGAGTGGCGGTCCCATAAGCGACGTGCTGGAGGAGGTGAGCGAGGACATAAGGGCTGTGAGGATGATTCAGAGGGAGAGGAAGTCCCTGACCTCTCAGCAGGTGTCCTTCTTAGCCATGGCAAGCCTGTTTGCCGGACCCTTTGTCATGGGCGTTGTGGCGGCTCTGCCAGAGATAATGTCCCAGGCTATGGCGGGCGTCTCCGGTGCCGGTGCGGGAGAGATACCTCTGGAGGAGATAAGCAAGGTGATGACCGCGCTCTCAATGTACGTGGTTGCGCAGGCGGTGAGCGGTGCGGTGATGATGGGTGTGGTGATGTACGGAGACTTCAAGAAGGGGTTCAAGTACGCAATACCCATGGGCTTCTTCGCCTACTTGGTGTTCGTTGCGGTGAAGAGCATGATCCCCAAACTCATGGGCAGCTTCTGAGGTGATGGCATGCCGTGGCTTGGCGGACAGGAGCTTCTGGTTATTCTCCTGATAGTGCTGCTGCTCTTCGGCAGCAGCAAGCTTCCTGAACTCGCACGCTCCCTCGGAAAAGCCAGGAAGGAGTTCAAGAAGGGGCTTGAAGAGGAGGAGGAGCAGAAGGAGGGCAGGAGCTGAGTCATGGGGGCAGCAGGCTCTCACCCAGAAAACCCATGGTGAGGTAGCGCAGCCCCACGTAGAAGGCGAGCAGGGCGAAGAGCAGCCTCAGGTGCGTCTCGCCGAGCCTTGCCGAGGTTCTTGCGCCTATCACCGAGCCCAGCGCCACACCTGCAAGCTCTGCAGCGAGCAGCGTGAAGTCCACCGTGACCTTCTTCACCAGCATGTAGGTGGAGATGCTCACCGCCATGCCCACCAGCACGGCTAAGGCAGAGGTGCCGGCGACTATGAAGTAGGGGAGGCGCAGCACTGAAGTGAGGAAGGGCACGTACAGGAAGCCGCCGCCAACGCCGAGCAGCGAGGCTAAGGAGCCCACGCAGAAGCCTGCCGTGAAGGGTAGCACGGGCTGAAAGCTGTAGCTTCTGCCGGCGAAGCTGAAGCACACCCTGCGCATGCCGAGCTGCAGGAGTTCAACCCTACCCCGCTCATCCCGTCTTCTCTGCCTGCTCTCCCACAGCAGGTAGGCGCCAACGAGCAGCGTGAAGGCTCCGAAAAAGCCAAGATAGCTGCTGAGGCTGAGCCTGCCGGCGGTGAGCAGGGGCGTCAGGAAGCTTCCGAGAACGGCGCCGCCTCCGAGGGAGATGCTGAGGGGAGCCACCAGCCTGCCCTGGCGCAGGTAGCTCAGGCATGCCACGATAGCAGAGAAGCCCACCAGCCACTGGTTTGAGACCCTGATGCTGTCTGTAATCTGCCTGCTGAGCTCTGGCTGCGTCTCTGCCACAGAGGATGCAAAGCCTCCCAGCCCCAGGATGCTGAGATGCCCGACTGCGGCAAGTATGCCCCCGAAGGCGCCCACGGTGGCGAAGGTCCAGCCCACCACCACACCCCAGAGCAGCGCAACCCCCAGGTCAACCTCGGGTGCTCCTTCAATACCCAGGAAGGGTGCCGCATGCACGGTGGTGAGGGTGAGGAGGAGCACCACCAGAGCAGCCCGCCGCATGCACACAGCTTGCAGGCTGTGCTAAAAAACTTTGCCACGTTACTTAGAAGTGAATCTAACAACCCAGGAAAGTAATTGCTCACAGGCTCACGGCTCATGCACTGACCATGCTCACAGAGGTTCTGGTAGAGGAGCGGAAGAGCGCAGTAGAGGAGCGGGAGAGTGAGCAGTTACAGCCGAGCAGTTGCTTTTCTGGGGCTGAAAGGAGGATGACAGGATGGGTAAAATTGACCTGGGTACAACTAAGTACGTCATTCACGCAAAGATTGAGACCAACGGCGTGGTTGAGAAGCCTGATGTTGTTGGTGCAATTTTTGGTCAGACGGAAGGGCTGCTGGGCAACGACCTTGATCTGAGGGAGCTCCAGAAGACCGGCAGGATAGGCAGGATAGAAGTGGAGGTTGAGTCAGTTGGCGGCAGGTCAAGGGGTACGGTGAAGGTGCCATCAAGCCTGGACAAGATAGAGACAGCCATCCTCGCGGCTGCCCTTGAGACCATTGACAGGGTCGGACCCTGCGAGGCTAAGCTGGTGGTTGAGCGCATAGAGGACGTGAGGGTCAGCAAGCGCAGGCGTGTGGTTGAGAGAGCCAAGGAGATTCTCACCACCATGGTTGAGGACATCACCCCCGACAGCATAGAGATAACCGAGGAGGTCAAGGAGAGCATCCGCCTCAGGGAGATTCAGGAGTACGGTCCGGAGAAGCTTCCGGCAGGTCCCAACATAGACGAGAGCGACGCCATAATCGTGGTGGAGGGCAGGGCGGATGTGCTGCTGCTGCTCAAGTACGGCATAAAGAATGCGATAGCGGTGGAGGGCACCAGCATCCCCAAGACCATAGTCTCGCTGAGCAAGAAGAAGACGGTTACAGCCTTCGTTGACGGAGACAGGGGCGGCGAGCTGATTCTCAGGGAGCTTCTTCAGGTGGCTGAGGTTGACTTTGTTGCCAGAGCGCCTGATGGCAAGGAGGTGGAGGACCTCACCAAGAAGGAGATATTCAAGGCGCTGCGCAACAAGGTGCCCGCGGAGCAGGTGATGGACTACCTCTCAATTAAGAAGAAGGAGGAGCCCAAGCCCTTCGCCTCCAGGAAATCCCGCCAGCAGAAGAAGCAGGCTGCCGCGGCGCCGGACAACGGCAAACTTGAGACCTTCAGGAAGTTCTTCACAGACCTCTCGGGCACGCTCAAAGCCTTTCTCTTGGACAAGGATGCCAACATAATAAAAGAGGTGGCTGTCAGAGACCTGGCAATGGCTCTCAAGAACTCCAAGGAGGTGGTGTCGGTGGTGATATTTGACGGCGTCATAACCCAGCGCCTGGTTGAGATTGCGGCAGAGAAGGAGGTGGAGTGCTTAGTGGGTGCAAAGGTGGGCAACATCGTGAAGAAACCAGCCAGCATCCGCCTGCTCACCGCCTCAGACCTGGGTGTGAGCTGAGTCAGCACCGCCTGAGCCTGCGGTACTCGCGGAGAGGCTCAAGAGTGGCGCGCATGCCCGCGGAGGCGCCCTCCTGCAGCGCCCGCTCAAGCAGCCTTGCCGGCAGGCTGTCCTCCTGCTCCCCCACTCCCTCCCTGCGGTTGAACTTCAGCTCGGTGCAGAAGATTCTCTCACCCCGCCGGAGCAGCTCCTCAGCGCTGAGCTCCTCTCCGGAGGCATGAGCCAGCAGCTCAGCGTAGTCCCCAGCATCAAGCGCCCTCGCCGTGAACCTGCACAGCACCAGCGAGTCTATAGCTGCATGCAGGTCCTGCCTGAGCTTCACCAGCTCTGCCTTGCCCTCCTTCGCAGACCTGTCCACCCTCTGGCTCAGGTACTCGTCCACGTAAACCGGGGCACGAAGGTGGCAGCCACCCCTGGGCGAGGTGGCGTAGGCTAAGGCAACTCCCACGCCGCCCCTGGGGTCATAGCCGGGGAGCTCAAGCCTCTTAACGCTCATGCTGTGCTCTGGAAGAGCTCTTGCGCTTCCCTCTGCCAGTGCTGCCCCCTCCTCCTGCCTTCTGGCAATCTTTGCGAGAAGCTCTGCCGCAAGCTCTGCATTTCCCCAGCAGCTTTTTCCATGCTCCTCCAGATGCTCAAAGTAGGCTGCAATCGTGCCCCCGGCTGAGATGGTGTCCATTCCGAGCTCATCGCAGGCTTGAGCCAGCCTGACCACCTGCTCCAGGCTGCCTATGCCCAGATTTGCCCCCAGGGCAAAGAGGCTCTCGTACTCCAAGCTGCCCGCCTCAGCTTCACCGATTTTCACCCTCTTTCCGCACCTGAGCGGGCAGCCGTAGCAGCCCTCCTCTGCGCACACATGCCTGGCAACCTCCCAGGCATCTATGGCATAAGCCTGCTCAAACACGCCCGAGCTGAAGTTGCGGGTGGGCAGCACTCCAAGCAAGTTCACCTTCTCCAGCACGTTGGGTGTACCGTAGCGCTTAAGCGTCATGCAGGCGGGGTTTGAGAGCAGCTTCCTGTGGCACTCCAGCGCCTTCTGCCTTAGCTTCTCAGCCTCTGCCAGCGGTATCGCAGCGCTGCCCTGCACAGCCACAGCCTTGATTCTCTTGCTGCCCAGCACAGCCCCCAGCCCGCCCCTGCCGAAGGCTCTGGAGCCGTGCATGATGCAGGCGAATCTCACCAGGTTCTCGCCGGCTATGCCGATGCTGGCAACGGCACACCTCCCCAGCCTGCGCTTCAGCACCGCCTCCGTGGCTGAGGTGCTTTTTCCCGCAAGCTCCGGCTCCTCAACCAGCTCCACACCCCCGCTGCTAACCTGCAGCCAGCTCCAGGTCTCTGCTCTACCCGTGAGCACCAAGGCGAGGTAGCCTGTTCTGCGCAGATAATAGCCAAAGCTGCCGCCGCAGTGGGAGTCAAACACCGTCCCCGTGAGGGGGGACTTTGCCACCGCGCAGGCTCTGCCGGAGGCGGGCGCGGGCGTGCCCGTGAGCACTCCGGCGCAGAAGGCTATTATGCTGCGCTCCCCCAGCGGCTCCGCACCCCTGGGCAGGTGCCTGATGAGCAGCTCAACCCCAAGCCCCCTGCCGCCCATGCTCTCAGCCTCAGCCTCCTCCTCCCAGGTTTCCCCGCTGCTTAGGTCTATCCAGAGCAGCTTCACAGCCTCACCTCATCAAGTGCAGCCCGCCTATCTCCCACACCGCTCCAGCCAGCAGCAGCAAAACCACCCAGGGGTAGGTGAAGAGTAGCACGCGCAGCCCCCTGCGCGGCTCACCCCGAAGCGCATCTAAGAAGAGCCTTATTCCAGCGGCGGAGGCGATGCTGTAGGCGGTGAACTCTAAGGCAACCGTCCCGGCCACCAGCAGAACATAGCCATAGCTGCCGAGGTTGTCGCAGTAAATCAGCCCCACGTAGAAGGCTCGCCAGGCGGCAAGAATAACGGTGGCAGGCGGAAGCATGCCTGCAGCGGTGGCGAGCAGCGCTCCACTGGCGAGGTTGTAGCCGAAGGTCAGAGCAATCGCCTGGGCTATTCTGCCCTGCTCTACCATCCCCAGTATGCTCTGAATCTGCCTGTGGGTGGCGAGGGAGGCTGCGAACTCGTCTCGCATGCTCAGCGCCCAGTCAAAGCCGAAGCAGGCGCTGAGGTAGCCAGCCACCAGAAAGAGCAGGTGAACCGAGACCATGAGCAGGGTTAGCCTCCTCAGCTCCTCCAGCGCTTCAAGGCTTCGCATCACTCCACCAGCCTCTTCAGCATCCTGACCCTCTCCGCCGAAATTCCGGCGCTTCTGTTGCCGCCCTCACAGGCGGCGCTTCTAACACCGGCGATGTCTGCACCCAGCGCTCTGACCCTGCTCAGGTCTTCCGGGGAGAGCCTGCCTGCAAGGGCGCAGAAAAGCCCGTGCTCATGCGCATCCTCAACAAAGGCTCTGAGCGAGCTCATGTCCATGCACCTGAAGAGGCTGACACCATTCTTCTTGGCGGTGTCTATCATCACACCGTCAGCGCCGCACCGCTGTGCAACCTCCGGCAGCTCGTGCGGAGGCAGGGAGCCTATCTCACGGTAGTCGGCGTAGCAGGCGAGCACAACCCTGCTGCCGTGCTCGGAGGCGGCTCTCACCAGCGCTCTTCCAAGCTCAACCCCCTGCTCAGGTGTGCGCACCCCGTAGAGTCCAGCCTTGACGTAGTCCACTCCCAGCGATGCAAGGGCGTGAGCCACCAGGCTTGCGCTGCCGGGCTTGAAGTCCAGGTCTCCGGCGGTGGCGCTCACCTCGGCTCTTCCCCTGACAGCCTCCAGCACCTCCCTGACCTTCCAGGGGAAGGATGCTCCGAGGGAGCCCTCCTGCGGATTTTTAACGTCAACTATGTCGGCGCCGCCCTTCACAGCTTCCAGAGCACCCTTTGCACCCCTGGGGCTCACCAGAAGCTTCATGCAGGTAACCTGTTCCCAGGTGGTTTAAATTAGTTTTGCAGACCGCATGTGCCGGCTGCCGGAAGTCCCCGGCTCTGCTGCGAGAATACGCACACCCTCTCTTCGGCAATTGCAACAGTTTCGTGACGAAACCTTTTTATACTACTTTATCCCAAATATCTCTGTTCAGGTGCGAGGGGTTGCTGTGAAATGAGGCGGGCAGGCAGCATACTGGTAACTCTGGTGGTTGTTGCCATTTTAATCCTCTCCGTGCCGGCTGGCGCTGTTAAGGTTTCAATAAAAGCAGACAGGGAGACGGTGCAGAAGGGGGGCACCATAACCTTCAACGTGAGTGTTGAGCTCACCTCTCCCGACCAGTACATACCCATCCAGATGCTCTCCCTCAACCTCACGGGTGCGCAGAACGTCACCTGGTACTTCTATCCCAACGGCACCCTTATTTCGGGCAGCGGGGTCAGCATAACTCCCGCAGGCACCCTGGGACCCTACGGTTACGGCAATGGCTACGGCTACGCCTACGACGACGGGAACTACTACAACTTCAGCTATGGCTATGGCTATGGAGACAACAGCACCTACGTGATGAACTACACCATAACCATAGACACCTCCCAGCTCACCACCGGCAGCTATACCGCCGCTGCCTACGTTTACACCGGCAAGAGCATAAAGCCCTACTTCTCCTCTCCCAAGGTCAGCTTCACCGTCACCTCGCCACCTCCGCCTGGTGGAGGCGGCGGTGTGGGCGCTGTAACCATACCCCCGGGCACCTTCAAGATTTACATTGGCATAATAAAGCCGGGAGAGACTAAAATCTTCAACATCTCCGCAGACGGTGCAATATACTTCCACACTGTAAAAATAGCGGCTTCAGACTGGATTGCCGGAGGCAGGATAACCGGGAAGACCATCCCCAAGCCAGGGGAGTTGCCCTCCGCACCGGCGAAGCACATTCTTGCATACATCCGGATAGATGCCACCATCACCCCTGGAAGCGTGAGCAGCGTTGAGATAAACTTCCGCGTGCCCAAGCGCTGGCTCAGGGAGAGGGATGCAGGGGTTGAGCAGGTGCGCCTGTACAGGTATGAGGGTGGCGAATGGCACGAGCTTCCCACCGAGGTTTCGGGGGAGGATGCGGTTTATGTTTACTACACCGCCAAGAGTCCCGGCTTCAGCTACTTCGCCATAGCAGCGGTTGAGAAAGCCGAAGAGGCGGTCACCAGGCCTGTGACAGAGGAGAAGCCGGAAATAATACTGCCCCCGCCTCCTGAGGAGGAGGTTAAGCCGCCTGCTGAGGAGGCACCGCCCGAGGAGGCTGCCACCGGGGTGCCCGAGGAGAAACCAGAATTTGAGCTTCCGAAGCCGGTGGTCAGGTGGGTGGTTGTGCTCATAGCTCTGGTGGTGATTCTCGCAGCGCTGGCGGTGGTGGCGGACTACTATTACTACAGGAAGAAGCGCAGGAGATAGCCTTTACCTTTGTTAACCTTTTTCAGCCAGAGCATGGGCGCAACAATGGCAGAGAAAATACTGGCAGAGAAGGCGGGGAAGCGTGAGGTTTCACCCGGGGAAATTGTGGAGGCAGAAGTTGACTGCGTCATGCTCAACGACGTAACAGCTCTGCCGGCGATAAAAGCCTTTGAGAGGTTCGGGGAGCGGGCAAAGCCAAAACCCGAGATAACCGTGCTTGTCCAGGACCACTACGTTCCCAACAAGGACATTCCCAGCGCCGAGCAGGCAAAGGCGATGCGTGAGTTCGCCAGGAAGCACGGGATAAAGCACTACTACGAGGTGGGCAGGGGTGGTATCTGCCATCAGGTGCTCTTTGAGGAGGGCTTTGCTGCACCCGGCAGGCTGCTGGTGGGGGCAGACTCCCACACCTGCACCTGCGGTGCCCTCGGTGCCTTCTGTGTGGGTGTGGGTTCCACAGAGGCTGCAAGCGCCATGGTGCTCGGCAGGCTGTGGTTCAGGGTGCCTGAGACCATAAAGGTTGAGGTGGACGGCAGGCTCGGGGAGCACGTGATGGGCAAGGACGTGATTCTCCACATAATAGGCGACATAGGTGTGGACGGTGCCCTCTACAGAGCCCTGGAGTTCCACGGCAGCACCCTGAAGCACCTCTCCCTCTCGGACAGGCTGAGCATAACCAACATGGCGGTGGAGGCGGGGGCAAAGACGGGGATAATGCCCCCGGATGCCAGGGTGAGGGAGCACCTCCGGGGCAGGGTCAGGGGAGGCTACACCGAGGTTCACCCTGACCCTGATGCCGTCTATGCTGAGGAGCTCAGCTACAGCGCTGAAGAGATTCCTCCGACAGTTGCAAAGCCCTATCTGCCCAGCAACACCGCACCTGCAAGCGAGCTCGGGCACATCACCATAGACCAGGCTTACTTGGGCTCCTGCACCAACGGCAGAATAGAGGACCTCAGGGTGGCGGCACGGATTCTCATGGGCAGAAAGGTTCATCCAGACGTCAGGATGATAGTGGTGCCCGCGAGCAGGAAGGTGTACATGCAGGCGGTTGAGGAGGGCTTGGTTGAGGTATTCCTGCACGCGGGCGCCTTTGTTTCCGGACCCACCTGCGGTGCCTGTCTCGGCGGGTACATGGGAGTGCTGGGCAGAGGTGAGCGTGCAATCTCAAGCACCAACCGCAACTTTGTGGGGAGGATGGGGCACGCGGAAAGCGAGGTTTACCTTGCAAATCCCGCCGTGGTTGCTGCGAGCGCGGTTACCGGGAGAATAACCGACCCTGCAGAGCTGGACTAACGCTTCTTTCTCTCCCTCATTTCATAGCAGACCTGCTGCCCGGTTCTGCTGTAGTAGACCACCCTGTTCCCCTCAATCACGAAGGCATCAAACCCCATGCTGACCACCTTATAGAAGTAATGCCCTCTCTGACTGGCATAAAGTTTGTTTTTCGGCAGCTGAAATTACCGGGTAATCATCGTTCCCATACCA
Organism: archaeon; assembly: GCA_026989875.1. Lineage (GTDB taxonomy): Archaea > Hydrothermarchaeota > Hydrothermarchaeia > Hydrothermarchaeales > BMS3B > JAADFH01. The sequence goes on from JALSIP010000021.1 coordinate 20,902, forward strand.
GAGTCGGTGAAGAGCTCCACCAGCAGCGCATGCTTCACCCTGCCATCTATGATGTGCGCCCTTTCCGTGCCCTCCAGCAGCGCCTGTTTGCATGCTTCAAGCTTCGGCAGCATGGAGCCTTTTGCGATACCTCTCCTCACCAGGTCTTTAATCTGGGTAATCCTGAGCTCTCTGATGAGCGAGCTCTCATCCTCCAGCCTGCGCAGCACCCCAGGCACGTCGGTGAGGATGACGAGCTTCTTTGCCCTGAGCACTCCTGCAATCGCCCCCGCAACGGTGTCGGCGTTGATGTTCAGGCTTGCCCCGTCCTCAGCCAGCCCGATGGGCGAGATAACGGGTATGTAGCCGTGCTCGCAGAGTATCTCTATGGGCTCGGGGTTGATGCTCTCAATCTCCCCCACATACCCCAGGTCAACCTCCCGCTCCTCATCCTTCTCCCTCACCCGCACCTTCCTCCTCCTCGCCATTATAAGCCTGCCATCCTTGCCAGACAGCCCCGCTGCCTTGGCGCCTGAGACATTGAAGAGGGAGACCAGCTCGGTGTTTATCTTGCCCACCAGCACCATCTTGGCTATGTCCAGCGTCTCCTCGTCGGTGTAGCGCAGTCCTGCCACGAACCTGGGCTCCTTTCCGAACTTCTCCATCGCCCGGGTAATCTCCGGACCGCCTCCATGCACCACCACGGGCTTCATGCCCACGTAGCGCAGCAGCACCGTATCCCTGACCGTCCAGAGCCTCGCCTCCTCGTCCAGCATCGCATGCCCGCCGTACTTTATCACCACGTACTCGCCGTGGAACCTCTGGATGTAGGGCAGCGCCTGTGCCAGAACCTCGCCTATCTCACTGCTCATAAACTCCCCACTTCTCTATAGCCTGCCTCAGCTCCTCATGCTCTCTTGCGTGCTCCTCTATGCTGACACCCGAGAGCACCGCATCCAGCGCCTGGCGCATCGCCCTCGCTCCCGCCTCCGGACCTGCGGGGTGTGCGTGAATCCCGCCACCAGCGAGGATGAGCACCTCCCTGCCCAGGTGCTTCACGTTGGCAGGCACCTTCCCCGGGTGCTGACCACCAGAGGACACCGGGAGTGCCCTTCTCAGCCCGCCCATCTCAGCCTTCAGCACCTCGGCATTCTCCACCACCTGCTCAATGCTCTCGTAAAGCTTGCCGAGAATTGCGCCCACGTGCACCTGGTCGCCTCCCGCGAGGCGTGCAAGCTTGCTCACCACCACCGTGCTTATGCCGTGCACCTCGCTTCTGGTGAAGGCTGCAAACATGTCCCGGTGGCAGTGCACCGGCACATTCACGCTCGGGTCCTCGCACACCATTCTCAGAGCCGAGAAGCCCGCGGTTATGAAGTTCACCATCAGGCAATTGGCGCCGTTCTCCAAGGCGATGTCCGCGTTATCCATCATCCTGTCAACCTCGTCTGTGATGTTCACCGCATACATGGTCTTCTCGCCCTTCTCCTCATCCGCCCTGTCCAGCATCTCCATGGTCTCTGAGACCCTCTCCTCTAAGGGCGAGTACTCGGGGTTTGCGATGAGCTCGTCATCCTTTATGAAGTCCACACCCCCCCTGGCGGCGAGGTAGCATGCCTCCGCGAACTTCCTGGGTGGCAGACCGACGCAGGGTTTGATAATCGTCCCTATCATGGGTCTGTCCCTTATCCCGAGAAGCTTCATGCAGCCCTCAATTCCGAACTTCGGACCCTTAAAGCTCTTCAGGTAACTCCCGGGAAACTCCAGGTCAAGGAGCTTGATGTTTCTGAACTCGCCCATCTCAAACAGGTTGCCGGCGGTGGTGGTGAGCAGCATGGGCAGGCATGCGCCGAAGTTTCTGTGGGGAAAGGCAAGCCTCAGCCTCCCCCTGTTAATGCCGTTGCTCTCTCCCAGCTTCTCAACCTCCAGCACCCGTGCGCTGTACTCTGAGATAAGCTCGTCGCTCTCAAAAGCCACCCTCACCCAGGTGCCCGTGCTCTGCTCTGCTGCCAGAGCCTCGGCTGCACGCTCAAGCTCCATTTTAGTCTCCAAGTAGTAGGTCGCAATAACATACCTCTCCTCATCAATACTCTCGGCGAACCTCATGCACTCCACCTGCCAGCAGAACACTTGCATCCAGCACTCTTAAACTTTCTCCCGCGGTGCTGCTGAGGTGCAGGTAGCAGGTGGGGCAGAAGGTCAGCAGAGCCCCGGCGCCCAGGCTCACAGCCTCAGCCTGCCTGCGCGCTGCAAGCCTTGCGCTGAGCTCCGGAAAGCTCACGGGCAAGCCGCCGCCGGCGCCGCAGCAGTCGGTGGCTCTTCGGGAGTGCTCCAGCTCCACCAGCTCCACACCTGCTCTGAGCAGCAGCTCTCTCGGCTCCTCAACCACGCCGCAGCCCCTTGCGAGGTGGCAGGGGTCGTGGTAGGCTGCCCTCAGTGCCGGAGCCACGGGCTCAGTCCCAAGCTCAAGCAGCGCCTGCGAGATGTGCAGCACCTGCACCCGGTAATGCTCCCTCAGCACCTTTGTGCAGGTGGGGCAGTGCGCCACAATCAGCTCAAAACCCTCCAGGAGCTGCATGTTCCTCTCAAAGAACTCTTCTGCCTCGCCTCCGAAGTAGAGCAGCGGCGCACCACAGCACATGCGCAGCACGCTCAGCTCCTTCACATAGCGCTCCAGCAGCCTTATGCACGAGCTCTCAATCTCCCTCACCCTGAAGTGTGAGGTGCAGCCAGGGAAGAACGCCGTCCCGCCCCTTCTCACAGAAGCCTCAAACTCCCGTGCAAAGGGGTTGCCTGTGCTGAGGGTTGCCTCAACCATCCATTCGTGCACCGGCAGCTCAAGCTCCCTCAGAAAGCTCCTTCTGGCAGCCTCCAGCACCTCCTCAAACCTCACCCCCGCGGGGCACAGCTCCGAGCAGGCACCGCAGGTGGTGCACTCAAATAAGCGCAGCAGCGCCCTCCTGCTCGCCGGAATTTCTCCCTCAAGCAGGGCAAGCAGCGTCTGCAGCTTGCCCCTCGCTGTGCTCCCATCGCTCAGTGTCTCGCGGAACAGCGGGCAGCCCGCCCTGCAGAACCCGCAGCGCATGCAGCGCCTTATGGCACTTTTAAGCTTCATCTTCAGGTGAGAAAAAGCAGCCGTCGGAAATTAAACTTAAGCGCTTTTGCTCTTTCACGGCACTTATCTTTTTGGCATCGGAAACGTTCTGGCTGATTCATGCTGCAGGCGAAGGCACCATTCTTGCTCTGAAGTGCGCCATAAACGGAGTTGCTCCGGGAGAGGTTAACGATTACGGCTGCGTTGCAGGTGCGAGCACGCAGAACAGCCCGGAGCAAAAATTTTAAACTCCGTCGTTCTACATTTTCAGCCCTTCTGAATGGTGGAACGAAACAATGTATCAAACGAAAGTTTTATAAATCAAACAATCGTATGATACATCATGATTTTTGACGAGTGGAAAAAATTCAGGGGCTGGGTTGTGCTTGAGTATTTTCTCAAGTACAACCGAGAAATTCATTTAAAGGAACTTGCAAGGAAACTTAAAATAAGTCCGCAAACCGCAAGTTATTATTTGAGGTTTTACAGGGATGAAGGCATACTTGAAGAAAAACGCACCGCCAATCTTTCCCTGTACTCTCTTGCGGACAATCGCCTCGTAAGGCAATTAAAAATCTTCTACATGGTATCAGCAATCTATCCTGTTGCAAGAGAAATTCATGAAAAGATGGATGCAGCAACAGTAGCAATCTACGGTAGCTGTGCTTCTGGAACCTATGACTCAAAATCCGATGCTGACATTCTGATAATCTCACAGAAAAAGCGTATTCCACATCATTACATTAGAAAACTTGAATCAGTCCTGGAAAGGGAGGTAAATGTGATGGTTTTATCTATCGGAGAATGGAGAAAGATGAAAAGAGAAAGGGATGAATTTGCAATGGCTGTGACATCAAGCCATGTTGTTTTGTGCGGTGCGGATTTATGAACATTGATGAACTTTTCAGGAACAATCTACTGAGAAGAGCAATAATAGACAGGAATGAGATAACTGGGAGCTTAAAGCTGGCTGAGAGATTCCTCAGCAGGGCGAAGGGGAATGTAAAAATTCAGTACTTTGAAATTGCTTTCCTGCTTGCATACACAAGCATGTTCCACACAGCAAGGGCTCTTCTGTTTTCCACGGGAGTTAAAGAAAGAAGTCATGTAGCTATGATAATGTATTTGAGAGAAAAGTTCTCCAAAAATGCAGAGATTAGCGAGTTTTTAGAAGTACTTGATTCTTACAGAATTGTGAGACATTCCATTCAGTACAGGGGAGATTTATGCACAAAGAGTGATGCGGAAGAAGCAATAAGAGATGCCGAAAGGTTTCTGAAGATTGTGAAGGAGTACTTCAAACTTGGTTGGCACAAATATACCGAAGTTTGGGAGGAGGGGCGGGATTAAGTTTACACCGTTATGGAGGGGGTTGCTGACGTAGCACTGTGAGAGAGACAGCTGAAATCACCCGCAGCGCATGCAGCGCTTTGCCAGCCTCAGGTGTGCATCTGCACTCACAGCGCACCTCTTGCCAGGCTAAGCAGCACCTCCTCTTGGTTGGCAGCCTTGACCACGCCGCTGGCTAAGAGCACGCCATCCGCCCCCAGCTCCAGCGCCGCGCGCACGTCCTCGGCGGTGCCTATTCCAGCTCCGCACAGCACCTTAGTTGAGGGGCTGAGCTCCTTCACCGCCTTCACGCTCTTCTCCACCACCTCCGGCTCTGCCTTTGAGACTGGAATCCCCGTGCCTATGAGCTCTGGAGGCTCCACCGCTATGAAGTCTGGCTCAAAAACCGCGCAGGCTCTGCTGGTGGTGATGTTGTTGGTGCACACCACGGTGCACAGCCCCAGCTCCTTCGCCCGTGCAACCAGCGCCTCAATGTCAGCCAGCTTCATGCGGTGCTCGCTGTGGTTCACCAGCGTGCCCGTGGCACCCGCCGCCTTAACCGCCTCCAGCACCACGTAGCCCGTGTGCGCACCCGGGGCAAAAGCCTCAGCGTGCTGCGCCAGCACGGGTATGCTCACCTCCTTAGCTACGAGCGCCAGCTCAGTCTGCTGCGGGCACAGGGCGATGCTCACGCCAGTGCTCTCAGCCACCCGCTCGCAGGCTCTGGCAAGCTCCAGCCCCTTCGCGCCCATGCTCTCGCTGTACGCCTTCACATTCAGCATTATCACAGGGGTCTCTATCATATCCCGCACCATCCACCTGCCAAGCGCTGCTACTCCACCTTCTCAAAGCGATGCTTCAGCTTCTCCATTATCTTCGGAAGCGTGGTGTACTCCATGTCCTCTAAGGGCAGGCGGTGCGGCTCAAAGGGGCCGTGCCTGCGCATGTACTCGGCTATCTCCTGCGCTTTCTGTCTCGTGTAGTCAAAGCCCGGGTCATCAAATAGGTCCACAGGACCCACGAGCCTGCCGTTGCACACCTGGAAGCCAGCTGCCACCACCCTCGGGGGACCATCAAAGCGCGTGCACCTCGCCGAGGAGAAGCTCACGGGCATTATGGGACCGTTGTGGGAGCCCCTCATCCAGCCGCTCACCAAGTGCGGGAAGGCAAAGGGCTCCAGCACCTCGCCCAGCGCCGGCAGCCCCGACTGCGCCCTCACCAGAGCCACGGGGTCGTCCTTGCCCACGTATTCCCCGGCGATCTGGTAGAGCTTCTCGGTGCTCACCACCGCCACCGGCTCCGAGCTGTCTATTGCATGCCCCTCCTTCGGGTAAACCCTCTTTATCACATACCTTGACTTGGCGCCTATGAGGGCGAGCAGGCTGTACATCTCCTCGGGGGTATCCATGAGCACCCTGCGGTGCTCCATTATGTCCCACACCTCAAACCTGAAGCCTGAGTGCAGCGACGGGTCTATCACCAGCCCTGCGGTGTTGAAGGGGTCTGCAAACATCCTGAAGATTGGCAGGTTGAAGGCTCCCGGCTCGGTCTTGTCCATCATGAACGCCACAATCGGCTCAGCTTTCCTCTCCCTGAACTCCATCTCCGCAACACCTGGACCCATGCCCCTCACATTGCCTGAGAAGGCATCGCTCAGCATGTCCTGTCCTGCGCCGTACAGCTTGAGCTCCTTGGCACGCTCTGTGGCTTTCTCAAACGCCTTCCAGGCTAAGCCGTGCACATCCTGGCTGTCCACACCCCTGCGGTGGCTCATCACCAGCTCCAAGTCATCCCCTGCGCTAAGCACCCGGAAGTCCTCAATAACTCCCGTCTCCCTGCCCTCGCTGAGCACCTGCTCAGCGGCACTCTTCAGCTCCGGGTGCACGGCAACGTGCCCCGGGTATCCTCCAACATCCGCCTTTATCAGGCTTATGGTAACCTTACTCATACAGCTCACCTCCTTCCAAAGTAGATTTTCTGTCCTGCAGCATTCCTCCAGTACCTTCCAAACTCGTGCGACTTCCTGAGCTCCTTGTCCCTGAAGGTTGGACCCTCCTTGCACACCCTCAGCCCTGTTCCGTCAAGCACGCACTGCCCGCATATTCCTATGCCGCACTTGAAGTACCTGTGCAGCGACGCCTGGGTGGGCAGCCTGTGCTCTCTGGTTATGTCAAGCACCTTCGCCATCATCAGCTCGGGACCGCAGGTGAAGCACTGGTCAAAGCTCTCCTCCTTCAGCAGCTCAGCAAGCACGTCTGTGGTGAAGCCCTTCCTGCCGGCGGTGCCGTCATCGGTGGAAATGAGCACCCTTGCTCCAGCCCTCTTCAGCCTGTCAACAAAGAGAAGCTCGCTGGCGGTGAGCGCGCCCACGATTGCCGTGACCTCCTTGCCGTCCCGCAGCGCCTCCTCGGCGAGCGGTGCGAGAGGTGCAACGCCCACACCTCCGCCCACCAGCAGCAGCCGGTCGCCGTAAATCTTGAAGCCCCTGCCCATGGGTCCCCTTATTCCGAGCAGGTCGCCCTCGCTCAGCTCAAACAGCCTTCTGGTAAAGTCCCCCAGACGCAGCACCGTTATCCCCAGGTCGCCCTTAGTGTAGGAGGCGCTCATCGGCTTCTCATTCACCCCGGGCAGCCACACCATGACAAACTGCCCGGGTATGGCGTTGACGTCCAGGTCCAGGATGAAGGTTCTGATTCTCTTCGTCTCCTTGACTATTCTCTTTACCTCAACCACCTGCATCTCGTGCATTCTATCTACCTCTGGGCAACGCCAACGATATCGCTAACATGCGAGTACCCCTGCTCCTCCAAGTACTCGGCTATTTCCTGGGCAACCTTCCTGAAGACCGTGATTCCCCGGTAAAGCACCGCCGTGCCTATCTGCACTGCCCTCGCCCCTGCCAGGAAGAACTCCACGGCATCCCTGCCTGTGCTTATTCCTCCGCAGCCTATCACGGGTATGCGCACCTCCTCTGCTATCTCGTAAACGCAGCGCAGC
>JALSIP010000022.1 GCA_026989875.1 archaeon
TGGCAGGGGCATTCAGGGACGACAAGAAGGTCGCCGCCATTGCCACAGCGGTGAGCATGTACATTGAGGAGAGTAAACGCTCGGCGTGAAAAGCTTCAGCTATCTGGTGAGCAGATAGCCCGCCAGGATGGCAAGGGCTATGCCGAGGGCGTTTACTGTGCTTAGCCTCTCGCCTATGAGCATTACCGCCAGCAGGGTGGTGACCGCGGGGTAGAGGGCTGTCAGCGGGACCACTATGCTCCCGGGATACTTCTCCAGCGCAACCAGAAAGAGAATGGATGCCATGACTCCGAGAATTGTGCCCACAGATACCAGCAGCGCAGGCGTGACAGAGGGGATGCTCACACCCCGCCTGTAAAGGTAGAGCAGAATCACCAGGTTGCTGAGCATGTAAACGAGATTGGTTACCAGAAGGGTGGGAAGCAGCCCCAGCTTCATAACTCCGTACTTGTAGAGGAAACCCCAGAAGCCCCACAGCAGGATTATCAGCAGACCAAGCACAGATATCTCAAGCTTCATCCAATGCATCACCGCAAACTAACGTTGTGTAAATTAAAAATGTATCACAAGCTACCGGTGTATTGCCCTCCTATTTTTCTCCATTCTCTGTTAAATTTTTCTGGCTTTTTAACTTTATTTTCAAAAAAGTAATACTCCGCTGAGAATGCTTCTCGGATTTACGTTGCTTTGGCAAGCTGGATGGAGAGAAGCTATATGCCTGCTGTTAAGTGAGCGAGCGAAGCGAGGCAAGGCGGCGAAGCACCGAAGAGTGCTCAAGCTCGCCTATTTTTCAGCCAAATTTCCAGCCCTAAGGGAAGTACCCGGTGCTGATTGACCGCCCGTATCATCATACAACAATCGCATCAGACAACCCCACCGGCCCTCTCTGGTTTTGCACAGAAACATTAAGATACAAAGCCCAGCCTGCACCGCACCCACTCCGAAATCCTTTAGTAAGCGACTTTATTTACCCCAACCGCAACTTTTATATACCACTCAAGCCCGCCTTTTGCAGGAGGTGCAGTAGGAGATGCGCAGGTCACTGATACTGGTGTGCATGGCTGTACTTCTGGTTATAGCCGGGTGCACCCAGCAGGCGGAGCAGGGGAGCGGGGCAGGGAGCGAGCAGAGTGCCCAGGCGTCACAGCCTGCCAGTGCAGGAGAATCCCAGGAAGCCACCCCCGGGGAGGCGGCAACGCTGGTGCTCGCCACAACCACCAGCACCTACAACTCTGGCTTGCTTGACGTTCTGAATGCAGAGTTCCAGAAGAAGTACAACGTCATGGTGGAGGTTCATGCTGTGGGCACGGGTGCAGCTCTTCGCATGGGCAAGGACGGCGAGGTTGACGTGGTGCTGGTGCATGCCAGGACCAAGGAGGACAGGTTCTTAGAGGAAGGATGGGGCATAAACAGGCGCAACGTGATGTACAACGACTTCGTGCTTGTTGGACCTGCCAGCGACCCGGCTGGGGTGCGCGGCATGAGCAACATCACCGAAGCCTTCAGGAAGATAGCCGAAGCAGAGGCGAAGTTCGTCTCAAGGGGCGACAACTCCGGCACCCACACCAAGGAGCTTGCCATCTGGGAGCTTGCGGGCATAACCCCTGGAGGCGACTGGTACGAGGAGACCGGGCAGGGCATGGGCAAGACCCTCACCATAGCCAGCGAGAAGCAGGCATACACCCTCACCGACCGCGGCACCTTCTTAGCCTACAGGGGCAAGCTTGACCTGGAGATAATGGTTGAGGGTCCCGTAAAGGGCGGCGACCCCGTGCTTGCCAACCCCTACGCCGTGATAGCGGTGAACCCCAAGAAGTATCCTGACAGGAACTATGAGCTTGCGATGCTCTACATAGGCTTCCTCACCTCGCCTGAGGGGCAGAAGCTGATAGCCGACTACAAGAAGAACGGAGAGCAGCTCTTCTACCCCGACGCCTTAGTTGACAGGGAGAACTACAACCAGTACCTTCCTGTGACGGTGCACGGGCTTTACAACGAGGAGGGTGAGCCCTACACGGGCATAACCCTGCCGCCGAAGGGTTAGAGCATGGAGTACCTGCTGGAGGGCATCCAGAGGGCGCTCATCCTCCTCTTTTCTTTTGACCCCTACGTGATGAGCACCGCCAAGGTTCAGCTCATGGTCTCCGGCACCGCCGTGGCGCTTGCCGCGCTTGCCGCCGTGCCCATGGCGGTGGTGTTCTGCTTCAGGGACTTTCCGCTGAAGAGCTTTCTCCTCACCCTGATAAACACCGGCATGGGGCTTCCGCCGGTGGTTGTGGGGCTGGTGGTGTTTGTGTTCTTCATGCGCAGGGGACCCCTGGGCTTTTTGGAGCTCATCTACACCAGGGAGATCATGGTGATAGCCCAGTTCATCCTTGCCTTCCCCATAATTCTCAGCGTAAGCATCTCTGCCATCAACTCCGTGCCCATAAGCGTGCGAGAGACCGCCATCACCTTAGGAGCCGGAAGAAAGGACGTGATGCTGCTGGTGCTCAGGGAGGCTGGGTTTGGAATAGTCACCGGGGTGCTTGCAGGAGCCGGCAGGGTGTTTGCCGAGGTGGGGGCGATACTCACGGTGGGCGGCAACATCGCCTACAGCGTGGCAACAGAGCAGGGAGTGGTGACCCTGTCCAAAACCAGAACCCTGTCCACCGCCATACCCCTGGAGACCAGCAAGGGCGACATCTCCAACGCCATAGCCTTCGGGCTGATTCTGCTCTTCATCACCTTCATGCTCAACCTGCTCACCGGCTATCTTCGCAGGAGGTACGGGATTGGAGCTCCTCAGGCTTGAAGGTGTGAGCAAGCGCTTCGGGGAGCGGGAGGTGCTTTCCGGGGTGAGCCTGAGCCTCCATGAGGGCGAGCTTCTAACGCTGCTCGGACCCAGCGGCGCCGGGAAGACCACCCTCATGCGCATCATCAACCTGCTTGAGCCTCCCAGCTCCGGTAGGCTGCTCTTCAGGGGCATGGAGCTGCTGAAGCTGCGTGGCGAGGAGCTGCTTGAGGTCAGACGCAGGATGGTCATGGTCTTCCAGAAGCCGGTGATGTTCTCCGGCGACGTTTACCACAACTTAGCCTTCGGGCTGCGGGTCAGGCGCATTCCAGAGCGTGAAATCCGCAGGAGGGTGAGGGAGGCGCTTGAGCTTGTGGGCATGAAAGGCTACGAGAGCAGGAATGCCAGAACTCTCTCGGGTGGTGAGGCGCAGAGGATAGCCTTCGCCAGGGCAATGGTGCTTGAGCCCGAGCTCGTGCTGCTGGACGAGCCCACCACCAGCTTAGACCCCGTGATGGAGGCGAGGGTGCACGAGATTATAGCGAAGATGCGTGAGAGGGGAATGAGCATAATCCTCACCACCCACAAGCAGCACGAGGCACTCAGTCTGGGGGACAGGATAGCGGTGCTCAGGGCTGGCAGGCTGCAGCAGGTGGGCTCACCGGAGGAGGTGATGTACCGTCCCGCCACCAAGTTCGTGGCAGAGTTCACGGGGATGTGCAACATCTACGAGGGTGAGGTTGTGGAGGCTGGCGGAGGCGAGTGCAGGGTGAGGGTTGGCAGAGCCGTGCTCACCCTGAGGGGCGGTGCAGAGACTGGGGAGCGGGTGTGCATTGGCATCCGCCCCGAGGACGTGATGCTCATACGCACAGACATCCCGCTTAACAGGAGGCACAGGAACCTGCTCAGGGGGGTGGTGAAGGAAATCTCTCCCCAGGGAGGAGCCATGCTCAGGCTGCGCATCTCCGGCGAGGTTGAGGTGCTTGCGGATGTGCCCAGGCATGTGGTTGAGAAGATGAGCATTCACGAGGGCGGGGAGGTGGTTTACTCTCTCAGAGCCTCCTGCCTCAGGTTGCTGGAAGACTGAAGGTACCTCCCTGCAAAGTACTCAAGCGCCCTCTCAAAGTACTCCCTGCTCAGCCTGCTGCCGAGCGCTTCCCGCTCCATCACCCTCTCAGGCACCCTCAGCTCCGCAGCCGAGAACCCCAGCTCCTGCCTGTACCTCTGCTTCTCTGCATATATCCTCTCCGCCCTCTCCATGAGCTCTTCCGGGGTGAGCTCAAGCCCGAGTGGCTCAAACGCCTGCGCCACCAGCCCGGGGGAGTAGATGCTTCTGGCAAAGAAGCACACCACCAGGGTGCTGAGAAGCTGCTTCTCCACCTCCCTGGCAACCAGCCTGTCCACCAGCTCCTCCGGCGACAGCCTCTCAGCCTCCTTGGCGAGCTTCTGGTCAAGCTCGTAGCCACCGGCGTCAAGGTGGCTGTGCCTGGAGCCTATGAGGTAGCCTATGTAGGCGCCGTAGCCGGTGCAGTAGCCCGGCATCTCGTTGCCCCCGAAGCTCAGCGCAAACTCTCTGCCGCCGTAAACTCCCGAGGCATGCTCCACGCCCATGCCCAGGTCACGGTAAAACTCGTTTGTGCCGGAGGCGAGGTGCTCAATGGCTCTCAGGTAGCTGGCGGCATCTCCGAAGCGCAGCCTCACCAGGCTCTGGCGCTCCGAAATCACGCCCCTCTCCAGAGCCTCGGTAGCCCAGGCAAGCGCCACACCCGTGCTTATGGCGTCCATGCCCAGCCTTTCCACCTGGTTTATCAGCCTGAGCACGTCCTCGGCGCTGCCTATGCCCAGCATTGAGCCCAGGCTGTATATCAGCTCGTAGTCGTAGCCCACCATGAGTGTCTTGTAGAAGTAGGGCTCATCCCCGTAGGGCACCCTCAGGGCACCTATGTGGATGCACGCCACCGGGCAGTGGGAGCACGCCACGCGCCTGCCCAGCACGCGCTCCGCGAAAGCCTCGCCGCTTATCCCCTCGGCGCCATCAAAGCTGGTGCTCTTCAGGTTGAGAGAGGGAAGGGCACGCATTTCGTTGAGGGGCTGCACGTTGGCAGCCGTGCCCAGGGTGTAGTACTTCTTCGCCTCCCTCCAGGAGGTAATCCTGCTGAAAATCTCCCTGTAAATCCTGCGGTAGCAGCTCAGCTTAGCGGGCTTGAAGGCACCCCTGCCCGAGACCACCAGCGCCTTCAGGCGCTTGCTTCCG